>DLMX01000120.1:10309-23591 GCA_002479405.1 Methylophilaceae bacterium UBA7525
CAAGCGGAACCGGGCGCGGATGGCAACAGCTTCTGGCAGACCGGTGACATCGGCTACCTGGATGATGCCGGCTATCTGTATATCAGCGGGCGCAAGCGCAATGTCTTCATCACCTCCTTCGGCCGCAACGTCTCCCCCGAATGGGTAGAAAGCCAGCTGGCGCAGTCGCCGAAGATCGTGCAGGCCGCACTGTTTGGCGAAGCGCGGCCGTGGAATACCGCGTTGATTGTGCCGGCAGCCGGAGCCAGCGATGCGGATATCGAGCAGATCGTCGGTCAGGTCAACGCCGGATTGCCGGATTACGCACGCGTCGGCCGCTGGCTGTATGCCGATGCACCTTTCAGTAGCCAGAACCGCCAGCTGACCCCCAATTTCAGGCTGCGCCGCGATGTGATCTGGCAGGCCTACGCTCCAAGAATCAATACTTTGTATGAGGAAATCGATAATGTCTGTGTATGAAAAACTGCTCGCTGCCACCGTGCAGGAACGTGAAGCGCTGCTCAACCTACCCCTGCTGCGTGCAGGTGTCGCCGGACAGGTCAGCCTGCAAGCTTATATCGCCTTTTTGACCGAGGCTTATCACCACGTCAAGCACACCACGCCCTTGCTGATGGCCTGCGGCGGCCGCCTGCCCGAGCGCTATGAGTGGTTGCGCGAAGGCATGGCCGAATATATCGAGGAAGAGCTGGGTCATCAGGAGTGGATATTGAACGATATCACCGCCTGTGGCGGTGATGCCGAAGCGGTACGTCACGGCAAACCGGGTCAGGCGACCGAGTTGATGGTGGCTTACGCCTATGACATGGTGTATCGCGTCAATCCGGTCGGGTTCCTCGGCATGGTGCTGGTGCTGGAAGGTACCAGCACGGCCATGGCGACGCAGGCCGGTGCCGCCATCCAGCAAAGCCTGGGCCTGGGCAAGCAGGCGTTCACTTACCTGACTTCGCACGGTTCGCTGGATATCAGCCACGTTGCTTTCTATGAAAGCCTGGCGAATCGTATTGAAGACCCTGCAGACCAGCAGGCGGTGATAGACAGTGCCAAGATGTTCTACAAGCTCTATGGTGATATTTTCCGCGATCTGGGGCAACGCTTTCTCTCTGCTGAAATGCGGGAGGTCGCATGAGTCTGGCCGGCAAAAGAGTTCTGCTGACTGGCGCAACCGGCGGCATCGGCCGACATCTGGCGCTGAAGTTGGCGTCAGCAGGCGCCGAGTTGGCCTTGGTCTGTTATGACGCACAAAAACTCAATGCCCTGGCTGATGTGATTTCGTCGCGCGGCGGCAAGGCCAGCATCATCGTCGCCGATTTCAACCACGACCATGCGGCGCAAGGCGTTGCAGATGCGGCGAAGCTGAAGATGGGCGGTGTCGATGTCCTGGTCAACAATGCCGGCATCCTGGATTTTGTGCAGTTCGCCGAACAGGACCCGCAACGTATTGCGCAGATGATCCAGGTCAATCTGACAGTGCCCTTGCAGCTGACTCGTGCGCTGTTGCCGGATTTCATCGCNNCCATGTGCATGCAGCGCAAGGCGTCGCCGATGCAGCGAAGCTGAAGATGGGCGGCGTCGATATGTTGGTGAACAATGCGGGCATCCTTGATTTCGTGCAGTTCGCCCAGCAGGACCCGCAACGTATCGCGCAGATGATCCAGGTCAACCTGACCGTGCCTCTGCAGCTGACGCGGGCGCTGTTGCCGGATTTCATCGCACGCAACAGCGGCCAGATCGTCAACATTGGCTCCATTTTCGGTTCCATCGGTTTCCCGCATTACGCCAGCTACAGCGCGACCAAGTTCGCCATGCGCGGTTTTTCGCAAGCGCTGCGCCGTGAACTGGCGGGCCATGACATCGCCATCACTTATGTCGCGCCACGTGCAGTGAAGACGCCGATCAACGACGCGATTGCCACTGAAATGTTCAAGGCGACCGGCACCAATCTGGATGAACCGGAGTTCGTCGCGGAAAAGATTCTGCAGGCCATTGCCCGCGGCAATCGCGATAGCTATATCGGTCAGCCGGAATCGTTCTTTGCCTGGCTCAATGGCTTTTTGCCGAGTCTGGTCAGTCTCGGCCTGAAAAAGCAGACCGAGATCGCCCGGCCTTATGCAAGCCGTACTCAAACCACACCCAAGTAAACCTGGAGGAGATACCACCATGAGGAAATTACTCACCGCACTGACATTGATTTGCAGTTTTTCGTTGTTGACTATTGGTAGCGCGGCCTTTGGCGGCGAATCGTTACCTGCCGACATCGTGCAATTGCAGCATGATTGGGCCAAGGCCAATTACCACACGCCGGCAAAGGCGCAGGAAGAGGCTTTCAAGGCACTGGCCGAACGTGCGCGCCAGATCACCGAGCAGCACGCCAATGCGCCGGAAGCCATGATCTGGGAAGCCATCATTCTGAGTGGCTATGCCAAGGCCAAGGGCGGCATTGGTGCCCTCAAGCAGGCCGAGAAAGCGCGTGATCTGCTGCTGGCAGCAGAAAAGGCAAACCCGCAGGCATTGCAGGGTTCCGCCTATACCACCCTGGGTTCGTTGCATTACAAGGTGCCGGGCTGGCCGCTCGGCTTCGGCGACAAGAAGAAGGCGCGTGCCTATCTGGAAAAGGCACTGGAGATCAATCCGAATGGCATAGACCCGAACTATTTCTATGCCGATTTCCTCAACGAGCGTGGCGAATATGAAAAAGCCCTGCAGTACTACGAAAAAGCCTTGGCGGCACCTGCTCGTCCGGGGCGTGAGGATGCCGATGCCGGCCGCCGCCAGGAAATCGAGGCGGGCATGGAACAGGCCCGGAAGAAGCTCTGATTCCGGGCCGGATACCCGCTAGACGAGAAAACCGCAAGATTAAGAGAATCGATAGGACACGATTAGATGAATCAGCAAGCAAGCAGTGAATTGGCGTTCGCCGGCAAGTACGATGCCGAACACGCGCAGGAATATTTCGAGAAGCACGAGTACGAGTTCTGGCGCAGGCTTTCCAACTGGCGCGATCATCAGATTGCGCGCAAGGCCCTGCGTATCGCCGGCAATCCGAAGTCCGTGTTGGATACACCCTGTGGTACCGGCAGGTTCTGGGATGTGCTGGCAGAGGATCCTGAGCGCATCATTCATGCCAGTGACTATAACCAGACCATGATCGATGCCGGCATGGCCAATCGCCCGGAGCAAATAACACAACGGATTCAAGGATTTCAGGCCTCCGCCTTCGAACTGCCGGTGCCGGACAATTTTGTCGACAGCATTTTCTGCATCCGTTTCATGCACCATCTGGGTAAACCGGAGCAACGCCTGCAGCTGCTGAAAGAGTTTCATCGCGTCACCCGTGACACGGTGATCGTTTCGCTCTGGGTGGATGGCAATTACAAGGCCATGCGCCGTCGGGCACAGGACGAACATCGCAAGTCGCATCCGTATCAGAACCGTTTCCTGACACCGGCCGCCACCATCGAGGCGGAATTCGCTGCCAGTGGCTTCACGGTTGAAGCGCGGCTGGATTTCCTCAAGTACTACCATATGTGGCGTACTTATGTGTTGCGCAAGAACCAGGATTGAAGCGGATGAAACCGATGGAATACATCAGCGCGGCATGGCGCCGTACTTTGCTGCAGAATCATGCCGGCAGTTTTGCCGCGCTCTGGCAGTTGCAACAGGACAACTGGTTCGAAGCACCCAACTACCGCCGCGGCGGCTGGAGCGGCGTATGCACGACGGCACTGAACCTGGATGATGCCAGTCAGACGCAGGTCTTCATCAAGCGCCAGGAGAATCATGTCTATCGCAGCTGGCGGCACTTTTTCAGTCAGCGCCCGACGTTCGAGCGCGAGTATCGCAACATCCGGTTATTCAATCGCTACGATATCCCGACGGCTGGTCTGCTCTACTACGGACAACACCTGCAACAGGGAAAACAGCAGGCCATGTTGATGATGCAGGCCCTGCAGGGTTACCGGCCGTTGGGCGATGCGCAGACATTGATCACCGCCGGCATGGATCGCGCTGCCCGCCAGCGGCTGTTTGAGAGCGTGGCGGCGGCCATGCGCCGGATGCATGACCACCGTTTCCAGCACAGCTGTCCTTATCCCAAGCACATCTTCGTCAAGCAGCAGCCGGATGGCGGCTTCGTGACCCGCTTCATCGATCTGGAAAAAGCGCGCAGAAGATGGAGCAGCAAACAGGCGGCACTCAAGGATCTCGGCATACTGCACCGGCACACCTGCGGTTGCAGCCGCACCGACCGCCTGCGTTTCTTCCTGGCTTACCGGCAGGAAACACGCTTGAGCCCGGAATCGAAAAAGATGCTGGCCATCATTGCGCGACCGAAAAATTCGCGTACATCAGCGGAGGCAAGTCCGCAGAACGACAGGCAGTTGGTAAATACCATACAGGAAGCAAGATGAAATTGAATGCAATGAAGAAGCCATTGGAACGCAAGGCCGGTTCCGGGATGGCAAAAGTATCGTTCCCGGTGTTTCTGGTGATGATGGCGCTGATCAGCTGGTTGCTGCTGAGGCTGGTGTTGTGGCTCGAGGTCGGGCCGGAGGAAATGAGTGTGGGCGAGTCGCTCAAGGTGTTTGCACTCGGTAGCTGGTTCGATGTCTGGACGCTGGCCTACCTGGTCAGCGTGTTCCTGCTGGCCTCGGCCTTGCTTGGTAACCGTCTGCGGGCAAGCAAGGTGGTTCACGCGCTACGCTGGGCAGTGGCATGGGTAGTAGTCGCCGCTCTGCTGTTCGGTTTGGTGTCGGAGTATCTGTTCTGGGAAGAGTTTACGACGCGTTTCAATTTCATCGCGCTCGATTACCTGATCTACACCACCGAGGTCATCGGCAATATACGTGAATCCTATCCGGTGGCATGGATTCTGGCCGCCATTGCCGTGTTGACAAGTCTGATCGTCTGGCTCAGCAGTCGTTACCTGCGATTTCAGGATGCGCCGCATAGCTGGAGAAGACGAGCAGTAATGTTTGCGCTGGTCGTCTGCCTGCCCTGGCTCAGTAGCGTTGCCGCCAATCTCGATCAGACTGAACTGGCGGGTAATGCCTATGCCCAGGAATTGAGCGCCAACGGTCTGTTCAACCTGGCGGCGGCGATGCGTCGCAATGAGCTGGATTACAACCGCTTCTATGCCACCATGCCTGAGCGGGAGGCAACGAAGGTGCTGGCTGATCTGGGCGTCAAACGTAGTGCTGACATGCGTGTCATTCATGCCCGTGCGGATAAAGATGGCAATACTCTGGGTCCCTTTCTCAAGCGCCCCAGGAATGTGGTCATGATTACAGTGGAAAGTCTGTCTGCGAGTTATGTCGGCGCTTATGGCAACACGGAAAACCTGACGCCAGAACTCGATAAACTGGCTAGTGAAGGTCTGAAATTCGAGCGCTTGTTCGCTACAGGAACCCGCACAGTGAGGGGCCTGGAAGCGCTGTCGCTGGGCACACCGCCGATCCCCGGCCAAGCCATCGTGCGCCGGCCGAACAGCGACCATCTGGGCACTTTGGGTGAATATCTGGAAATCCAAGGTTTCGCCACAGAGTTCGTCTATGGTGGCTACGGCTATTTCGACAACATGAACGCCTACTTTCAGGGCAATGATTTCAAGGTGACGGACCGCACCGATTTCGACGAAAAATCCATCGTCATGGAGAATGTCTGGGGCGTGGCGGATGAAAGTCTGTTCGATAATGCCCTGCTGTCGCTGGATGCGGCGGCTGGCGGCGACCGGCCCTTCTTCATGCAGATCATGACCACCAGTAACCACCGGCCTTTTACTTTTCCGGAAGATCGTATCGATCTGCCGCAAGGTAATCGGCGCGGGGCAGTGAAATATACCGATTATGCCATCGGTCGTTTCATCGACGAGGCCAGGACCAAACCCTGGTTTGACGATACGCTGTTCGTCATCGTTGCTGATCATTGCGCCTCGGTTGCCGGCAAGACCCGTTTGCCGGTGGACAAATACCACATCCCGATGGTCTTTTATGCACCGGCACTATTGAAGCCGGGGCGCTTCGAGCGTCTGGTCAGCCAGATCGACGTGCCGCCGACCTTGCTGGATCTACTGGGGGCTTCCGGTTCGGAACACTTTTTCGGTCAGAACATGTTTACCGACGCCCACGTTGCACCACGTGCCTTTGTCAGTAATTATCAGTCTTTGGGATATTACAAGGATGATCAACTCATCGTGCTTTCTCCGAGGCAGATGGTGGAAGCCTATCGCGTCGATCCGGTCAGCTATGAAGCTGAGCCGGTCAATGCCGATCCGCAACTGGTGAAGGAAGCCATCGCTTATTACCAGACTGCCTCCAATGCTTTCAAGAACGGTGGTTTGAAAGAGTTGCCGGTGCTGGCAGCGGTTCCCGCTGAAGAACCAGTGGCGAACTGAGCCATGATGGTCAAGATGATGGTAAGGCTGGACACGCCCATGTTCCGGCGCGCCATGCTGATGCTGGCGGTGTCCGCAGTGCTGATGCTGCTTCTGGGGCAATACACCGATATCGATCTGCTGATCGAGGATTACTACTACGACGAGCAATTGAAGGCATTTCCCTGGCTCGACAGCTGGTTTGCCAAGGATCTGATGCATGGTTATGTGAAGAACGTCATCATCAAGAGCGGCTATCTGGTGTTGCTGGTGGTGGCCTGGGATTTCATTCGTCCGTGGAACATGGTCACGCCGTTCGTCAGAAGCCGTTTGCGCTTTGTCGCAGCGGCATCCCTGCTGGTGCCGACCATTGTGCGCGGCGTCAAGCAATTCTCAGTGCTGCATTGTCCGTGGACGGTCGATCGTTATGGCGGCACAGAACCTTTCCTGCGTTTGCTGGACCATGTGCCCGAGGGAATGAAAATCGGCCATTGCTTCCCTGCCGGACATGCCACGGTCGGCCTGTGGCTGGCGGCTTTGTGTGTATTCTGGCTGCCGCATAAGCCGAGGGTCGCTGCGGTTGTATTCAGTGCGGGTTTGAGCGTGGGTCTGGTATTGGGTTGGGTGCAGCAGATGCGTGGCGCCCATTTCCTGTTCCATACCCTGTGGGCCGCCTGGCTGGCCAGTCTGGTTATACTGTTGATGCTGGCGTTTGCCCACAACATATTGAATGAGGAGAAAATGACATGACTGCAACAAATCATGCTGAACGTTACAGCCGTCCGCTGGTGTTTTTGCACTGGGTCACACTGGTGTTGCTGCTTGCCGTTTACGGTTTTATCGAGTTGCGCGAGCTGTTTCCCAAGGGCACAGATGCGCGTGAGCTGATGAAGACCATACATTACATGCTGGGGCTTACCGTCTTGTTGGCGGTCATGGTGCGTTTATATTTCAGGGTATCGAGCGATACGCCTGCGATTCAGCCTGCACCCCATTGGCTGTTGCATCGCGTTGCACAGGGTGCGCACATGTTGTTGTACGCCCTGATGATAGGCATGCCGATTGCCGGTTGGCTGATGTTAAGTGCTGCCGGAAAACCAGTCCCTTTCTATGGCCTGGAATTGCCGCCCCTGCTTGCAGAGAATAAAGTTCTGGCGGATAGCATCAAGGCCATACACAAGACTGTTGGCAATGCGGGTTACGTACTGATAGCGCTACATGCGCTGGCAGCTCTATATCACCACCATATCCGGCGGGATAACACCTTGGTCCGCATGTTGCCGGGCAAGTAAATTAAGCCTGGATTCAGCTTGATTTTGTAATGTTTGCCTCAATCTGAACATCTTGACTATTCACCGTTAAACACTGACAGGATCAAATGCTAGCGAAATTCTGGAAAAGACTGGAGTCATTGGGCTTTTATGCGCCACTGGTGGCGATGTACCTGATTTCTTTGCCTATACTTTCACTTTCCCGCGCGGTGTTGATGGTATGGCAATCCGAGCGTGTTGCGGCGACAGGCATCTGGCCGGAGATGCTGTTGCAGGGTTTTCGAGTCGACATTATTCAGATGGGCTTGCTGGTAATCATCCCTCTCGTGATCGCGCCATTGTTCGTACATAAAAGTGCATGGATCTGGTGGCGTCGGTTCAGTTTCTTCTGGGTCGTAGCTTCCGTCACGCTGCTGGTTTTCATGGAGGCGACTACGCCCGGTTTTATCGGCGAGTATGACACCCGCCCTAATCGCCTGTTTGTCGAATACCTGAAATATCCGGTGGAAGTGGTGCCCATGTTGTGGAACGGCTTCCGTGTCCATGTGTTTGGCGCCACAGCTGCGTTGCTGCTGGCCATCTGGGCTATCGGCCGATTCATGCGCCCCTGGCTCAGCCAGTATCGTCCGGCCAGCAGCTGGAAGCACTGGCTTGCCCTGCCGTTCGTCGTACTGTTGGTGGTGTTTTCCGTACGCTCGACTGCTGACCACCGCCCCGCCAACCCGGCCATGTTCGCTTTGACCTCCGACACCATGGTGAATACCTTGATCATGAATTCTACCTGGTCGGTGTTCCACGCTATCTACAACCTCAAGCATGAGGCCAAATCCAGCGAGATCTACGGCGATATGAGTGAAGAAGAGGCCATGCAACAAATCCGGCTGATGCGTGAAATATTGCAGGATCCTCGTCCGCTGATCGGTGATGCCGATTTGCCGACTTTGACCCGGCAGGTTGCCACTGTCCGGCGCGAAAAACCATTGAATCTGGTGATCATCCTGCAGGAAAGTCTGGGTGCCACTTTTGTTGAATCCCTGGGTGGCGTGCCTGTCACCCCCGAACTGGAAAAACTGAAGACTCAAGGCTGGTGGTTCGAGAATCTGTACGCTAGCGGCACCCGTTCGGTACGCGGTATCGAGGCGGTAGTGACCGGTTTTGCACCCACTCCGGCGCAGAGCGTGGTCAAGCTCTCGTTGTCGCAGGATCATTTCTTCACCCTGGCCAGCCTGTTCAAGCGCAAGGGTTACTGGAGTGAGTTCATTTATGGTGGTGAAGGGCATTTCGACAATATGCGCAATTTCTTCATCAACAATGATTTCGATCAGGTGGTGGACAAGAACGACTACACCAACCCGGTGTTCACCGGCAGTTGGGGCGTTTCCGACGAGGACTTGTTCAACAAGACGCACGAACAGCTGATGAAGCACCACGAGCGTGGTCAGCCATTCTTTACGCTGGTGTTTACTTCCACCAACCACTCGCCATTCGAATTCCCGGATGGCCGCATCGAGCTGCATGAAGAGCCGAAGGCGACCGAGAACAACGCCGTGAAGTATGCCGATTACGCCATGGGTCAGTTTTTCCGGCAGGCTCAGGCCAGTCCTTACTGGAAAGACACCGTGTTTCTGGTGGTGGCTGATCATGATATCCGCGTACGCGGCGATGACTTGGTGCCGGTGAAGCACTTTCATATACCGGGCCTGATTCTGGGAGCTGATATCCAGCCGCGTGCCATCGAGTCCGTAGCCAGTCAGATCGACTTGCCGACGACAGTCATCTCACTGATGGGGCTTGATGCCGAACACCCGATGACCGGGCGTGATCTCAGCGCCGAGCCGGAAGATCTGCCGGGCCGTGCCATGATGCAGTATGCGGAGAACTATGCCTGGATGGAGGGCGAAAAAGTCGTAGTGTTGCGGCCTGGCAAAGCACCGACACATGCGGTTTATGACAAGACTGAGAAGAAGCTGAATCCGCAGGAGCCGCCGACGGACGCCGAGGCGATGGAAAGGCGTGCTTTGGGACATGTTCTGCTACCGTCGATACTTTATCGCGAGCAGAATTATCACTTGCCGGACGACAGACCGGCGGTGGAACGTTGAAGCCTGGTGTGTATACGCCCTAGAGGTAAATGACGGCCGGGAATACGGCAATGGCGAAAACGATGAGTATCCATTCCATGCCCCATCGCTCCAGGTGGCCGGTCATATGCAGGATGATGGCGATAAGGGCACTGATGTTGAAAATGGCGTATAGCATGATGGTTTGTTTTCCCCGGATAACTTAATAGGCGTTGATTATTGAAAGTAGTAATATCAAACCCGATGACTACATTGTACGGAAAATGCATTCAAATTACCTGAAACTTCCAGCATGGCTGATTGTACTCTGGCTGATCAGCCTGCAGATACTTACGCCATTTGTCCATGCGCATCTGGAGCCAGGTGGTATTGAGCACGCCAGTGTGATGCATCTGCATACCGCCGCCTCTCCCGCACATCATGCCCATGATACAAATCCTGTGCTGGAAAATCCACATGGGACGCATCAAATCGTCTCTATTGCCGAAGGAATACCGAAGAAAATCGAGTTATCGGATTGGCTGGATCAGCTGCCAGCCTTGTTTTTCGTCTTGTTTGTTCCGTTATTGACGGTTTTTGTCGCAGGCTTTCAGTCTCAGCCAGATTTTGTTTTACCCTTCCGCCACCGAAGCTCCCAACCCCAAGCCCCACCCTGCTTCTGATTTCCATTCCGTGCGCTATGCCGGATAATGGCCTGAGTCTGCTTCTGGCCGCTTGTATTAAATCAGGAGATTTACATGGGTGCCCGTTCGTTTATCCAACTTGCTGTTGGACTTTGTATCACCTTTTCTTTGCTGCTGCCAGCATCGGTCGCTGCAGTAGAGCTTGAACATCAGGATGTGCTGGAGACTAATCCGGCATTGAGCCTGAAACAGACGCTGGAGCTGACCTTCAAGCGTAATCCCAGTCAGTACCAGCTGCAGGCGCGGGACCGGGATGTGCTCGCACGCCAGTCCCGCTCCAACAGTCTGCTGCCCAAGGCGCCCGCGCTGGCGCTGAGTCATCAGAACGATGGATTCGGCAGCGGCCGCGGTGAACGCGAATGGCAGGCCGATGTCGAGATCCCGCTCTGGCGCCTTGGACAGCGCGCCGCGCGCACGGCCGTGGCGGAAAATGCCCAGCTCAGCCTGCAGGCGAGTCGCGAGAGCCTGTTGCTGGCAGTCGCCGGACAATTGCGCGAGGCGGTATGGGAACTGAAGATGACGGAGAGCCAGCTGGCCCTCGCCAAATCGCGCCATGAAACCGCGCTGGCCCTGCAGCGCGATGTCGAACGCCGGCATCAGGCCGGCGAGCTGGCCAAAACCGATCTGATGCTGGCGCAGCAGGAAGGGCTGCAAGCCAGAACCGAGGTCGTGCGTGCCGATGCCGAACTGAATCATGCCCGCCATCGTTACTCAGTGCTGACCGGATTGCAGCAGATTCCCGGCCAGCTGGAAGAAGTACAGTCTTCCCTGGAAACCTACAGTGAGTCGCATGTTTTCTGGCAGGAAGCGGAAGCGCGGGTGAAGCTGGCGGAGCAGGAGCGCAACCTGAGTACGGTGGAGAGTCGTGACAATCTGCAATTGGTGGTCAATACGCGCAGTCAGCGTGGTGCATTCGACAACGCCTACAATGACAGCGTCGGTCTCAGTGTCCGCATTCCGCTCAGCAGCGAGAGCCATACCGCACAGCAGCTGGCTGCTGCCGATATGCAGGTGGCGCAGGCGATCGCTGATCGAGAGCGGCTGCGTTATCAGCTCGAGACCGCCATGCATGAGGCGGAACACAATCTGGCCGTGACCAGGGCCGAACTGCAGATCGCCAGCGAGAACGAGGCGATCGCGCGGGAGAGTTTGCGTCTGGCCGAGAAGGCCTTCCAACTGGGCGAGACCGATCTGGTCGCGCTGTTAAGGGTACGCGCGCAGGCCTATGAGGCCAGGCGCGCGCTGAGTGCGCGGCAGATACAACTGCAATGGGATATTGCCCGCTTTAACCAGGCTGTAGGAGTTTTGCCATGAATAGCAGTTTTACCATGAACAAGAACAAAAGCATCTGCCTCATGTTTTTCCTCATTGTGTGTCTGACGCAACCAGCGCTGGCCGCGGAGCCGGCGACGCCGATCGCCATCACGTTGACGCAGCAGCAGACACTGGGCATCAAGGTGGCGGAACTCGGCAAGGGCGTCAATCTGGCGAGCCAGCGTCTGGCAGGCGAAGTGGTCATTCCCGTCGCGCAGGAGCGCGTGGTGACGACACCGCAAGCCGGGCTGGTTACCGAGCTTTATGTGTCGGCCGGGCAGTCGGTGAAAAAAGGCCAGCCGCTGGCGCAGATCAGCAGTACGGAAATGGTTGGCCTGCAAAGCGAGTACCTGCAGGCGCTGACCCAGCATCAATTGGCGACCGACATGCTGGCACGTGACAAGGAGCTCTACCAGGAAGGCATCATTGCCCAGCGCCGCTTCCTGACGACACAGAGTCATCATGCCGAGACTTCGGCCATACTTGCTCAGCGCAAGCAGGCCTTACAGTTGGCCGGCATGAGCAGTGGCGGCATCAGTCAGCTGCAAAAAAGCGGCAATATGAGCAGCAGCCTGACGCTGGCAGCGCCGATGGATGGACAGGTGCTGGAGCAGATGGCGAAAGTGGGTCAGCGCGTGGAGATGGCGATGCCGCTCTATCGTGTCGCCAAACTCAGCCCGCTATGGGTGGAGATCCGGGCACCGCTGGCGTTGTTCGATACGCTGCGACCGGGGCTGCGGGTAAAACTGCCGCAGGTCGGTGTCGAAGGCAAGCTGGTCAACATCATTCGCAGCGTCAACCGCAATGACCAGACTCTGCAACTGCGTGCAGAAGTAGTTGCGGGTGCTGACAGGCTGATACCGGGACAGTATGTGGAAGTCGAGATCGTGCCGGAAGGTGTTGCTGCAAACGCTGGTCAGTCTTTTGTTCTGCCCAAGTCAGCCGTGGTCAGAAGCGGCGCCGAGTACTACATTTTTGTGCAGGATTCGCAGGGTTTTGTTGCCACGGTGGTCGAGTTGCTCGGCGAGAAGGCAGGCATGGTGTCGATCAGGGCCGGGTTAAACGGCGATGAAAAGGTCGCCGTGGCAGGCACTGCTGCCATCAAGGGCAAGTGGTTGGGCGTGGGAGACGAATGATGCTGGCTCGCCTCATACAATTTGCGCTGACCCAGCGGCTATTGATGCTGGTGGTGACAGCGCTGTTATTGGGTCTTGGTATTGTTTCGTTCCGCGCCTTGCCGATCGATGCCTTTCCCGATGTTTCTACCACTCAGGTCAAGATCATCATCAAGGCGCCGGGCATGACGCCGGAAGAAGTGGAAAGTCGCATCACCTCGCTGATCGAGGTGGAGATGCTGGGCCTGCCTCGGCAGACCATGCTGCGATCTGTCGCCAAATACGCGATGACCGATATCACGGTCGATTTCGCCGAAGGCACCGATATCTACTGGGCGCGGCAACAGGTGGCCGAACGCCTGGGTGGTGTCTGGGACAGCCTGCCAGCCGATATCTCCGGCGGCATGGCGCCGATGACCACGCCGCTGGGCGAGATGTTCATGTTCACCAT
>DLMX01000120.1:23765-35065 GCA_002479405.1 Methylophilaceae bacterium UBA7525
ACCTTCGAGGTGATTCCGGACAATGCCCGCATGTACGCCAGATCCGTGACCTTGCAGGATTTGCAAACGACGCTGACGCAGAACAACAGCAACGATGGCGCGGGGCGTCTGGATGATGGCGAGGAGTCTCTGCTGGTTCGTTCAGAAGGTCGTTTTGTCACTTTGGAGGATGTCGCCAATACGGTCATCCGTAGTGATGGTGGCGCACCGTTACGCATCATGGACGTGGCTGAAGTGAAGATAGGTGAATTGACCCGTTATGGCGCCGTCACCAGCAATGGCAAAGGCGAGGCGGTGGAAGGGCTGGTGCTGGGCTTGCGCGGCGCCAATGCCCAGTTGCTGGTGCAGGGCGTCAAGGACAAGTTGGCTGAGATCGGGCCGACGCTGCCGCAAGGCGTTTCGGTCAATGTGTTCTACGACCGCGGCAGCCTGGTCGAGCGTGCGATCAACACCGTATCCAAGGCGCTGATCGAGGCTATCGTGCTGGTGCTGATCCTGCTCGTGTTGTTCCTCGGCAACCTGCGTGCCGCCCTGACCGTGGCCCTGGTGCTGCCGCTGGCCGCGCTGATCACCTTCATCCTGATGCGGCAGTTTGGCATTTCAGCCAACCTCATGAGCCTGGGAGGGCTGGCGATCGCCATCGGCATGCTGGTCGATGCGGCGGTAGTGGTGGTCGAAAACATCGTTTCCCATCTGGCCGACAGCAAACGTGCGGAGAACCTGCCGCGCCTGCACCTGATCTACCGCGCCGTGCGTGAAGTCAGCGTGCCCATGGCCTCCGGCATCATGATCATCATTATTGTCTTCCTGCCGCTGCTGACTTTGCAGGGGCTGGAAGGCAAGCTGTTCTCACCGGTTGCGTTGACCATTGTCTTCGCGCTGGGCGGTTCGCTGCTGCTGTCCTTGACGGTGATTCCGGTATTGGCGTCCTTCTTGCTGAGAAAGGTTTCACATGAAGAGCCCTGGCTGGTGCGCAAGGCGCAGGCGGCCTATCTGCCGGCGCTACAGTGGGCGTTGGCGCATAGCCGTATCGTCATCGGCTGCGCACTGGCGGCGCTGGCACTGACCGTGTTGGTTTACCTGCAGATCGGCAAGACCTTCATGCCGATCATGGATGAAGGCGACATCATCATCGGCGTCGAGAAGCTGCCGTCGGTCAATCTGCAGCAGAGCGTGGCAACCGACCTCATGATACAGCGCGCCATTATGGAAAAGGTACCGGAGGTGCAGGGTATTTATTCCCGCGTGGGGTCGGATGAATTGGGGCTGGACCCGATGGGACTCAACCAGACCGACAATTTCCTTGTGCTGAAACCGCAGTCCGAGTGGCGTATGAAGACCAAGGAGAGTCTGATAGACCATCTGCGCGAGGTGATGGAGCAGATGCCGGGCATCGCCTACAGTTTCACGCAGCCGATAGACATGCGCGTCAACGAGATGATCCTCGGCGTACGTGGCGACCTTGCCATCAAGCTGTTCGGTACCGATCTGGATGTGCTGGCGGAAAAGGCCGAGCAGGTGGTGGCGGTACTACAGAGTATTGAAGGCAGTGAGGATGTCTATACGCCGCAGAACAGCGGCATCCAGTATCTGCAGGTCGAGATCGACCGCATGGCGGCCGGTCGTCTCGGTTTCACCATCGCGGAGATCGAGTCCATCCTCAGGATGCAACTGGAAGGCAAAGTGCTCAATATCGTGCAGGAAGGCGAGCGCCGTACGCCGCTGATGATTCGTGGCAATGAGGCGTTGCGGAATTCGCCGGCGGAATTCGCCAATTTGTTGCTGACCCTGCCGGATGGCAGCAATGTGCCCTTGTCTACTGTGGCCAGGTTGGAGCGTGTGGAAGGGCCGGTCAAGGTCGATCGCCAACGTGGCGCGCGCATGGTCGTAGTGACGGCCAATGTACGTGACCGTGATCTGGTCGGTTATGTGGAAGAAGCGAAAGCCAAAATAGCCAGTGAAGTGAAACTGCCCGAAGGCTATTCGATCCTGTGGGGCGGCCAGTTCGAGAACCAGCAGCGGGCGGCAGCGCGTCTCGGCATGGTGGTGCCGGTGGCGCTCGGCCTGATCTTCCTGCTGTTGTTTGCCACCTTTGGCTCGGCCGGGCAGTCCGTACTTATTCTCTCCAATATCCCGTTCGCCATGATCGGCGGCGTGTTTGCCTTGTGGTTGTCGGGTGAGTATCTTTCCGTGCCGGCATCGGTCGGTTTCATCGCGCTATTGGGGATCGCCGTGTTGAATGGCGTGGTCATGGTGACTTATTTCAACCAACTGGCCGCCAGCGGCATGGCCTTGGCGGAAGTGGTCATCGAGGGTGCAAAAAGGCGCTTGCGGCCTGTGCTGATGACGGCCTTCATTGCCGCTTTCGGCTTGGTGCCACTGGTGTTCGCTACCGGCCCCGGATCGGAGATTCAGCGACCATTGGCCATCGTCGTCATCGGCGGTCTGGTCACCTCAACGCTGCTGACGCTGATATTGCTGCCCATACTCTATCGCCGTTTCGGGAGGACCTGATATGCAACAAGCCCTATTAACCTTGATTGTTTCGCCCGAGCTGGAGGAATCCCTGGTCGATTGGCTGCTGGTGCAGGATCACGTGCAGGGATTTACCAGCATGCAGGTCTATGGCCATGGTTCCGGTGTCTCGGCCATGAGTGTGGCTGAGCAGGTGCAGGGCCGGCAGAAACGCACCCAGTTCATGGTGCACGGCCAAGTCTCCGCACTGGAAAGGCTTCTGCAAGGCCTGCAGCAGGAATACCCAAGAGCCGGGCTGCATTATTTTCTTACGCCAATCATCAGCGGCGGACCGATCAGCGGAGAGTTGCTTGAATAAGGGGGCCAAAAGTTTTTGCCACAGAGGACACAGAGTTCACAGAGAAAACCCATGGTTGAGCGGACGCAAGGTACCAGCCGCATGGTTGCTTCGACATGGGCATGCATTTGCTTTTCCTCTGTGTTCTCTGTGACCTCTGTGGCTGGCTTGGTTTTCCCATGACCTCACCTTTAAATCCATGGCTTTTGAAGGGTTTTGCCGGAGGCCGGAACTCAGCTTTTACTTGCATTTCATGCCACTTTCGCGTAACTTCGGCGCATTGCTGGGGGTCTGCAAAACGCCTGTTTTGCAGTGAGAAACACCCTTTGAACCTGATGCGGGTAATGCCGCCGTAGGGAAGCAGTTTTACCGCTTCCCTACCAAATTATTGAATAGCGGAAGCAGTTTTACCGCTTCCCTACCAATTATTGAATAGTGGAAGCAGTTTTAACGCTTCCCTATTATCAACTTGTAGGGAATGCAGATTCACTGTGCTCCTTACGTAAATGAACCTGGAGCACCATCGTGAACGCAAGCGACAAAAATCTCACCAAATTTCTCAACGAAACGGCCGAAGTTGATGCAGGCACCACGCAGCCTTTCGCCAAATCCCGCAAGATATATGTAGAAGGTTCACGTCCGGATATCCGCGTGCCGTTCCGCGAGATCAGTCTGTCCGATACACCATCCGCCTTTGGTGCCGAGAAGAATCCGCCGGTCGTGGTTTATGACACATCCGGCCCATACACCGACCCGAACGTCAAAATCGACATCCGCAACGGCTTGCCTGCACTGCGCGCCGGCTGGATTTCCGAGCGCGGTGATACCGAACAGCTGGATGGTCCGACTTCAACCTTCGGTCAACAACGCCTGGTTGATCCGGAATTGTCAGAGATGCGTTTCAACCTGCATCGCAAACCGTTGCGCGCCAAGCCCGGCATGAACGTCAGTCAGATGCACTATGCGCGCAAGGGCATCATTACCCCGGAGATGGAATTCATCGCCATCCGCGAGAATCAGCGTCGCGAGAACATGAGTGAACTATTGCAAACGCAGCATCCGGGGCAGAATTTCGGTGCGAGTATTCCCAAGGTCATTACCCCGGAATTCGTGCGCGACGAAGTCGCCCGTGGCCGCGCCATCATCCCGGCCAACATCAACCACCCGGAAATCGAGCCGATGATCATCGGCCGCAATTTCCTCGTGAAGATCAACGCCAACATCGGTAACTCCGCGCTCGGTTCTTCCATCAGCGAAGAAGTCGAGAAGATGGTGTGGGGCACTCGTTGGGGCGGCGACACCGTGATGGACCTGTCCACCGGCAAGAACATCCATGAAACGCGTGAGTGGATCATCCGCAATTCGCCGGTGCCGATCGGCACGGTGCCGATCTATCAGGCGCTGGAAAAAGTGGATGGCAAGGCCGAAGACCTGACCTGGGAAATTTTCCGCGATACTTTAATTGAGCAAGCCGAGCAGGGCGTGGACTACTTCACCATCCACGCCGGCGTGCGTTTGGCCTATATCCCGATGACCGCCAAGCGCATGACCGGTATTGTCTCGCGCGGCGGTTCCATCATGGCCAAGTGGTGCCTGGCGCATCACAAGGAATCCTTCCTCTACGAACACTTCGAGGACATCTGCGAGATCATGAAGCAGTACGACGTCAGCTTCAGTCTGGGCGATGGCCTGCGTCCGGGCTCGATTTACGACGCCAACGACGAAGCGCAATTCGCCGAGCTGAAGACGCTGGGCGAACTGACGCAGATCGCCTGGAAGCACGACGTGCAATGCATGATCGAAGGCCCGGGCCACGTGCCGATGCACATGATCAAGGAGAACATGGACCTGCAACTGGAGCATTGCGGCGAAGCCCCGTTCTACACGCTTGGCCCTTTGACCACCGACATCGCTCCCGGTTACGACCACATCACCTCCGGCATCGGCGCCGCCATGATCGGCTGGTACGGTTGCGCCATGCTGTGCTACGTGACTCCCAAGGAACACCTGGGTCTGCCGGACAAGGAAGACGTGCGTGTCGGCATCATCACCTACAAGATCGCCGCGCACGCCGCCGACTTGGCCAAGGGCCATCCCGGTGCGCAGATTCGCGACAATGCCTTGTCCAAGGCACGTTTCGAGTTCCGCTGGGAAGACCAGTTCAACCTCGGCCTTGATCCGGAAAAAGCCAAGGAATTCCACGACGAAACCTTGCCGCAGGAAGGCGCCAAGCAGGCGCACTTCTGCTCCATGTGCGGTCCGCATTTCTGCTCCATGAAGATCACGCAGGATGTGCGCGATTACGCCGACAAACTGGGCGTCGATGAAAAAGAGGCGCTGGAAAAAGGCATGCAGGAAAAAGCCATCGAGTTCGTGAAGAAGGGTAGCGAGGTTTATCAGAAGGTTTGATCGTGGCGGAATTTTCTACCGTCTCCTTGCGTTTGCTGGCAGGCGATCAAGCCTACCGGCGCGGCGAGCGCTATGTTGCCGATGGCCGGGTGCGCATACTGCAGCGCGATGTGCATGCGGTTGATGGCGAAGTGGCAGGCACTCATATTTATCAGAGCCGTCTCTCCTGGAAGGACGGGCACTTGTCTTTCGCATGCAGCTGCCCAGTGGGCGATGCGGGGGAGTGTTGCAAACACGTGGTT
The DNA here is from genome assembly GCA_002479405.1 of Methylophilaceae bacterium UBA7525. Lineage (GTDB taxonomy): Bacteria > Pseudomonadota > Gammaproteobacteria > Burkholderiales > Methylophilaceae > UBA6140. The sequence goes on from DLMX01000120.1 coordinate 29,229, forward strand.
GCGCTGGGTTTGGCGGCAGAACAGTCTACCGATGCAAGGTCCGGGAAAAACAAGGCCGAATCGGATGGACTTGTTGCCTTTCTGCAAGGGCAACCGGCGGCATGGCTGGCCGAAACGCTCCTGTCGCTGGCGAATGAATATCCAGAACTACGACGCCGACTGCAAGTACAGCAGCAATTGGCTGGCGACGTCAATCCGGCCATACTGAAAAAATCCGTCTCTGCGATCCTCGGTCATCCCCGCTTTCTCGATTATCGGCAGAGCCGCGAATATGCACGTAAACTGCAGGAGCTGGGCGGCTTGTTCCGGCAATTGCTGGTTTCTGGCAACGCCAAAACCTGTGTGATGCTGGGCGAGTATGCACTAGAGCGGCTCTTCAATATCTATGGGCAAAGCGACGACTCTTCAGGAGCGATAGGCGGCGAGATCCACTATATCGCGGGCCTGTACCTCGAAGCCTGCGGCCAGTCGGCAGTCGGGGATGCTGCTTTCCCGCGGCGGCTGTTCAAGCTGATGCTGGCTGACGACTGGAACATAATCCGCATTGAGGATTTCATGGAAATTCTGGGCGATGACGGTGTTTCCGAGTGGGAGTCGGCATTGGAAGCGGCTTGGACAATCGCCGCGGCCGAACCGGATCGTCATGACGAATTTAATGCCAAAACCAGCCGCCTGCGCTACCTGATGGAATCCTTGGCAGAAAAACGCGGCGATGTCGATTTGCTGATACGGCTGCTCGGTCACGATCTGCGCTACCCCTACCATTACAACCGTGTCATTGACGTTTGCCGCGATCATGGCCGCCAGCGCGAAGCGGTGCAATGGGCCGAGCGCGGCATCAAAGCCTTTCCGCGCGATGTTGGATTGCGTGCGGTGCTGGCCGGTCTCTACCTGAACGACGGGCTGGATACCGAAGCGCTGGAACTGCTCTGGCGGAATTTTTTCGAGCATGTCTCTCCCGAACACTATCTTGCACTCAAGCACGCCTCCGGTCAGGACTGGCCGGCGTGGCGCACACGTGCGCATGAGGCCATGCAGACCAGCGAGCGTAAATATTTCGAGCGCAACAACACACGGTTTCCACGTGCCGTAGCGCCCGACGGCACTGCCCGCATACGATGCCTGTTGGCCGAAGGCGCGCTGGATGAAGCACGCGAAGTCGTCGGGAGACTGGAATGCAGTCACTACATACGGATTGAGCTGGCTCGTCGGATTGCCGATACACACCCGGAAGCGGCTGCCGCCCATTTTTGTTCGGCAATCCCGCATATTGTCTCGGTGGGTAGCAACAACGCCTACGCCGAAGCCGCCGAACTGCTGCGCGAAATGCGGCCATGGTTGCAAGGCGAGGCATACCACGAGTACATCGCCGCGCTGCGCCTGCAATTCAAGGCCAAGCGCAACTTCATCAAGTTGCTGGATGGGTTGAGCAGCACCAGCTGAAGCAAGACGATTCGCTGCGTGCGTTGAACCTGGCCCCGAATCGCCGATTCGGCCCCTGCCGCAGGCCTGCTAGGCCGTTTTGGAGAGCCTGCAAAAAAACAAATTCAATTAATTGCTTGCAGACACACAAATAACCTACTACTCGATTGCTGTTGACGCGAGGCATGATGTTGCACGCAAAAGTGGAGCCAAAATGACAATTAATGACTTCACAAAAGCTTTGGATTCAGATCATCCGGGCTGTAGACACTGCTTTGCAGCACCAAGACAACTCCGTAGAACAGCAATGACGAGCTAACTCAGGTTGCTCCTATTGTTTGCAAGTCTAAAATTCTACCGGCCCGAACTTCTGGTAAAGACTGGTCAAATTTTTTACGGGAATACGGAACTGGCTACGTGCCTTCACTGTTGATTTAGCCGTACTTGCTTTCATGATCTTGGAACCCGGATCGAAGATTACCAGCCCGGCATGCAGTGCTGCCAGATAGCGGTTGAAATCTGTGCCTTCTCCCAGTAGTGCTGGGCTGAAATACTGGTAGGCAGGGTCCTTTTCCTTCTCGCTCTCATAGGGAACATAGGCCGCCTGTGCGTGCTTCTTGTTCCATCCAATCATCAAGTCGCCAAATGACCAAGCTGCCGCGCAATGCCCCGCATCCGTAAGCAACTCCACTGCACCGCCCACATCCTCAATGATATTCCGCGCTGGGTTGAAGCCGCGTACTGCCAGCGTCAGTTGGTGTTAGGATTGGGTTGGTAAAGAATGTTTTAACAGCGCCGTTTCGAGTTTATTTATCTGTCGCGTTAACCCGAGGGGTGTTAATGAACGGAATCTGTACGGTATTAAAAACTCAACTTCTAGCCAGATGTGTGGTTTTTCTGTAACAAGGTAGCAAATCCGATTGACATGATGAATGCCCGGAATTATCCATTGATTTCGATCATCACTGCCATCAATTACTGTCCACACATAGGCCTCATCAAGGCTACAAACGAGATGAAAATCTTTTCCAAATGTCTCTAGCCCATGACCTCCCCAAATGTTTGATTGCGTTTGGGGGTGACGATATGGTATGAAAAACTCGTAAAAGGTGTCTTCATGCAAAACGAGCGATTGTTTTGGTAATGGCTCTGGCATTTGGGCTACTACAGGTTATCTACAAACAACTTTTCTCTGTGGTGTGAAATGAACTCAACGTTTGGCGCGAAACGCTCAGGCAATTCAATTTGCTTTCCACTCAAAGGTAGTAATACATCTCTCACAAATGCTTCGTCTTGTCGCTTCAATTCCTCTGAAACCAGAATTTTGAAATCATCAGAAAGAGTAATAAGTCCTTTATCGAAAGCTTTGTCATGAATAGCGGAAAGACATAATCCGTTGCTTGGGTTTAGACGATTTGCCTTGTCTTTGCTCCATGGCACTATATGACTAGCAATTAATAGTCGCGGCTCCGACAGGCCAGACATGCAGCATCGCCCACGGTAACTGCTCATGACAGCGCGGCGAAAGAAATTTTGTTTAATGCGCTGTTCGGTAATAACTTGCCGCGTTTCCCCAGTAAAAGTTTCTGGCACTAGCTCATCATTTTCTGGCTCAACCTCATCAGCAGTGTTTTTGTCCAATTGTTGCCGAAGTAGTTGGCATTCAACAGCAAGCCTTTCCCAGTCCGCGTGAAACTCATTCCATACCTCACGATCTAATGCTGATGCTCCAGTCAGACCGACTCGTCCCGTGCTCGTAACGGCTGGGTCAAGGCTTGCAATGTTGAGCATTTTCATTGCAACAGCATCGGCTGTACGGCCAATGATTTTTGCCAACTTACCTATTTCTGGATTGCTCCCATAAATCTTTCCGTACGGAATCTGGCAATATAAATGAAAAGCGAGCTTCACCTGTTCTTTTGTCCAGCGACTTGAGTTCACGATGTCCTTCGGCACAGCTACGAAGCTTGTCGTAGTGGCCTTCTCCTTGTTTGGTATAAACGGAATCATGAGTTTAGCAGTTGCTTCAACCATTGGAATCACAGTAGCCTCTGAGAATTGTTGATACGCCCGCGTATCTGACACTGAAATCCTGAACGTATCCGGGAATCCCATCAGTCGGGCGCATTCTCTTGGGGTCAGTCGCCTTGGATTTTTGCCTTCGCCCTGATAGACAAGAATTTCGGAGCCGTCCTTGTAATAGCGGGCCGAGAGCGTGCGAGTGACATCGTTGGGTCCGACCAGTCCGAAGCCGAAGCCGTTGCCCTTGGCGCGATGTTTTGCGGCGTAGTTTTGCAGGTAACGCCAAAGGTTGTCGGTGAGGGTGTATTTGTCCTGTACCTTGTTGTGCGCATGGTCGAAGAAGCGGTTGTCGTCCCATGGCAGTTTCGGCTCGTAGCCATCCGTACGATGCAGGATTTCGCCCAGTCTGCGTGCGTTTTTGGGTGGCAGCGGCAGGGCGTCGAAATCGAAGGCGACGGGTTCGCGGAAGCCGACGATGAGGATGCGTTCGCGGTGTTGCGGGGTGAAATGCGCGCCGTCGATGACGCGGTAGTGAATGTGGTAGCCGAGATCGTGGGTTAGCGTTCGACTCATTACATCGAAGGTCCGGCCCTTGTCATGTGAAACCAGATTCTTGACATTTTCGAGCAGGAAGGCACGCGGGCGTTTCGCTTCAATAATTCTGGCGACATCGAAAAATAGCGTACCTTGTGTTTCATCATGAAAACCATGGGCGCGGCCCAGAGCATTTTTCTTGCTGACGCCTGCAATTGAGAACGGTTGGCATGGGAATCCTGCCAACAACACATCGTGATCGGGAATGTCCGTAGCGATTACTTGGGTAATATCTCCCGCAATCAGATGGCCGTCGCGATAATTTTCCGTGTAGGTCTTTTGGGCATAACTGTCCCATTCGCTGGTGAATACGCAACGGCCGCCAATTTCCTCGAACGCTGCTCTGATGCCGCCAATACCTGCAAAAAGGTCGATGAAGTCGAAACTACCTTCCTGAGCCGGTGAAGAGGAAAAGGGTAAAAGCTGTTGTAATGCGGGTACAAGGTAGGCGGGTGGTTGTGATTGCCTTGCTTCCCATCGTCTGACGGTACGGATGGTTACGCCCGTGTGGCGTGCGATATCTGCCTGAGTATGGTGCTTGCGTGCTTCCAGAAGGTAGGCATGAACCGCGTCCATATCGGTGCTGGTGGTGAGTACGGCATCCATTTTTAATAATCCCTGGGAATAATTGGGGACATTCTGACACTGATCATTCCCTTTTTGCAAGCGATGAATGAAGGGATTTGCGCCGAACCCCGGAAATGTCTGTCACGGTCTAAATGGCTGAAAAGTTGTTTGGTTTTTAGTGGATAGTTCCAATGGACTAACGCTTAATGCAAATCAAGGGCAAGTTTGTACTGCTGCTCTGTTAAAATACATCAAAGGATAACTTGCATTGACCACACTCAAACTCCCATCCTCCAAATCCAAAGCCGGCAATTCGGCGCACAAGCCGGTGCGTCGTCCTGATGCTGCCAAACGGGTACGCACAAGCCCGCCGGAAAAAACGGAAAAACCTCAAACCAACATTGCCGGGCAGGTAAAAGCGCCGGTAATCGACAAGCCGGAACGCCAGCGTAACCATCGTCATGACGGCAAGCCGCGTCAGCCTGTGACGCCGGATAGTCGCGCCCCTGCAGAGCGCCCTTTGCAGCGCGGTGAGTTCAAGCGCGATGAGTTCAAACGCAATCCGCCGAAAACCCCGGTGCAGGGGCGCGATACGCCGCGACGCGGGGGCAAGGCTCGGGATGGCTTCGAGCAGGGTGATTTTAATCAGGATCGTGCGAGCAATCCGATGTTTGCGCCCAAGCCGCTGGCCTCCAATCCCGATTTCCCGCGCCTGTCCAAACGCATGGCGGAGCTGGGCTTGTGTTCGCGCCGTGAAGCTGATGAGTGGATCGTCAACGGTTGGGTGAAGGTCGACGGCGAGGTGGTCGATGTGCTGGGTACCCGCGTCGCGCCGGATGCCAGAATCGAAATCAGCAAGGCGGCGGAAAAGCACCAGTCGGAAATTGTCACGATTCTGCTGCACAAGCCGGTAGGTTATGTTTCAGGCCAGGCCGAGGATGGTTATGAGCCTGCCGTGGTGCTGGTGCACCCGGATAATCAATGGGAGGAAGACCCGGTCAGAAAGACCTTCCAGCGCGGATTCCTCAAGGGACTGGCGCCGGCCGGCCGGCTTGATATCGATTCGACCGGATTGCTGGTGCTGACGCAGGATGGCCGNNNAAGAAACTCAATTTCGGTCTGGCGCTGGACGGTGTTCCGCTCAAGCCGGCCAAGGTTTCCTGGCAGAACGAAGACCAGTTGCGCTTTGTGCTGCGCGAGGGCAAAAAACGCCAGATCCGTCGCATGTGCGA
>DLMX01000120.1:35233-38546 GCA_002479405.1 Methylophilaceae bacterium UBA7525
CGCCAGATCCGTCGCATGTGCGAGCTGGTGGGGCTGCATGTTGTCGGGCTTAAACGCATGCGCATCGGCAGTGTGACGCTGGGCAAACTGCCGGTGGGGCAATGGCGTTATCTGCGGCCGGGCGAGCGATTTTAGTAGTTTAGAAAAAGAAAGACTCTCAGTTTATGGAATGGATGCTGTTGTTGAAGGCCTTTGTCCTGGGCATGCTGGAAGGGGCTACCGAGTTTCTGCCGGTCAGTAGTACCGGCCACCTGATCATCGTCGGTGACCTGCTCGAATTCAATGATGAGAAAAGCAAGGTGTTCAAGATATTCATCCAGCTTGGCGCGATCCTGGCGATCTGCTGGGAATACCGTACACGTCTGCAGCATGTCGCTGGCGGTGCATTCAGCGACAAGGCGGCACAGCGCTTCATCTTCAATCTCTGCATCGCTTTCATGCCCGCCGCATTACTCGGCCTGGCTTTCCACAGCCAGATCAAGGCCTATCTGTTTTCACCGTTCACGGTTGCTGTTGCCCTCATTGTCGGTGGTTTTGTCATTCTGATCGTGGAAAAATTTGCGCCTGCACCGATGACGGAAACAGTGGATGACATGAGTTTCAAGCAGGCATTGAAGATCGGCTGCGCACAGTCGATGGCATTGATCCCGGGGGTCTCACGCTCCGGCGCCACCATCCTCGGCGGCGTGATTTTCGGTCTGTCACGCAAGGCGGCGACTGAGTTCTCTTTTTTCGTCGCCATCCCCATCATGTTTGCCGCAACCACCTTTGATTTGATCAAGAACTGGAACTTGCTGGTTTTGGCTGATTTTCCGGTATTTGCTGTCGGTTTCATCACCTCTTTCTTTGCGGCGTTGCTGGCGGTGAAGACCTTCATCCGTTATGTCGCGCATCACGATTTCCGCCTGTTTGCCTACTACCGTATCGTTTTTGGCAGCATCGTCCTGGCCTATTTCTGGAACGCCTGATGACCGCATGAATGATTACGAGCGTCTGCTAGCGAGCCTGTCCCGTTTCGAGGAGCAGGCGAAACAGAAGCCGCTGACGCTGGGCGAGGCACTGGACAGTCTGCATGGTTCGGCCTATGCACTGATTTCCCTGATCCTGGTCATTCCTTTCTTTCAACCTGTACCACTCGGCCCGATGACGATAGTGGCCGGGCTGGCGTTCAGTTTTCTCGGCTGGCAGATGTGGTGCGGACGGACATCCCCGGTGCTACCCAAGGCGCTGCGCGATCTGGCCTTGAGTGAGGACGCCTGGCGTTTGATCGGCCATGGCTGTTTGAAGATCGTGAATTTTTGTCATAAATTTACCAAACCCAGGCTTTACGGTCTGGTCGAAGGCAGACAGGGGCAGAGAATCGGCGGTATCATTCTAATGATGGCAGGCGCGCTGATGGCCATCCCGTTCGGCATCCTGCCGATGAACAACACCCTGCCGGGCTTGGCGATACTGTTTGTTTGTCTGGCTGACATGGAAAGCGACGGACTGATGACATTGATTGCATTTGGCTGGATCATCGTGACCATTCTCTATTTCACGGCCTTTTTCATCGGCCTGTATTTTCTTGGCACAGAAGTGTTCGAATATCTGAAAATTTGAATAATGAATCGAGTTCAAACATGAATAAACTACTCAAATACGGCGCTATCGCGCTGGCCGGCCTGATCGTACTGGTGCTGATCGTGGTCGGCATCGTCGCCGCCACATTCAACCCCAATGATTACAAGCCGATGGTGGTCAAAATGGTGCAGGAGAAGAAGCAACGCACCCTCAATATCGAAGGCGACATCAAGCTCGCCTTCTGGCCGAAGATCGGCGCCAACCTCGGCCGCATTTCCATTTCCGAACACAAGAGCGACAAGGAGTTTGCAGCGGTCGAGGGTCTCAAGGTCTCGCTGGCATTGCTGCCGCTGCTGAAGAAAGAACTGATCGTCGACACCATCTATGTCGATGGAGCGCGCGCCAATATCGTGCGCTATGAGGACGGCACGACCAATTATGACGACTTGCTGAGCGAGGACGAGAGCGAATCCGAACAGATCAAGTTCGATGTCGATGGCATTGTGGTTACCAATTCCGCCGTGACCTATACCGACCTGCTAGCAAAAAATGAGATCAAGCTGAGCAAGTTCAATCTGGAAACCGGGCATGTCGCGCTCGCCCGTCCTTTCGATGTGAAGACCGATTTCGAATTGTCTGCTAAGCAGCCCGAACTCAATATCGCCGCGAAGATCAAAGGTAACTTCATGGCCGATCCGGAGCAGAAGCATTTCGTCGCCAAAGCGCTGGATGCCAATGTGCAGGGCGATTTTGCCGGGGGCAAGGAAGTGGTCGTCAAGCTGAGCGGCGACGTTGATGCCAAGCCGGAAAACATGGAGTTTCTGGTTGACGGCCTGAAACTGGCCATGACCGGCAATTTTGACGGTGCCAAGGTTGCGGTCGATCTGGCTGCACCCAAACTGGTTGTGCAGGAGGATGAAGTCAGCGGCAAGGAAGTCAAATTGAGCCTGATTCAGGAAAAAGGCAGCGACAGCGTGAAGGCCAATCTGGTACTGGCCGATGTCAAAGGTTCGCCCAAGGCGTTGCAAAGCAGCGGCATCAACGGCGACCTTGCCGCCAAGCAGGGCGCACGTACCGTGCAGGGCAAGTTCTCCTCGCCCTTCAGCGGTAACCTCGAACAGCTGATATTCGATCTGCCCAAGCTGGCCGGTAATCTGGATGTGAAGGATCCGGCGTTGCCGGGCGGCGCGATGAAAGGCGATTTCGCGCTCAAACTGCATGTCGACGTCAAGCAGGAGAAGGTGAATAGCGATTTCAATCTGGCCATCGACACCACCAGGCTCAACGGCGATGTGGCCGTGGCCGGCTTCAAGAGGCCTAATATCAAATTCAATCTGAATGCCGATACACTCGATCTGAACAAGTTGCTGGGACAGCAGACAGCCGGGGCAGCCAAGGCAGATGCTGCGGACAAGCCGGCTGACCTTTCTGCCCTGAAAGATCTGCTGCTGGAAGGCAAGGTCAGCATAGCCACCATCCTCTACGACAAATACCGGCTCACCGGTCTCAACATGGGCATCAAGGCCGATGGCGAACGCCTCAACGTCAGTCCGTTTGCCGTCAAGCTGGACGAGTCGCAGATCAGGGGCAGCTTCGGCATCAGCCGCTTTGCCAAGCCGATCTATCATTTCGATGTGGATATCGACAAGCTGGATGCCGATCGCTACATTGCCAAGTCCGACGACAAGCCGGCGGCCGCAGGCAGCAAGGCCGACACCGATACGCCGATCGACTTGTCGGCCCTGAAGGT
>DLMX01000120.1:38678-40526 GCA_002479405.1 Methylophilaceae bacterium UBA7525
CGCAAGCCCGCCACCGATACGCCGATCGACCTGTCGGCGCTGAAGGCGATCAACGCTGACGGCGAATTGCGTATCGGCTGGCTTAACCTGGCCAACGTCAAGTCGACTAATGTCCGCATCAAGCTCAAGGCGGATGACGGTGTGGCGCAAATGGCACCTTTTTCCGCCAATCTGTATGAAGGCGCGATGAGCGGTTCTCTGCAGGTGGATGCTCGCGCTACCCCGCAGATTGCTTTCAAGCAGAACATGACCGGTATTGCCATCGGTCCATTGCTGGTCGATGCCATCAACAACGACATGCTGAACGGCAAGGGCAACCTGAATCTGGATGTGAAGACCAGCGGCGCGACGGTGAACACGCTAAAAAAGTCGCTTAACGGCACTGCCGGTCTGAAGCTGACCGACGGTGCCGTCAAGGGCATCGATATCGCGGGCACTATCCGCGGCTACAAGGACAGGCTCAGCTCACTAAAGGGTCAGGCCAGTGTCGAGGGCGACAAGACGCAGAAGACCGATTTCAGTGAAATGTCGGCTAACTTCAATATCAGGAACGGCGTCGCGCATAATGATGACCTCAACATGAAAGCACCGCTGTTTCGCATCACCGGCAGTGGTGATGTGGATATCGGCAATGAAACCATCGATTATCTGGCTAAACCCACTGTCGTCAAGACGTTGGCCGGTCAGGGCGGAGCCGGTCTGGATGAGTTGAGTGGCGTCACCATCCCGGTCAAGCTGACCGGTACTTTCACCCAACCCAAGTATGCGCTGGATTTTGCCGGTGTCGCTGCGGCCATCGCGCAGAAGAAGGTTATCGACAAGGTCGGCGGCGAAAAGGGCGAAGCGGTACAGAAACTGATGGAAGGCGATGCCGCCGGTGGACTGGAAGGTCTGTTGAAGAAGAAAACCGAACCGGCGCCAGCAGAGAAAACCGCAGATCCGGCAGCGACGCCTCCGGCGGAGGAAAAACCGGCGAGCAAGGAAGACAAGGTCAAGCAGAAACTGGACAAGCTGCTGGGCTTTTAAGCCAGGCAGACCCGTTCCAGTCGTTTAAAATCAAAACGCCATTGCCGGATTGATCATCATTCATCTCCGGCAATGGCGTTTGTTATTGGTCGCTGAGAATCAGTGTTTGTTATGTCCGGGGGCGTTCTCGCTGTTACCGGGGCCATGAGGGTCGTGGCCGGGCGGTACGCCATGACGATGGTGGTGGTGACAGGCGCTGAGAAATAAAGTCATTAGCACGACAGAGAGCAGGATTTTCATGGTAGACCTCAATATGATGAACAAATTATACATAGGCATGATACCAGTGCCACGGCAGCGTATCCTAAACCGTGTTCTTGCATTCATTCAAGTTGCATGTCTGCCAGCATCAAGGTGAATCCAGTCGTGTCCGGTTTCGCCGATCTGGTCATTCAATGGCATAAGCAGCATGGTCGCCATGACCTGCCCTGGCAGAACACGCGCGATCCCTATGCCGTATGGGTGTCCGAGATCATGCTGCAGCAGACACAGGTGACAGCGGTGATCGGATATTACCAGCGCTTCATGCAACGCTTTCCGGATATTGCCAGTCTGGCTGCTGCCACTCAGGATGAAGTGTTGCAGCATTGGAGCGGACTGGGCTATTACTCCAGAGCGAGAAACCTGCACCGTGCCGCACAGATCATGGTCGAGCAGTACGCCGGAAAATTTCCGCAGCAGATGGAGCAGATTCAGTCATTGCCGGGTATCGGCCGCTCTACTGCCGCTGCCATTTCCAGCTTCGCTTTCAATCATCCTGAGCCGATTCTGGATGGCAACGTAAAGCGTGTTTTTGCCCGGCATTTTCTGGTCGAGGGCTGG
>DLMX01000078.1:0-1241 GCA_002479405.1 Methylophilaceae bacterium UBA7525
GTATCGGGGGTATTCTGTACATCCTCGATGGATGGGGTAATGGGTTGATTCATGAGCTTCTCGTCTCGATGGGGCTACTCAAATAATACTTGAGTATATCACTAGGTTAATTTTTTCTCAATGGAGGCAATAATGCCTTCGGAGTTCAGACCGCAGTTGGCCAGCATGGTTTCATGCACGCCATGCTCGATGAAGGTGTCAGGCAGGCCCAGGCACAGGGTTTCAACAGTCATGCCCATGTCTTGCAAGGCTTCCATGACTGCCGCCCCTGCACCGCCGCCGATGACATTCTCCTCTACGGTCACAATCAGTTCATGCCGGCTTGCCAAGTCCTTGATCAGGTCGATATCCAGCGGTTTGACAAAGCGCATGTCGGCCACCGTAGCATCCAGCGATTCTGCTGCCTGCAGAGATGGACATACCATGCTGCCGAAGGCCAGGATGGCGACTTTCTTGCCTTCGCGCCTTACCAGGCCGCGGCCCAAAGGCAGTGCTGTCATTTCTTCTGCAATGGCAACGCCGGTGCCGCTGCCACGCGGATAGCGCACGGCACTTGGGCCGTCGTGCAGATAGGCGGTGTACAGCATCTGGCGACATTCGTTTTCATCGCTGGGGGCCATCACGACCATGTTCGGAATGCAGCGCAGATAACTCAGGTCGAAACTGCCGGCATGAGTCGGCCCGTCCGCGCCGACCAGACCGGCTCGGTCGATGGCAAAGACGACCGGCAGGTTCTGTAATGCGATATCGTGTATCAGCTGATCATAAGCGCGTTGCAGAAAGGTGGAATAGATGGCCACCACCGGCTTCAGTCCGTCGCAGGCCATGCCGGCGGCGAAGGTCAGTGCATGCTGCTCGGCAATGCCGACGTCGAAGAAGCGCTCCGGGTATTTCTCGGCAAAATCATTGAGGCCGGAACCATCGCACATGGCCGGTGTGATGCCGACCAGCCGCTGATCCTGACCGGCCATGTCCACCAGCCATTCGCCGAATACCTGAGTATAGGTTTTTTTGATGCTGGCGCCGACAGAGTCACCATTGCTGGGATCGAACTTGCCGACCCCGTGGTATTTGCCCGGATTGTCTTCTGCTGGCTGGTAACCATGACCTTTCTGCGTCACCACATGCAGGAATTGGGGCCCCTGCAGTTGGCGGATATTGTGCAGCGTGGCGACCAAGGTATCGAGGTCATGGCCGTCGATCGGGCCGATGTAATTGAAGCCGAATTCCTCGAACAGCGT
>DLMX01000078.1:1396-4582 GCA_002479405.1 Methylophilaceae bacterium UBA7525
GTTGAGCGCACCGACCGGCGGCGAGATCGACATGTCGTTGTCGTTGAGGATGACCAGCAGGTTGGCATCCATCGCCCCTGCATTGTTCAATGCCTCGAATGCCATGCCGGCTGTCATCGCACCGTCACCGATGATGGCTACGGCACGACGTTCCAGCTGTTGCTGCTGGGCGGCGACCGCCATGCCCAGCGCGGCCGAGATCGAGGTACTGGAGTGGCCGGTGCCGAAGGTGTCGTAATCGCTCTCGCTGCGGCGCGGGAAACCGGCGATGCCGTTGGGCTTGCGCAGCGTATTCATGGCCTCGCGCCTGCCAGTGAGTATCTTGTGCGGATAGGTCTGGTGGCCCACATCCCACACCAGCCTGTCATCCGGAGTGTCATAGACATAATGCAGCGCGATGGTCAGCTCTACCACGCCCAGGTTGGAAGATAAATGGCCGCCGGTCCGGGCAACGCTTTCGATCAGAAAGGCGCGCAGCTGTCTTGCCAATTCAGGCAATTGCTTGCGTTCCAGCTTTCTCAATTGCTCGGGAGAGTCGATGGTTTCCAGTAATGCGTACATATGCGAGTCGGCAGAAAATTTTCGGTTGATGGACGATCTTAATGGTTGCGTTGCATGATGAAGTCAGCGAGCTGGATCAGTCTTCCGGCTTTTTTGCCATAGGGGGAAACTTCGCTGACAGCATTTTCATGGAGTTCCTGAGCAAGGGCTTTTGCACGGGGCAAGCCGAGTATCGTCACGTAAGTCGGTTTGTTGCTCTCTGCGTCCTTGCCTGCTGTCTTGCCCAGGGTTGCCGTATCGGCTTCGGTATCCAGAATGTCATCGATGACCTGGAACGCCAGGCCCATGGACTGGGCGTAATGATCGATGGCTTTCAGTGTTTCAGTTGACACCTTGGCGGCGCAATGTGCACCCAGTAATGCGGCAGCTCTTATCAATGCGCCGGTCTTGTGGATATGCATATATTCGAGTTCGGACTGGTTCAGTGACTGGCCGACGCTGGCCAGATCGATGGCCTGGCCACCTGCCATGCCTCTGGAACCGCTGGCGATTGCCAATACATGCACCATGTGCAGTTGATGAGTAGCATCCGTGTGCAGGTTGGGCTGCGACAGCAGTTGAAACGCCAGGCTTTGCAGCGCATCGCCTACCAGCAGTGCGGTAGCGTCGTCGTATTGCTTGTGGCAGGAGGGCTTGCCGCGGCGCAGATCGTCGTTATCCATGCAGGGCATATCGTCGTGCACCAGAGAATAGGCATGTATCAGTTCGACCGCACAAGCCGCAACGTCGGCCTTTTCCGCTTCGGCATCACATAATTCGGCCGCGGCATGCGCCAACAGGGCGCGCACTCTTTTGCCGCCGCCCATGACGGAATAACGCATGGCCGCGTGCAGTTTTTCCGGAGCGATATCACCGGCCGGTAAAAAATGGTCCAGGGCCGATTCCGTGCGTTGCTGAATCCGGCCGGCCCAGTTCTGAAAGTCATTCATCTTGATAGGTTTGCAGGGTGTTGTTTTCGTTTAGCAGGCGCACCTGCTGCTCGATATCCGCCAGCGATTTCTGGCAGTACTGCAGCAATTCGCTGCCGCGTTGATAGGCCTGCAGTGACTGTTCCAGAGGCAACTGGCCGGCCTCCATCTGCGCGACGATCGCCTCAAGCTCCTTCAGCGCCTGTTCGAAGCCGGTTTGGGACTCTTTCTGTTTTGTCATTGCAATGTTCTCTGGGATACATGAGGGGGCCGACGGCTGGATGCGCGGGCGCAGCGCCAGGCGGTTGGCTTTCAAGAGTGATAGTTTACGCTGTTAGGCGCTTTTGGAGAAACCCCGGGCATCCTGAATAGCCGGAATCGACAGTAAAAACCGACGGATATCCACCAGTTCCTCGTCGCTGACACTATGCCCCATCGGGTATTCAAGCCAAGTCAATGGATATCCCGCAGCGGATAGAAGTTGGGCGGATACTTTGGCGGTTTGCAGCGGGACGATGGTATCCATGTGGCCATGCGCCATGAAAATCGGCAGTTGGCGGTTTGCCGCATGAGCCTCGTCCTGCAAGCGGGCCTTGATTGGCAGCCAGCTGGAGAGTGCCAGCGCGCCTGCCAGCGGTTCCGGATGCCGCAGAGCCGTATGCAAGGCAATCGCGCCGCCCTGTGAAAAACCTGCCAGCACGATGCGATCGGCTGCAATGCCCCTGGCTTTTTCTGCTTCAATCAGGGCCTCGATCTCGCGTTGGTTTTGCCGGATGCCTGTTTCGTCCTGAGGGCTGTCGGCGTCAAGGCCGTAAATGTCGTACCAGGCCCGCATTTCATAGCCATTGTTGATGGAGACGGGACGATACGGCGCGTGTGGCAGGATGAAACGTACGCCCGGCAGTCGGAGCGCGTCTGCTATCGGTTCGAAATCGTAGCCGTCCGCTCCCAACCCATGGAGCCAGATGATGCTGGCATTGGCGTTGTCACTGATGCATCGTTCAAGGGTTTCCAACATGTCGGGATCAGGTTTCCAGTGGTGGGTTGAGCTGAATTGAAAAATCTGTCCGGCCCTGCTGCCGGAGGAGGTTTCGCTGTGCTGTTAAAAGCCGGAATTTTACGATATGCTGCAATGAATTCAGGGAATTACACTAAATCATCACAATAATAATGATTATATGACATGAATCTTCCCGAGTTCATTTCTCGTCACGTCGTCCGCATCGCGCTCAGTTTGAGCGTCGTCATTTTACTATTGCTGCACACCAGCGGAGCATTTCAGCTCGATTTTATCAATCGTCTTGAAAATTTCAGTTATGACGCCCGTCTGAATCTGATGATGCCAAACACTGTGGATCAGCGCATCGTGATTGTCGATATCGACGAGCGCAGCCTGCAGGAGCAGGGGCGCTGGCCGTGGGGGCGCAACAAGTTGGCAGAACTTGTGGACAAGCTGTTCGAGGACTATCAGGTCAGTGTGCTCGGCTTCGACGTTGTGTTTGCCGAGAAGGATGAAAGTTCCGGTCTCAAAAGTCTGGAACAGATTCAGCAGCAGCATCTGAAATCCGACACGGGCTTTGCACAATTGCTTGAACAGTTGCGTCCGCAATTGGATTATGACCAGCTGTTCGCCAGGAGTCTGCAGGGTCGTAAGGTGGTGCTGGGCTATTATTTCCGGCATGACGATGACAGGAATGGCAGGGTAGGTGTTCTGCCG
>DLMX01000078.1:4605-7040 GCA_002479405.1 Methylophilaceae bacterium UBA7525
GCACAATTGCTTGAACAGTTGCGCCCGCAATTGGATTATGACCAGCTGTTCGCCGGGAGTCTGCAGGGTCGCAAGGTGGTGCTGGGCTATTATTTCCGGCATGACGATGACAGGGATGGCAGGGTAGGTGTTCTGCCGGAACCTTCATTCATCGAAGGCAGTTTCAAGGGCAAGGACATCGCCTTCATGGAGGCGACCGGCTTCGGCGGCAACCTTGCTGCGCTGCAACAGGCGGCCACGGCTGCCGGGCATTTCAATCCGGACCCTGATGAAGACGGCATCTCGCGTAGAGTGCCCATGGTCATGAGTCTGGATGGCAATATCTACGAAGCGCTCTCCGTTGCTGTTTCCCGTGTCGCAATGGATAAGCCGAAACTGCAGGCCGGTTTTGCCGAAGGCCTGGGGGTGGGCAAAAAGTATGCGGGTCTGGAATGGCTGCAACTGGGTGACCTTCGCATTCCGGTTGATGCCAGAGCGACGACACTGATTCCCTATCGCGGTCTGCAGGGCAGTTTTCCCTATGTTTCCGCAACCGATGTACTGAACGGCAAGGCCGGCAGAGAGGCGCTGAAAGGCCGTATCGTGCTGGTGGGCACTACCGCTCCTGGCCTCATGGATTTGCGCGCAACGCCGGTACAGAATGTTTATGCCGGGGTGGAAATCCATGCCAACCTGATTGCAGGTATCCTGGATCAGAATATCAAGCAGCGCCCGGCCTATACGCTCGGCGCCGAGTTCGTGCTGTTGTTGCTGACCGGCTTGCTGCTGGCCTTCCTGATGCCGGCGTTGTCGCCATTTTGGGCAACGGTATCGGCCTTCGTCGTCCTGGCTTTGTATGTGACTTTCAATCTGGTGATATGGCAATCTGCCGATCTGGTGTTGCCGCTCGCCTCCGGCCTGCTCCTGATTGCTGTCATCTATGTGCTGAACATGACTTATGGTTTTTTCATAGAGTCGCGCGGCAAGCGTCAATTGACCGGGTTGTTTGGACAATATGTGCCGCCGGAGCTGGTGGATGAGATGGCGAAAGATCCTGAAGCCATCAGCCTGGAAGGTGAAAGCCGCGAAATGACAGTGCTGTTCTCGGATGTGCGTGGTTTCACCAGTATTTCCGAAGGGCTGGACCCGAAACAGCTGACACAGCTGATGAACGAGTTCCTGACGCCGATGACGCATGTGATCCATGACAATCGCGGCACCATAGACAAATACATGGGCGATGCCATCATGGCGTTCTGGGGCGCACCGCTGAAAGACCCGCAACATGCGACGCATGCGGTCAGGGCGGGGATGCAGATGCTGGCCAGCCTGAACAGTCTGCAGGCGCAATTCAAGGCGCGTGGCTGGCCCGAGATCAAGATCGGCGTGGGCTTGAATACCGGCCTGATGACGGTGGGCAACATGGGTTCCGCGTTCCGTATGGCATATACTGTGATGGGCGATGCGGTCAATCTCGGTTCGCGCCTCGAAGGCCTGACCAAGAATTATGGCGTGCAGATGATCGTCAGCGAATTCACACGGGAAAAAGCGCCGGAATACATCTATCGCGAACTCGATATCGTGCGCGTCAAGGGCAAGGACAAACCTGTGGTGATCTACGAGCCGGTCTGTGCAGTCGGCGAGGAAGACAAGTCGCTGCAGGATGAGCTCAAACTTTATCGTGAGACACTGAAACTTTATCGGGCGCAGAATTGGGACTTGGCGGAGATGCAGTTCATCAATCTGCAGCAGATGCATCCGCAACGGCAACTTTATGCCATGTATATTGAACGTATCGCGCATTACCGTCAGAATCCGCCGGATGCCGGCTGGGATGGTGTGTTCACCTTCCAGACCAAATAGACAGGAGCCAGCATGAGGGTCAAAGTACTAGGTTGCAGTGGTGGCATAGGCGGCACATTGAGAACCACCAGTTTCCTGATCGATGAGGACATCCTCATGGATGCGGGCACCGGTGTCGGCGACCTGACCATCGAGCAGTTTCTCAAGATCAATCACATCTTCATCACGCATTCGCACCTCGATCATGTCGCTTGTATCCCCTTGCTGGCCGACAGCGTGTTGGGTTTCCGTGATACTCCGATCAAGCTCTATGCCACTGCCGAGACCTGGAAGATACTGAAGGAACATCTGTTCAACTGGAAAATCTGGCCTGATTTCACTGTCATCCCATCAGAACAGCATCCATTGCTGGTCTGGCACGAGATCCGGCTGGGCGAAACGGTCATGTTGGATGGCCGTAGCTTCACGCCATTGCCCGCCAACCATGTTGTGCCTACCGTCGGTTTCCATCTGGAAGGCCCAAGTGCCAGCATGGTGTTTACTGCCGACACCACGACCTGTGATGAATTGTGGCCGGAGGTCAATCGTATCGCCAATCTCAAGTATCTGATCATCGAGACCGCTTTCAGCAATGAGGAGATCGAACTGGCCAA
>DLMX01000009.1:0-5812 GCA_002479405.1 Methylophilaceae bacterium UBA7525
TTCTGGTGGCGGCGCTGCATGGAACAGTCGCGCTCACCCAGATAGACAGCATTGCCATGCTGGTCAGAAAGCACCTGGATCTCGATATGGCGCGGCTGTTCGAGGAATTTTTCCATGTAGACCATGGGATTGCCGAAAGCGCTCTGCGCTTCTGCTTTGGTCATATTGACCGAGGCCAGCAGCGCGGCTTCGGTGTGCACCACACGCATGCCGCGACCGCCGCCACCGCCGGCAGCCTTGATAATGACCGGATAACCGATTCGTTTTGCCTCGCGCAGGATCTCCTCGGGATCATCACCCAGCGCACCTTCCGAACCCGGCACGCACGGCACGCCGGCCTTGCGCATGGCCTCCTTGGCACTGACCTTGTCGCCCATGAGACGAATGGTTTCCGCACGCGGGCCGATGAATACAAAACCGCTCTGCTCTACACGTTCGGCAAAATCGGCATTTTCCGAAAGAAAACCATAACCGGGATGGATCGCTTCCGCATCAGTGACTTCAGCAGCACTGATGACCGCAGGAATGTTCAGATAACTTTGACCGGAGGGAGCAGGGCCGATACAGACTGACTCATCGGCCAGTTGCACATATTTGGCTTCGCGGTCGGCTTCGGAATGGACCGCTACAGTTTTAATACCAAGTTCACGGCAGGCGCGCTGCACACGCAGTGCAATCTCGCCCCGATTGGCAATCAGGATCTTCTCGAACATTTTACATCCTTAGCCAATGATAAATAGTGGTTCGCCATATTCTACCGGTTGGCCGTTTTCAACCAGAACCGCCTTGATGACGCCGGCATGGTCAGCCTCGATCTCGTTCAGCAGCTTCATGGCCTCAATGATGCACAGGGTATCGCCGACATTCACAGTTGAACCGACGTCAACAAAAGCCTTGGCCTCCGGTGAAGACGCACGGTAGAAAGTACCGACCATGGGCGACTTCACAACGTGACCTTCGATCACAGGTTCGGCAGCTGCCGCCGGAGCAGCAGCTGGTGCAGCCGCAGGCGCTGGAGCGGCAGCCGGCGCGGGCATCTGCATGTAGGGCTGATAATGCATCATGCCTTGCGCGCCACCTTGATGATTGCGGCTGATACGTACCTTTTCCTCGCCTTCTGTCAGTTCAAGCTCGGAAATGCCGGATTCCTCGACCAGATCAATCAGTTTTTTCAGTTTGCGTAAATCCATGGGATACCTCTGTGACAAGTTAATCGCCTGACAAATGTCAGGCGGGTTGATTCGATAAAAACGTAATCGCGTAATCCAGTGCGAACGAATAGCCCTGGGCGCCAAGACCGCTGATCACACCGACAGCGATATCGGAGAAATAGGAGTGATGACGGAATGACTCGCGTGCATACACATTGGAAAGATGAACTTCTATGAACGGTATTCTGACTGCAGACAGGGCATCGCGCAGTGCGACAGACGTATGGGTAAATGCTGCAGGATTGATAATGACAAAATCGACGCTTTTAACCGCCAATGACTGCACTTTGTTGATCAGCTCGGCCTCGCTGTTGCTCTGAATGCACTCCAGCTGCACATTGGCAGCGGCAGCTTGCCCGGCAAGACGCTGATTGATACTCTCCAACGTATCATTGCCGTAATGATGCGGTTCCCGCAGACCCAGCAGATTGAGGTTGGGACCGTGGATGACCAATATGGATTTTGAGTGATTCGCAGCCATTTTTTGTTACCCGGAGGGTCCGGGCGCGGTGATTCATGACCGCAAGTTTGCCGCAAATAGGGGGATGTTGTCTATAGAATAGACGAAATTTAGCGAAATTGCTTTTTCTGGAGAAACCGGCTATGGCTCAATTGCGCTCGCCCAGCAAAGGCAGAAATGCTTCTTCCAGCAAAGACTGATTCACCAGCCCGAAATAGGTTTTTACGATACTGCCATCCGGCGCAATGATGGCAGTATAAGGCAATATGCCCTTGTTGTTGCCCAGGCTCTCACTGAGACTCATGGCGTCCAGATCGCCAGAAAGCAATGGGTAGCTGACCGGTGTTTGCAGTGCGAATTCGCGGATTTTATCCAGCTCGTCAGAGGAAATACCCAGCACCATCAGCCCTTGATCCTCATATTGGCTATGCAATCTGGATAATTCCGGCATCTCTTCCAGACAAGGCGGACACCAGGTAGCCCAGAAATTAACAATGATAATCTTGCCTTTCCATTGCGCAATTGGCTGCAACTGACCATCCAGACCGGGAAAGGCTGTGGCAAAGAAGGCTTCTGTCGATGCTGCCTGTGACTGAACTGCAGGGTTCAGTACAAAGTGCCGCACCGCAAGGCCGGAGATGATAATCAACAGAGCGAAGAAAAGATAAATCGGAATTTTTTTCAGCATGCGCTTAAAGGACTGTCTGATCGAGTATCTGCAGGAATTTATCCGCATTAAGGAAACCGATTACCCGCATTTGCGGTATTTCCCCGCCATTTGCATCGAAAAATATAATGCCGGGCGGGCCGAACAGATTGAAACGCTTGAGCAACGCCGCATCGTCTGCCGAATTCTGCGTCACATCCGCTTGCAACAGCACGGCACCTTGCAGCCTGGCCTGCACGCGCGGGTCGCTGAAGGTAAACAGTTCCATTTCTTTGCAGACTACACACCAGTCCGCATAAAAATCCAGCATCACCAGTTTACCGGCAGAGGCCTGTATTTTCTGTTCCAGCTCCGCCACAGTTTTCACCGGCTGAAAAGACAGATGTGAGACTTGCGCCTCTGCCACACCGCCGCGCAAGCCTGCCAGCGGCTGCAAGGGCGATTTGGCGCCGGACATGGCGCCAATCAGCAGCGTGATACCCAGCACCAGCATGATGATGGCGACGCCTTTCCAGAACTTCAGCCATTTATGCGCATTGACCGGCAGCGCATCCACTGCATGCATGTAAATGGCAGGCACTATCAGCAATGCCGCCCACAGCAACAACTGCACGGCCACCGGCAGCAAGGGCGACACCAGCCACACCGCCATCGCCAGCATGACCACACCGAAAAAATTGCGCACGGCATTCATCCAGGCGCCGGCCCTCGGCAACAGATCACCGGCTGAGGCACCAAGCAGCAACAGCGGCACGCCCATGCCCATGGACAAGGCAAACAGCGCGCTACCTCCCAGCAGCACATCATGCGTCTGACTGATATAGAGCAGAGCGGCAGCCAGCGGCGCTGCGACGCAAGGGCTGAGAATCAGGGCTGACAGCGCACCCATCAGGAAGACCCCGAAGAAATGACCGCCCTTGATACGATTGGTCAGTGCAGCGATACGACTCTCGAACGCGCTCGGCAGCTGCAATTCATAGAAGCCGAACATGGACAACGCCAGCAGCACAAAGATCAGGGCGCCAAAACCCAGCGCCCAGGCATTCTGCAAAGCAGCACTCAGCATCTGACCGGACAAGCCGGCAGCCACCCCCATCAGCGTATAGGTCAGCGCCATGCCCAAGGTGTAGGCCAGCGACAGGTTGAAGGTATGCAGGCGACTGAACTTCTTGCCGCCGACAATGATGCTGGAAAGAATCGGTATCATCGGCAGGACGCAAGGGGTAAATGACAACAACAGACCGAAACCGAAGAACCCGGCGACGATCAGCCACAGCTTGCCGTCCTTCAGCAGCGTTGCTATGCGGTCATTATCATTGACAGCACCAGCAGCACTGCCGCCGACCGCCGCACCGCCTCCGCCAGCTTTGACGACGGCCTTGCCATCGGCACCCACCGTGAAGTTCGTTCGTATCGGCGCATAGCACAGACCGCTGGCGCTACAACCCTGATAGGTCACGCGGATATCCAGCGGAAAACGGCTGGCCTCGCCCAGATGGATCAATGCCGTCGTAAAGTCGTAATAGACTTCCATCAGGCCGAATGTCGGATCTTCCTTGGCAACACCGTCTGGCAACTCGACACTGACCAACTCCGAACCGGCAGACAGCAACTCGAATTTGAAACGATCCTTGTAGAGATAATGCCCGGGCGCTATCAAAAAATCCGCACGCAAGGTGCGACTGTCCTGTGCCGCCAGCTCGACCTGGAACGCCACTTCCGGCGCCAGCACTTCGTCATCGCCGGCATCATCGAGAAATGCACTGATTCCACCGCCATAGCCGCTGGCACCGGCGGCCAGCACCGGCATCGAGGTGGCAAACACCAAGGGAAACACAACAGCAAGAACCAGCGAGCGCAACAACTGACTAAAAGGGATCATTGAAAGATTCACACGCGGGTTTCCTGTTGTATCCATTGAATATAGGCGGCTTCGCCACCATCTAGATGGACATAGGTGATTTCGGGAAGTTCGTAGGGGTGCATTACACGAATGGCGGTTTCAATTTCGGCATATCGGCTCAACGTCGATTTGATATGCAAGGCGACCTCGGTCGCCCTTTCGATTTTGCCCTGCCAATGATAGATTGAAATGTTGGCAGGCATGATGTTCACACAGGCCGCCAAACCATGTCCGACCAGATGTTCGGCCATTCGATCCGCACTGCCCTGATCCGGCAGATGCGTCATGACCAGAATAGCCACTGTTGAATTCATTGTCATTTTTTAGGTGATTGTTTCATGCATGTACTTTTATTCCTGTTGATTTTACTCGCTTTCCCGGTGCTGGAGATATGGATACTGATCGAGCTGGCCGACAACTACGGCTGGGCGCTGCTCGGCTATCTGATTGTCGTGGCAATTCTGGGATGGCGCCTGATTCAGGACGAGAGACAGCTGGTCTTCAGCCGCGTCGCCCAGACCATGGCAGCCGGCGGCACACCAGCCAAGGTGGTATTCGGCAGCGCCAAGAACATTATCGCAGGCATCCTGCTGATCATTCCCGGTGTAGTTAGCGACGCTTTTGCCGTCCTGCTCCTGCTGATCCCCTCGCCCAAGCCGCTCAACTTCGAGCAAGCGCAGGAAACGCCCGATTTCGAATACGAAGCGAGCTACGAATATAAACGTGAATACGAACGCAAGACCGGACAAAGCAGCGGTTCGGACGTCATCGAGGGCGAATACAAACGCGAAGATTAAGTCGCTGTGCTAAACTCTTGCCCTTTTCCACTCATCAATTCAAGTACTTGTTAGATTCAGGAATTCCAGCATGCCCCATCAAGTCACCCTGCAACCCAGCGGCCATTCCTTTGCGGTAGCCGACAACGAAACCGTGCTCACGGCCGCTATTGAAGCCGGCTACAACCTGCCATACGGTTGCCGCAACGGGGCTTGTGGTGCCTGCAAAGGCCAGATCATCAAGGGTGAAGTGGATTATGGGGAATACCAGGCCAGCGCGCTCAGCGATGCGGAGAAACAGGCCGGCCAGGCGCTGCTTTGCTGTGCCAGGCCACTGGATGACCTGGTCATCGAATGCCGTGAGGTCAGCGCAATCAACGGCATCAAACCCCGCATCCTGCCGGCCCGTGTCGAAAAAATGCAGAAACTCTCGCATGATGTCATGGCGCTCTATCTGAAATTACCCAGTAACGAGCGCATGCAGTTCATGGCGGGGCAATATATCGAATTCCTGCTGAAGGACGGCAAACGCCGCGCCTTCTCGCTGGCCAATGCACCGCACCATGACGAATTACTGGAACTGCACTTGCGCCTGGTGCCCGGCGGCCAGTTCACGCAGTATGTGTTCAGCGAAATGCACGAAAAAGCCATCCTGCGGCTGGAAGGGCCATTTGGCAGCTTCTACCTGCGTGAAGACTCCAGGCGACCGCTGATCTTCGTCGCCGGTGGCACCGGCTTCGCCCCGATCAAAGGCATCATCGAGCATGCGATCCACCACAAGGACCAGCGTCCCAT
>DLMX01000009.1:6003-7180 GCA_002479405.1 Methylophilaceae bacterium UBA7525
TGGCAGGCCGAACATCCTCAGATCAAGTACACCCCGGTATTATCCGAGCCCCTGCCCGAAGACAATTGGCAAGGCCGTACAGGGCTGGTGCATGTGGCGGTCATGGAAGACTTTGACGAACTGAATGACTATCAGGTTTACTGCTGCGGTGCACCGCAAATGGTAGACATCGCACACTTGGCGTTTCAGGCACATGGTCTGCCGGCCGAGGAGTTCTTCTCCGACGCCTTTACCTACGCCAACCCGCTGCCCAAAGTTGCCGGCTAAAGCTGGCCGGTTAAAGCTTGCGGGCTAAATATCGCAGATAAAGGATACCGACTAGAACGGCTGCGAGAGCTGCGCGCTTAAACGATAATGCTGTTCAGCCCGCTGATGTTCTCCACGACTTTCCAGCATGCCGGCGAGCGTGAAGTGGGCTTGAGCACTCGGCCTGACGCTGATACTGGCTTCCAGATAACTTTCCGCCTTGCCCCACAAGCGCTGGCGTATACACATTCGGCCCAACGCCAGCAACAGATTGGCATCCCCTTCATGCTGGGTCAGCCAGTATTCCGTCTGCTGCAGCTGCTTGATCGGGTCCTGACTCTCGCAATCCCCCAGTAAACCGGCCAGATCGCTATCCCAGTTCTTGGTCAGGCTCATTTCCAGCACCCTGCTCGCCTGATTGCCGTCACCTACCGCAATAAAAGCCCGTGCTGCCGCTTCTGCGATTCGCGGATTAAGTTGTTCTTCCATCGCCAGTTTCTTCCAGTAGGCCTGCAGTTTCTGCAGATCACTGGCATGATGCCGCAACATCTGCAGATGCGCCTGCTGTCGGTACTGCTTGATCTTCCACAACTCCAGAACACTCTCTTTTTCCAGATGTTGCAGCAGGCTCAACACTTGTTCCCAGTTGCCGAGATGCAGCTGGACTTTCAGTTGCAGATGCATCGCCGGTACATATTTGGGTTCCAGACGATCCAGATGCTGCAACACCTGTAATGCCTGACCATACTGTTTGTCATCCAGCAGCAGTTCGGCCTGCTCACGCATGCCGGATTCCAACTCGCGGCGTTCGCGGTTGATGGCGTCGAGCTGTCGGGCCAGGGCGTCGGCGCGCGCGGGGTCGGCGAGCAGGCGAATGGCGTCGCGGTGGGCGGCGGCCATGTCCTCGACCAGGGCGAAGCAGCCGGTGAGG
>DLMX01000109.1:0-4406 GCA_002479405.1 Methylophilaceae bacterium UBA7525
GTCGCATATCACGCAGGCGCAGGATTCACATGCCAGAAGATTCGGTGAAAAGCCGCTTGGCATGTGGCCGGCTGAGGGTGGCGTTTCCCATACGGCCTTGTCCTTGCTGGCTCAACACGACGTGAAATGGGCGGCGACAGGGGAAGGGGTGCTGGCCAACAGCCTTTACAAATCCTATCAAACCTCCGATTTGCCCCCCCGTGCAGACTATCTCTACAAGCCTTACCGCGTCACCGATGGCGCCAAGGACATTGTCTGTTTCTTTCGCGACGATCTGCTCTCCGACAAGATCGGCTTCGAATATTCCAAAGTGCACTCGAATGATGCAGTCCGGGATTTCATCAGCACGCTTGAGCATATCCAGAAGTCCTCGCCCAAAGGAGAGCATCGTGTGGTCAGTGTCATTCTCGACGGAGAGAATGCCTGGGAGTATTACCCGTATAACGGGTATTACTTCCTGAGTGAACTCTATCAGGCCCTGTCTGCACATCCGCATATCGAGATGACGACATTCGGCGACATTCTGGACAAGTGCAAGGAGGGTGCGGTCAGTTTGGCAGATCTGCCGACGGTGGCAGCAGGCAGTTGGGTCTATGGCAGTTTCAGTACATGGATCGGTTCGCCGGAGAAGAACTTCGGCTGGGACCTGCTGTGCGATGCCAAAAAGGTATACGACAAGGTGGTGGATTCAGGCCGGCTGAAACCCGAGGAAAGGGCAGCATGTGAACGTCAATTGGCGATATGCGAGGGTTCTGACTGGTTCTGGTGGTTCGGCGACTATAACTCGGCCGTGAGCGTGGACAGTTTCGACCGGCTTTATCGCCGTAACCTCGGCAATCTTTACCATCTGCTGAAGCAGCCTGTCCCCGGCGTCCTGAACAAGCCGATCAGCGTCGGCAGCGGTGACCCGGATGTGGGTGGGACCATGCGCCGGGGCCAGGAAGTGTAAGCAGGAAATATAAAAATGGATTTTTCATCAACATTCTGCGAGGAGCAGAGTCGTGGCTAAAACAGTCGCTTTGTTGTTAGGGGTGCATGCACATCAACCCGTGGGTAATTTTGAGTCTGTACTGGATGACGCACACATCCGCTGTTACGGGCCATTTTTACGTGTCCTGCATCAGTATCCGGATTTCAAGTTCGCTATTCATCTCAGCGGCTGGCTGCTTGAGTACATGCAGAAACATTTTCCGGAGGATATGGTTTTACTGAAGGAAATGGTGGCGCGCGAGCAGGCGGAACTGTTCGGTGCCGGTTTCACCGAGCCGGTGCTGGCGGCGATTCCAGCCAAAGACCGCGTTGGACAGATCAGGAAGCTCTCAAGCTATCTGCACAAGCAGTTCGGCGAAACACCTCATGGCGCCTGGCTAACCGAGCGTGTCTGGGAATCCACTGTGGTGCCGGCCCTGTCGGAATCCGGTATCCGCTATGTGACCGTCGATGATTACCACTTCATGTGCACCGGCAAGGACAGCAGCGCGCTGGGCGGCTATTATTCAACCGAGGAGGACGGCCACCAGATCGACCTGTTCCCGATCTCCGAAGCACTACGCTACCGGCTGCCGTTCTCGCCGGCAGAGGAAGTGGTCGGCTATCTGGAAAGCCTGGCCGACGACAGTAAACAGGCGGCTGCCATCTATTTTGACGATATCGAGAAATTCGGTATCTGGCCCGAGACCTATGAGTGGGTCTACGAACGCGGCTGGTTGCGCAATTTCATCGAAGGCGTGCTGCGTTCCGACATCATCAAGCCCATGCGTTACAGCGAATATCACGCCATGGCCAAGACCCGCGGTGTGGTCTATCTGCCGACCGCATCCTACATTGAGATGAACGAATGGACACTGCCGGTGCCGGCTGCGCACCATTACGCCGACCTGGTGCAGCAGGAGAAGTACAACAACCGCTATGAAGTGACCAAGCCCTATGTGCGCGGCGGTATCTGGCGTAACTTCTTCATGCGCTATCCGGAATCGAACTGGATGCACAAGCGCATGCTCAAGCTGTCCGAGCGTTTCCATTCACTGCCGCCCAACAAGCAGAGCGCAGAGATGCTGGCCGCGCTGTATGAGTGCCAGGCCAATGATGCCTACTGGCATGGCCTGTTCGGCGGCCTTTACCTGCCGCATCTGCGTCGTGCCGTATTCAACGCCATGCTGAAGCTGGAAGCAATGCTGGACAAGGTTACCGAGCGGCCTTACAAGGTTCTGCAGGATCTGGATATGGATGGCTATGATGAAGCCTTCCTGCAGAACGGTCAGTTGCAGGTGGTTGCCCGGCTCGACGGCACGGCCTCGATCTGCGAGTTCGATGCCTATGCGTTGCATCATAACTTCGGCGACACCTTGACGCGTCAAGCCGAGCACTACCACCGCAAGGTGCATGCCGAGCCGGCGCATGAAACAAGCGGCAGCGGCATTTCCAATCCGCACGAACGCATGAGTTCCAAACATGAGATCACTGAAGCGGATCTGGCAGTCGATGCTTACCGCAAGACCATGTTTATCGACTTCTGGAAGGACGAGGCGGTCGGCATGAAGCAGCTCAGCTATCGCCGTCCGACGGCGGGCAAGACTTCGCTGGACTTTTGTGCCAGCTTCAACGGTGGCAAGGTTGGCAAGAAGATCACCTTGAACAAGGATACCCTGCTGACTCAGTACAAATTTACCAAGCTGCCGCGCGGTTCCTTTCTGGTCGAAATCAATCTTGCCATGCCGAGCTGCGATGGTCCGGCAGGCCGTTATCGTTCAGGCGAGAATATTCTCGGCGGTTTCGGTCAACCGCTGAGCTTCTCCGGCATGAAGGAAATCATGCTGGAGGACGAAGTGTTGGGCGGTTCAGTCTATCTCCATAGCAGCCTCCCTTGTGCTTTCACCAGCTTCCCGCATTTCAGTGTGTCCCAATCCGAGGCCGGTTTCGAGAAGATCATGCAGGCGGTAACGCTGATGCTCGAATGGCCTTCCGATGCGCTGGTGGAGGATCTGGAGATCAAGGTTCGCGTTTCGCCCGGTATTGAAGCCATAGGCTGATCAATGCGGCTGATCCGAAGCGACGGGGATAGAACGGCATGAGCAAGCGTATCGGCGTCGATGTTGGAGGAACCAATCTACGGGTGGCGGTCGTTGATGGACTGAAAGTTGTTGACGAATATCGCTGCCATGCGGATTTTTCTGCCATCTGTCATGCCAATCCGCCGGATGTTGCCTGGCAGCAGATCATCGCGATTACAGTTGAGGCCTTGCAGCAAATGCTGCAGCGGCATCCTGATGTGGCCTCGGTCGGTATCGGCTTCCCCGGATTCATCGACCCGGTGCGCGGCACTGTGCTGCAGTCACCAAACCTGCCTGGTTTGCGCGATGTCGATCTGGCGGGCGACCTTGCCCATGCATTACAACGACCCGTTGTAGTGGAGAACGACGCCAATGCGGCAGCCTACGGCGAATACAAGCTGCATCCACAGGGTGCAGGCAGTCTCATTTTTCTCGGGCTGGGTACCGGTGTCGGCGGTGGCCTGATTGTCGATCACAAACTGATCACCGGCACGCACGGCTTCGCCATGGAAGTGGGTCACTTGATCGTCGAGCCGGATGGGCGTTTATGCGGTTGCGGCAATCGCGGCTGCATGGAGCAATATGCCTCGGCCAGCGGAGTCAGCCTCAGTTATCAGGCCACTACCGGCCAAGTATTGGAAACCGACGCGATTGCCAGACTGGCGGAGCAGGGCGATGTACTTGCCCAGGCAGCTTTCAATCTTGCAGCAAATACTTTGGCGCAGGTGCTGGCGCATATTCTCAAAGTGGTGGATGTCCAGCAGGTCGTTATCGGTGGCGGCATGAGCAAGGCCTGGCCGCTGATGCAGCAGGCTTTCCGGCAGCGGCTGGATCAGGATCTGATTCCGGTGTTGCGTGGCAGGGTAGACGTTCGTATTTCCGACAGCGGCGACCATGCCGGTGTCATCGGCGCCGCGCATCTTTCCGTGCAAATGGTTGAATCGAATTAATCTGCGCCGCTAGTTCAAGTCAACCTTCCATTTGCCGGATATCATTGCCCGTCTGCTCTGGCTTTGCTGTCGGTTTGTCCGGTCTTTGCGCAATCAGTTGCGAAGCCACGGCGCTGATATAGGGCAGGGTTTGCAGGCTGAGCATGGCGACCCACAGCTGTGCGTCCAGATTTTCCACGCCGCGGTCGTAAAGCATGGCGACAGCGCAGAGCACCAGGGCGATAAGAAGCAGCAGTTCCTCGTGCACCGGTTCGAAGATGGTAAGCCGTCCGCCGGCTCCCTTGCCCTTGGCCGTCGGCTTGAACACGCCGTCCTTCTTGATAAGTCCCATGATGATGCCCTTGGCGATGGCGTGCGACAGACCAAGGCTGGCGAGCGAGGCGCCGAAGATGTCAGCCCAGCTGCA
>DLMX01000109.1:4695-5622 GCA_002479405.1 Methylophilaceae bacterium UBA7525
CTGCAAGGCATCGCCCAGCCAGCCGAACCAGCCGGTGAGGAAGTGATAGCGCTGGCCGAAATTGAGCGGCGATTTGCCGAGCAGCATGGGCAGGTGATGCTTGAGGATCTGCATGGCGCCGAACGCCCAGCGGAAGCGCTGCGATTTCAGCGCCTTGTAGTTGGCTGGCGTCAGGCCACGGCCGAAGGTCTCGTCGACGTAACGTAGCTCCATGCCTTGTTCCAGCAGGCGCAGGCCGAGCTCGGTGTCTTCGCAGATGCACCATTCGGACCAGCCGCCAACGTCTTTCAGTGATTTTCGGCGCACCAGCGTCATGGTGCCGTGCTGTATCAGTGCGTTGCGTTCGTGCCTATGGTGCATGCCGGTGCGAAAGAAACCTTCGAACTCCCAGTTGCACATGCGGCGGAAGAAATTGTTCTCCCAGTCGCGGTGCGCCTGCGGCGCCTGCACCACGGCGACCTGCTCCTCGGCAAAATGCGGCACCAGCACGCCCAGCCAGTCAGGCGTCACGACGTAGTCGGCATCGACCACACCGATCACTTCGACGCGCGGGTCGGTCTCCCGCAGCGCGAAATTCAGCGCGCCGGCCTTGAAGCCCGGCCATTGTGGCAGGTGGTAGAAGCGGAAATTGTCCGGCAGACTCGCCATATAGGCCTCCACAGGTTTCCACAGCGTTTCGTCCTTGGTGTTGTTATCGACGACGATGACTTCGAAATTGGTGTATTCCAGCTTCGCCAGGCTCTCGATGGTGGCGATGACCATAGCCGGCGGCTCGTTGTAGCAGGCCAGATGCACGGAGACGAATTTCTCCCGAGCCGCGGGTACTGGCGCCGCGCGCCGGTAGAAGCGGCGCCAGCCGCCCTTGAACATGACCTCGCTGAATTCGACGCCATAGATCATCAACACCGCCGATGTCATCAGCATGGC
>DLMX01000109.1:5815-9285 GCA_002479405.1 Methylophilaceae bacterium UBA7525
CAGGCCTGGGTCAACAACGCCATGGAGATACGCCCGCCCAGACGCCAGTGGCTGAAACGCCAGGCGATAAAGAGGATAAGCGGGAAGGCGAGCAGGGTGGACCAGGCCGCCTTGCCGATCCAGCGGTCGTCACGCGGCACGGCTCCGGCCAGTGAGAACTTGGGTTTGCGCTCGGCATCCAGCATGCCCCAGTAGGGGCCGGCCCATCCCTCGATGTCCACCTTCCACGGCTGGTCTATGGCTTCCATCAGGTAGTAGTCATAACTCTGATAAGCGGTTCTGGCGAGGAACTCGCGTACGAATCTGGCCTGATTCACCTGCGATGCGACTGAAGCGCCGATGGCAGGCCCCTTGCTGGGCCAGCCGATTTCGGTGATGACAATCTTCTTGCGCGGGAAGCGGTCCATCAGCTCGTTGTAACGCTGCATGGCGTAATCCACTGCTTCCTCTACCGGCACGCCCTCGTGGTATGGCAGCAGATGGATGGAGATGAAATCGACATGCCGTACCAGTTCCGGGTGCTTGATCCAGACATGCCAGGGTTCGGCGGTCGAGATCGGCAGTTTGGTTTTGGACTTGACCTGGTCGAGGTAGACAATCAGCTCCTCCACTTCCAGATCCTCGCGCAACAGCGCTTCGTTGCCGATGATGAGTCGTTGTATGTTGGGGTAGATCTCAGCCTTGGCCAGCAGTGTCTTGATCTCGCGCTGGTTGGCTTCATCTTCCGGCCCTAGCCAGGCGCCCGCCGTCACTTTCATGCCGATGACGTTGGCAAGCGCCACTACCTCCGGATTCTCCAGTGCGCCATAGGTTCGGATGCGGTCGGTATAGGTGTCCAGTATGCGCAGGTCTTTCAGCAGTTGATCCGTCGTCGGGTAAGTCTGCTCGAGCGGACTCTGGCCCTTCTGAAATCCACTATATGCGAGCCCGTTGACGATGGCTGGCGCATCGATCAGGGGCAGCGCCCGATTGACTGCCAGCCAAAGTGCGGCATGCACGACAGCGATTGCCAGCGCGAAGATCAGGGGAGGGGTGTAGCGTTTGACGGCAGCGATCATGGTTGGACGGTAGCGGAATCAGGTTGGCGATTTGGGGACACGGCAGATGATATCAGTAACAGCAGCAGCGAGATCCAGGCCCATAGTTGCAGGTTCAAGGGTTCAAGCCACAGTAAAATGAAGCTGAAGACCGCAGCCAGTGCCAGCATGTAGACAAAAGCCCTCGCCTGAGAAACGTTTTCCATGCCTGCCAGTTTTGTCAGCAGTCCGAACTGCAGGGCGGGCAACAGGTAGAGGCTCAGCGGAAAATCGCGGTAGCGGCCATCGAACAGCAACAGCGCGCTGCCGATCAGTGCCGTCGCTGCCAGCAGCCAGAGACTGAAACCTGCCCAGCGTTTTGCTGTGCTACTTTGATTCAGCACCAATGCCGGCAAGGCCAGCAGACCGACCCAGCCGAAGAGGGCCACGCCACCCAGCGCCAGCCATTCGAGAATGTCACGGCAGGCATCAACAAGATAACCTGCCTGCAGATAAACCATGATGCCGGCAGCCGCACCCAGCGGCAGCATGGCCAAGACATTGCGAGTGGTGTTGCCGGTTGACTTTGCTCGTAATCCGAGCAGGCCGAACAGCAGCATGCCGGCGCAGGCGGAGAGCCATGGCCACCAGCCGTCATTGCGTTCGGCGATGGCATCGGTCAGCGAGAATTTCGCCTGCAACTGGCTATCGTATATCCCCCAGTGACCGCCTACCGTGCCCTCCAGCACGCGTTTCCAGGGTTGGTCAAAGGCCTCGATCAGGTTGTAGCGCCATTCCTTTTCGTGAGCCGTCTGCAGAAACTCGCGGATATAGCGCGCCTGATTGATGTTGCCGGGCGCGGAGCCGTTGCGGTGGCGGCCAGCGCTTGGCCAGCCGGTCTCGCCGATGAGAATGGGTTTGTCGAAGGTCTGCTCCAGCAGGTTCATGGCGTTGACGGCATGGCTGACTGAGGCTTCGATGGCTTGCGGTTCATCTTCCCAGTAGGGCAGGATATGTGCCGTGATGAAATCGACCGAATCCTCTATTTCCTTGTTCTTGAGCCAGAACTCCCAGACATCGGCATAGGTGATGGGCACGTCGGTCGAAGCCTTGGCGCGTTGCAGATAGGCTA
The DNA here is from genome assembly GCA_002479405.1 of Methylophilaceae bacterium UBA7525. Taxonomy (GTDB): domain Bacteria; phylum Pseudomonadota; class Gammaproteobacteria; order Burkholderiales; family Methylophilaceae; genus UBA6140. Next base: position 7,964 of record DLMX01000109.1, read on the forward strand.
TGAGCTTGGCAGGCTTCTGTTCCTTGCGCAGCAGTACCTCGTTACCTACTATCAGGGCGCGAACTACCTCAGGATACTGGTTGGCGAGCTTGATGCCCAGCGCCAGTTCGCGCTGGTTCTCGGCATCGGTCCAGCCGATCCATACCCCGAGCAGCACTTCCAGCCCAAGCTTGCCTGCAGCCTCAGGTACATGGTCCAGCCCCTGGCTGACGGAATACGTGCGCACGCAATCGAAGCGTTCGGCCAGCAGGGTCAGATCATGCTCGATCTGTTGCGGGCTGATGTGGGTACCCTTGATGAACGGGCTTTGTCCCAGCGTGTAATAAGGCGCATAGGAAGCGCATTGCATCTTTTGCTGCGACAGTTCCGGCACGGCCAGTGGTACCGGCCGGTTCTGCCAATAGAGCCAGCCTGCCAGCGAGATCAGGAGAAGAATATTGAGGGCAGCGAACGTTCGGAGCTGGTTGCGGAGCATGAAATATCCATCAATGAGTCAGGCGTGAATCGGGAGCTCTGAGTAAAAATAGCGAGTTTTAGCAAAAGCGCACATCATAATGCAGGTAACGCGGCAACACAAAAAATGATGAAAAAACAAATGCTTCTGACCGCATTCTCGGGATACAATGCGCGCTGTACCCGTAATGTTTTTCATCAAGCGACTTCATGAAACTTCTTATCGTTGTTTTTGTTTTGTTTACAGGCTTTTACCAAACCGCGCAGGCCAACCAGCCTGCTTTCACCGGCCCCAACTACAGCGGAAAATACAGCTGTGAGGGCGAAAACCAGAAAGTCGGCAAATACAAGGTTGATGTCACCCTGCGCCTCAATCTGGTGGCAAGTTCCGGCAGATTCGGCGCCTACGAATACACCGCGCAAACCGAGAACGGCATCAAGTTTTACGGCAATGCGGTCTCGGTCGGCAACCAGCTGGCCGCCAGCTACTATCTCGACACCGTGCGGCGCAAGGGCGAGCCGACCACTGCACTGGCTACAGCCAAACGCTTATCCGGCAGCCGCTGGAGCCTGCGTGTACAGTATTTCGAACCGGACGATTTTGGTGGTAACAACGGCAGCGAGACCTGCATGATGCAGCCGCCGGAAAAGAAAACCCCTAATTGATTCTGCTCTGAATGTGAGTCAAGTGAAAGCCAGTCCAGCCGACTGGCTTTGTTATTTCAGCTGGCGGCTTTTTGTTTGTGTTGCATCAGCGCCCAGGCGACATGCTCGCGCACCATCACATCGGCATCGTTCTTTCTGGCTTCCAGCGCCGCAATCACCCCGGCCGTTGCCGGTGCGTTACCCAGGCCGACGGCGATGTTGCG
>DLMX01000109.1:9443-9919 GCA_002479405.1 Methylophilaceae bacterium UBA7525
TCTTCATCCCAGCCGAACAGCTCGACCAGCGTCACATCATCCAGCCCGTTCCGCACGTAAAAATCCTGCTCTGCGGTCAGCCGGCCGAAGCGGTTCCACGGGCAGGCAAGCTGGCAGTCGTCGCAGCCGTAGATGCGGTTGCCGATCAGCGGCCGCAGTGCTTCCGGGATGCTTTCCTTAAGTTCGATGGTCAGATAGGAGATGCAGCGCCTCGCATCGACCTCATACGGCGCGACGATGGCCTGCGTCGGGCAGATATCGATACAGGAGCGGCAGGTGCCGCAATGGTTCTGGCCTTGCATATCGACAGGCAAGGGCAGGTCGGTGTAGATCTCGCCGAGAAAGAACCATGAGCCGGCCTCGCGCGACAGCAGCAGGGTGTGCTTGCCACGCCAGCCGAGGCCGGCTTTTTCCGCCAGCGCCACTTCCAGCACCGGCGCGCTGTCGGTGAACACGCGATAACCGAATTCGCCGAT
>DLMX01000109.1:10120-11620 GCA_002479405.1 Methylophilaceae bacterium UBA7525
AGCGCATAACGCGAGATGAACGCCTTTTCGCCATCCGCCATGACCATCTCGCTATCGGCGGCGGCAGGCGGCTGGTAGTCCATGCGCACGGAGATCACGCGCACCGTGCCCGGCACCAATTCGGCCGGACGGGTTCGTTTATCTCCATGTTTTGCCATATAATCCATAGCACCATGGAAACCCTTAGCCAGCCAATCACGATGCGCCTGTTCGGCCTGACTCAAGTCGGTGTCCGTAATGCCGACCGCGCCAAAGCCGAGCTCAAGGCCCCAGCGTTTGATGTCGGCGGCAAGGCCGGATAGATCGTTCGGATTCATATGAGCAAGGATTTTACACTGTACCTGGCGGATGAAGCGGCGACACTGTCGGCCGGTGCGCAACTGGCTGTCCATCTGCAGCCTGGTCTCACCATCTATCTGCATGGCGACCTCGGCGCGGGCAAGACCACCTTCGTGCGCGGCCTGTTGCACGGCCTCGGTCATCAGGGCAAGGTCAAAAGCCCGACCTATACACTGGTTGAACCTTATGTAATTTCGAGGTTCAATATCTATCACTTTGACTTGTATCGATTTGCAGACCCGGAAGAATGGGAGGCGGCGGGGTTCCGCGATTACTTCAACCCGCAAACCATCTGTCTGGTGGAATGGCCGGAAAAAGCCGGTGACCTGATTCCGCAAGCGGATATGGATATCATCCTGCAACCTAGTGACGATGGCAGAATGTTGCAAATCCGTGCAAACTCAAGTCTGGCAGAGCAGTGCCTGCAAGGCATGAGAACAGAATGAACCGGGCAAAACCGAATCCGAGCAAACCTAATTAATGACCAGATCGAATATCCTCAATCGAGCTTTACTCAACCAAGCCAGAACCTGGCTATTCGTCACCTGCCTGTTGCTGGCCGGGGTAGCAGAAGCAGCACTCAACATCACCGCTACCCGTGTCTGGCCCGCGCCGGATTACACCCGCATCACCTTCGAGGCCAAAGACCCCATCCTGCACAGCATGATCATCCTGCAGAATCCGGATCGTCTGGTGATCGATCTGCAGGAAGCCGAAATCAGCCCGGCATTGCGTAGCCTCAGCGACAAGATCCTCTCCAGCGACCCTTATATCAAGGCCGTGCGTGTCGGCAATTTCAAGCCCGGTGTTGTTCGTGTGGTGGTCGACCTCAAATCCGAGATACGCCCGGAGCTATTCTCTCTGCCGCCAGCCGGAGAATATAAACATCGTCTTGTGCTGGATATCTACCCGCTGGTTGACCCGCTCATGGCATTACTGCAGCAGCTCAATCCGGGCGATGCCGCAGTGCCTCCTGTCGTGTCGCTACCTGGCGCCACGCCGCCGACCGCCGCGCCGGAAACCAGCGCCGGCGTCATTGCGCCGGATGCCAACGTGACACCGGTACCACCGGCAACGCCGGAACCACCGGCCCCGATGCCGGAAGTCGCGCCGCCAGCCGACAAGCCCCAGGCTGACAAACCACTAACCAGTCGCATGATC
>DLMX01000109.1:11671-12088 GCA_002479405.1 Methylophilaceae bacterium UBA7525
CGCGCCGCCAGCAGACAAGCCCCAGGCAGACAAGCCACTAACCAGTCGCATGATCACGGTCGTGCTCGATGCCGGCCATGGTGGTGAAGACCCGGGCGCGATTGGCGCCAGAGGCAGCAGGGAGAAGGACATCACGCTCTCCATCGCCAAGAAGCTGAAAGCGCAGATCGACCGCGAACCCAATATGCGTGCGGTGCTGACGCGTGATGGTGACTTCTTCCTGCCGCTCAACAGCCGTGTGCAAAAGGCGCGCAAGGTGCAGGCAGACCTTTTCGTCTCCATCCATGCCGATGCCTTCACCCGCAAAGAGGCCAATGGTTCCTCCGTCTTCGCGCTGTCCGAGCGCGGCGCCACCAGTGCCTTTGCGCGCTACCTGGCGCAAAAGGAAAACGAATCCGACCTCATCGGCGGCGTCAG
>DLMX01000109.1:12268-12414 GCA_002479405.1 Methylophilaceae bacterium UBA7525
CATCTGGCCCGCACGCTGCTCGATCTCTCGCAAACAGCCACCATCAATGACAGCCTCAAACTCGGTCAGGCTGTACTGGGCAAGATCGGTCAGATCAACCGCCTGCACAAACCGCGCGTAGAACAGGCCGGCTTTGCCGTGCTGAA
>DLMX01000109.1:12690-12854 GCA_002479405.1 Methylophilaceae bacterium UBA7525
CGCCTGACCGACCCCGGCTATCAGGACAAGATGGCCGCCTCCATCCTCGAAGGCATCAAGCAGTATTTCTCCACCAATCCGCCGCTCTCCAAATCGCGGATGGCCGAATCGAGATTCACAGATTGAGAGTGCTTTCCTGGAATGAGATCAAAAGCCGCGCGCTT
>DLMX01000109.1:13095-13427 GCA_002479405.1 Methylophilaceae bacterium UBA7525
TTCGAGCATGCCGTCAAAAAGCTGGGCGACAAATCCGGCTATGTCGATCTGTTCTGGCCGGGCATCCTGCTGGTCGAGATGAAATCGCGTGGCAAGAATCTGGAACGCGCCTTCACGCAGGCGATGGATTATTTTCCCGGCATCGTCGAGCGTGATCTGCCGCGCTATGTGCTGGTCTGCGATTTTGCCCGGTTCCGTTTGTATGACCTGACCAACGGTAGCAGCAACGAGTTCGAACTGGCCGAACTTTACAAGAACGTGCGGTTGTTCGGCTTTATTGCCGGTTATCAGACCCAGACTATCAAGCCGCAAGACCCCATCAACATCAAGGC
>DLMX01000109.1:13584-13733 GCA_002479405.1 Methylophilaceae bacterium UBA7525
CAAGACCCCATCAACATCAAGGCTGCCGAGCGTATGGGGCGGTTGCACGACCAGTTGAAGGCGGTCGGTTACGAGGGCAGGCCGCTGGAGATCTATCTGGTGCGATTGCTGTTCTGCCTGTTTGCCGAAGACACCAGCATCTTCGAGAA
>DLMX01000079.1:0-410 GCA_002479405.1 Methylophilaceae bacterium UBA7525
GGCTGGGAAGTCTGGCTCAACGGCATGGAAGTGACACAGTTTACTTACTTCCAGCAGGTCGGCGGCATCGACTGCAAGCCCATCACCGGCGAGATCACCTACGGTCTTGAACGCCTGGCCATGTACCTGCAGGGCGTGGAGAACGTCTATGACCTGACCTATTCGCCCGGTGTCAGTTATGGCGACGTTTTCCTGCAGAACGAAAAGGAACAGTCCGCCTATAACTTCGAGCACAGCGATGTCGATTTCCTGCTGACGGCATTCACTGCCCATGAGAAACAGGCCAAGCACCTGATGGAAAACCAGCTGGCATTGCCTGCCTATGAACAGGTGCTGAAGGCCGCGCACACCTTCAATCTGCTGGATGCGCGCGGTGCGATTTCCGTCACCGAGCGCGCCGCCTATATCGG
>DLMX01000079.1:529-8604 GCA_002479405.1 Methylophilaceae bacterium UBA7525
ATCGGCCGCATCCGCAACCTGGCGCGCAGTGTCGCTGCCAGCTATCTGGACAGCCGCGCACGCCTCGGCTTCCCGATGGCGCCCAAGACTTGGGCAGATGAAGTCCTGGCAAAACTGGAAAAAGAAAAGAAAGTCGCCTGAATATGAGCAGCAAGAATCTGTTAGTTGAATTGTTTGTAGAAGAACTGCCGCCCAAGGCGCTGAAAAAACTCGGTGAAGCATTCTCCTCGGCATTGGCCGAATCGTTGCAGGCACAAGGCCTGACCGCAGAAAACTCCGTGGTAAACGGCTTTGCATCACCGCGCAGGCTGGCAGCGCATATCACCAGTGTCGCCGCCAATGCTGCCGACAAACAGGTCGCGCAAAAGCTGATGCCGGTCAGCGTAGGTCTGGATGCCAACAGCAATGCCACCCCGGCCTTGCTGAAGAGACTGGCAGCACTCGGTGCGGACGAAACGGCTGTTGCCAGCCTCAGAAAAGAAAATGACGGCAAGGCCGACATCCTGTTTCTGGATGCGGTCCAGACCGGCGCCTGCCTGGCAGAGGGATTGCAGAAAGCGATTGAAGACGCCATCGCCAAACTGCCCATTCCCAAGGTCATGACTTATCAACTGCAGGAAAACTGCGAACAGCCCGGTTGGGACAGCGTCAACTTTGTCCGTCCGGCACACGGCCTGGTCGCTCTGCATGGCAGCGATATCGTTCCGGTCAGCGTGCTTGGCCTGCAATCCGGCGACATCACTTACGGTCACCGTTTTGAAGCAAAATCCGACAGGATCAAGCTGGATAGCGCCGACAATTACGCGCAGCAACTGAAGGACGAAGGTGCGGTGATTGCCAGCTTCGAGCAGCGCCGCGCCGAGATCGTCAGCCAGCTGAATCAGGCCGCTGCCAAAGAGAATCTCAAGCCGATTGACGATGATGCGCTGCTGGACGAAGTCACCGCACTGGTTGAGCGCCCCAACGTGTTGCTCGGCCAGTTTGAGCAAGAATATCTGGAAGTCCCGCAGGAATGCCTGATCCTCACCATGAAGGCCAACCAGAAATATTTCCCGCTACTGGATGACGAGGGCAAACTCACCAACAAGTTCCTCATCGTTTCCAACATCAATCCGGCAGATCCGTCCAAAGTCATCGGCGGTAATGAACGCGTGGTACGTCCGCGTCTGGCCGATGCCAAGTTCTTCTTCGACCAGGACAGGAAAAAGTCACTGGAATCCCGTATCGAAGGGTTGGACAAGGTGGTTTACCACAACAAGCTGGGCTCACAGGGTGAGCGCGTACTTCGCGTACAAGCCACAGCCAGGGCGATTGGCATGGCGCTGGGCGGCGAACAACTGGCAGAACAGGCCAGCCAGGCCGCCATCCTCGCCAAGGCCGACCTGCTGACCGACATGGTCGGCGAATTCCCGGAACTGCAAGGCATCATGGGTCGTTACTACGCGCAACATGAAGGCCTGGCTGATGACATCGCCTATGCGATCGAAGACCACTACAAACCCAGGTTTGCGGGTGACGAATTGCCGCGCAACCAGGTCGGCATCTGCGTCGCTCTGGCCGACAAACTGGAAACCCTGGTCGGCATGTTCGGCATCGGTAATATGCCGACCGGCGACAAGGACCCCTTCGCCCTGAGAAGACATGCGCTCGGCGTCATCCGCATGCTGGTGGAACTGGATCTGCCCTTGCAGATCCATCACCTGATCACTACTGCCCAGGACGTCGTGTTGCAAAAGATCAAGCTCGAATTGCACGAGGAATTCGCCTTCAATCTAACCGATCTCGAGAAATTCATCTACGAGCGTCTGGCCGGTTACCTGCGCGAGCAGGCTTACACGCCGCAGGAAATCGAAGCCGTATTGAGCCTGCAGCCGCAGCGCCTGGGCGAAGTGCCCAAACGCCTGGAAGCAGTGCGTGCCTTTGCCAGGCTGCCGGAGGCGGACAGCCTTGCCGCTGCCAACAAGCGCGTCAACAACATCCTGAAAAAAGCCAGGGATGGTGCCGGCAAGTTCGGGCACAAACTGGATACGGCATTGCTGCAGGAAGCCGCAGAGATCGAACTGCATCATGCACTGAGCAAGACGGCACCCGAAGCAGACAAGGCATTCGAGCTGGGTGATTACGCCGCTTCGCTGCAATCCCTTGCCGCACTGAAAGCACCAGTAGACGCATTTTTTGATCATGTCATGGTCAATGCCGAAGATCCGGACCTGCGCGCCAATCGCCTGACCCTGCTGGATACTTTGTACCAGGCTATGAACCGCGTTGCTGACATATCAAAACTGGCGGCGTAAGCTTTGTGAATTACATAGCGATCAGCGAGACGATTACGGCGCCAGGCGCACGGAGCGCAACGACGATGACAGTACAGAAAGTACGGCAAGGAAGTGAGCACCGCGCAACACCGCGACGCATCGTTGCAGCTATTGATATGGAATTCACAAAATGAAACTAGTCATCTTGGACCGCGACGGCGTCATCAATTACGACAGCCCCCACTTCATCAAGAGTCCCGATGAGTGGAAGCCCATCCCCGGCAGTCTGGAAGCGATTGCCCTGCTCAACCAGTCCGGTTTTCGCGTGGCTCTGGCGACCAATCAATCCGGCATCGGCCGCGGACTGTTCGACATGGCGACCCTGAACGCGATCCACGACAAGATGTATCGAGCCTTGGGCCAGTTCGGCGGACGCATCGATGCACTGTTCTACTGCCCGCATAGTGCAGAGGCCAACTGCAGCTGCCGCAAGCCGAAATCCGGCATGATTGAGGACATTGCGCGCCGCTTCGCCATCGACCTCAAGACCGTTTACAGTGTGGGAGACTCCCTGCGCGACCTGCAGGCCAGCGCAGCTCTCGGCGCACAAAGCATTCTGGTGCTGACCGGCAAAGGTACCAAGACCCTGGAAGAGGGTGGCCTGCCGGAAGGCACTTGGGTTTGTGCAGACCTTGCCGAAGCCGCCCAGCGCATCATCGCCCACGACAACAGCTGAAAACGGTATGCTGGTCATCCTGCGCTCTCTGCTCTTCACGCTCGGCCAGTGGCTGTTCACCCTCATCTTCAGCCTGTTCGCCGTCCTGACGTTTCCTTTCCACCCGATCACCCGCTACCGCATCATCTCGATCTGGGCGCGCTCCATGCTATGGTGGCTACGCGTGACTTGCGGCATCCGTTACCGCATCACCGGCCGCGAGAACATCCCGCAATCTCCCAGCATCATCCTTGCCAAGCACCAATCGGCCTGGGAAACCCTGGCATTTCAGCAGATATTCCCGCCGCAGGTCTGGGTGCTGAAGCGCTCGCTGCTCTGGATACCGTTTTTCGGCTGGGGACTGGCCATGACTTCGCCGATCGCGATCAACCGCAGCGCCGGCCGTGAAGCTCTGAAACAACTGACAAACCAAGGCAAGGATCGCATGCAACAAGGCTTCTGGGTGGTGATCTTTCCTGAAGGCACCCGCGTAGCACCCGGCACAAATGTCAAATACCATATCGGCGGCGCGTGGTTGGCAACACACACCAGCGCCAACATCGTTCCCGTAGCGCACAATGCCGGAGAATTCTGGCCCAAGAACTCATTCATTAAAAAGCCGGGCACTATCACGGTCAGCATCGGCCAGCCGATCCAGGCAGCAGGATTGAAACCAGACCAGGTCAACCAGCAGGTTGAGCACTGGATCGAACAGGAAATGACGCAACTGGAACAAAGGTGAGTCAATACCAACTTGCATTACCGGATGGCGAACATATCAGCTACCAGCTGGAGCGCCGCTCACGCAGAACCATCGGCCTCAAAATCAGTGCTGCCGGCCTGATCGTGCATGCCCCGAAACGCATCAGCCAGCCGCAGCTTGAAAGTGCATTGCTGCAAAAAGCTGACTGGATACGCAAAAAGCTCAGTCAGCTCAGCGCCAACCAGCCATCACCCTTGCAGTGGGTAGACGGAGCGGAGCTGCACTTTCTCGGCAACCCGATGCAGCTAAGGTTAAGCCGCGATGCTACCAACCGCAAGCCGCAGTTTGAACAGGGGATGCTGCATCTGCGACTGATCGATATTGACGATGCGGAATCCGTCTCCATGCGGGTAACTCAATGGTACAAAAAGGCTGCGCAACCAGACTTCGCACGCAGGCTTGAACTGTACGCGAACCGGCTGGGCGTAGCCTTGCCCAGGCTCTTCCTTTCCAACGCCCAGACCCGCTGGGGCAGCTGCAACAGCAAGCGTGAGATCCGCATCAACTGGCGCCTGATACAGGCGCATCCGCACGTCATCAACTACGTCATCTGCCATGAACTGGCCCACCTGAAAGAGATGAACCACTCGCCCAGATTCTGGCAGGTGGTCGAGAGCCTGTATCCGGAGTACCGGGAAGCCGAGCGCGCGTTGAAACTGCTCTCGCCACACCTACACCGACTCTAGGAAATTCACACTTTTATACGCTGGTTTCTACATGCTATGCTTTGCAGGCATTCCGCATATCAACAAAAACAGGGAGGTTTCATGAATTTCGCAGATGCAATCAAGGTTTGTTTCAGCAAATACCTGGATTTCAGCGGCCGGGCTCGACGCTCAGAGTTGTGGTGGTTCTTTCTTTTCTGCCTGATCGGAAATCTCGTGCTGAGCATAATCAGCCAGACGCTGGGCAGTCTATTCGCACTGGCTACACTGTTGCCAGCTCTTGCTGTCGGTGCACGCCGCTTGCATGACACCAATCGCACCGGATGGTGGCAGCTAATCGGCCTGATTCCACTGATTGGTCTGATCGTCCTGATCGTGTTCTTTGTCCAGGAAGGCCAGAGCACCGACAACCAGTACGGCTCACCAGTCTAGTAATTCGGGCAGGCATCACACTCAGGCTGCGCAGCATTCAACGCAGTCTGAGTGCATTCAGCACCACGATCAGGGAGCTGACCGACATGCCGATCGCTGCCATCCATGGCGCAATCAAGCCGGTTGCGGCAAACGGCAGCGCCAACATGTTGTAACCCAAAGCCCAGGCAAAGTTCTCACGAATCACGTTACGCGTGAAGCGGCTGGTTTCAATCGCGTGATTGATTTCAGGCAACTGTTCCCCCAGCAGCACAATATCGCCGGAAGCTCGTGCCATCTGCGTACCACTGCCCATCGCAATCGAAACCTGAGCTTTTGCCAGTACCGGCGCATCATTGACGCCATCACCGACCATGGCAATCACCTCACCGCGTTGCTGCAGCTGCTCAATCATTTCCAGTTTCTGTTCAGGCGATGCTGAAGCCTGCCAGCTGGATATCCCCAAGCGCCTGGCGTACTCGGCAACCGTCGATTCGGTATCGCCACTCAGTATCGACACCACCAGCCCCTTGTCCTTGAGCGCCTGCACCAGCGTCTGAGCATTGGCGCGCAATCTGTCCGCCATGACGAATGCAGCCAGATACTGCGTTTCATCACTGAGCCAGACGACGGTTGCGCTATCCTCAAGCTCGGCCATTGATGGGATCTCGCTGATGGCCGGATTGAGTTTCAAATTGCCCAGATAGTATTGTTTGCCGTCAAGCCGGCCCATGACGCCTTTACCCGGCTGATTGCAGGCCTCCTCCAGCGCATACAGCGCCATGGATTCCAGCTTCAAGGCCTCCTGAAAACTCCTGGCGTAAGGATGCTCTGAATGCTGCTCCAGGCTGGCGGCGATTTGTAAACACTCAACCGCACTCAGAGCTGCGAACGTCCGGGTTTCCTGCAATACCGGCCTGCCTTCGGTCAGCGTACCGGTCTTGTCGAACACCACATGCGTGACCTTGGCCAATGCTTCCAGTGCATGCCCCCGCGTCAACAGCACGCCACGCTTGACCAGATGCGAACCGGAGGCGGCAAAGGCCGCGGGGGCAGCCAGCGACAAGGCGCATGGGCAGCTGACCACAAGAATGGTCAATACGATCTCCAGCACTCGGGAAGTATCGATTTGCCACCAGACCCAGCCAACCAACGCAACTGCAAGCAACAACACATAAGTAAAATAGGCGGCAATCTTGTCAGCCAGTTCGGTCAGCCGTGGTTTTTCCGCCTGCGCCCGGTCCAGCAAGCGGCTGATACCGGCAATCACCGTATGTTCGCCGACTGCCGACACCTTGATCGTGAGCGGACTTTCATAATTGATGCTGCCGGCATAGACCGTACTGCCAACAGTCTTGATCAACGGATGACTCTCACCGGTCAGCAGCGATTCATCCGCACTGCTCTCCCCCTGTTGCACAATACCATCCGCTGCAATGGTTTCACCGGGCTTGGCCACAATCAGGTCGCCGACCTTCAGCTCCATCAGTGGAATCAGTTCCAGTTGCTGCCCGGCGTTCAGGCGCGAAGCGACAGCAGGTACCAGTCTAAGCAGGTTCTCCGCCGATTCGATCGACTTTTCGCGGGCGTTCCGTTCCAGATATCGCGTCGCCAGCAGGAAGAAGATCAGCATGGTCAGCGTATCGTAATAGACTTCACCGACACCCATATAAGTAGCCCAGATGCTGCCGGCAAAACCGGTAATCAGGCCCAGGCTGATCGGCACATCCATGCCCAGACGACCGCTTTTGACGCCCCGCCATGCGGCCTGGTAGAACGGCCAGGCAGCATAGAACATGGCCGGCACGCTGAGCACCAGACTGAACCAGCGCAACAGTTGCGCCGTCGCAAACTCCAGCCCCTGCGATGGGCCGGCATAAAGCGCGACGGCAATCATCATCACCTGTCCGGCCGAGAGCCCGGCCACCGCCAAACGGCGGAAATCCGCCTTGCGCTGCTTGAGGCGCAAGGCCTCCTGCTGCTGGGCGCTGAACGGATGTGCGTGATAACCGAGCTTGCGTATCTCGATCAGGATATCGCTCAACTTGACCTGGTTTTCATCCCAGATGATGCGGGCACGATGTGTGGTGTAGTTGATAGATACCTGCTGGATACCCTGTAGTTGCTTCAGGTGGCGCTCATTGAGCCAGATGCAGGCGGCGCAGGTGATGCCTTCGAGAATCAGCGAGGCTTCCTTGTAATCTCCCGGCGCTTGGGAAACAAAACTCTTCTGTACCTCCGGATGATCGTAGAGCATCAGCTCACGCAATTCATCCGGCACCAGGTCTTCTACATTCTGCGGGAGCTCGGTGCGGTAGCGGTAATAGTCCTCGAGGCCGTTGGCGACAATTGCCTCGGCCACTGCCTGGCAACCCTGGCAGCACATGGCGCGCGGCTCATCCAACACCACGGCAGAATAGCGGGTACCGGACGGCACCGGCAAACCGCAATGGTAACAATCAAGTTGAGTATCCTGCTCTTCGCCCATCAGGTGTCCGGTCGGCGGAGAAATCAGTTTTCGAGAAACAACTGCTGCTGACGCCGGTAATAGCCATCCTCATGTTCGATGATGATTTCGGCCAGCCATCTTCCGGCATCAGGTAAAAGCAGTTCGGTGTTGTAAAGGCCAGGCTCGGTTTCTTTCATCTGCAGCGACTGGTCGTCACGGCTATTGGCGACACGCCATAATCCGAGGCGGACATTGGCGCCTTCTATAGGCCTGCCAGCCTTGTCCAGCAGTTGCAAACCGATTGAAGCGTTCTGCCCGCTTTGCAAATTGTCCACGCCCTGCAGTGTTGCCTGCCAGCCCAGCTCGCGCTGTTGCTCCACACGCGCCAAGTGCCCTTGATAACTCTTGTTTTTGTCATGCGGCACGGTACCGGGGAAAGCCGTATGGACTTTCTGGCGGTCAGGGTTCGGCAGAAAGATTCCGCTGATGCTGCCAGGTAATCCGCGGCTGGCGATCGAGAGCAGCACCGCATTGAGAATGACCAGAAAGATGAAAAAGGCGATGATCAGGCGTGGCGCCCAATGCATGGATTGCTTCTTCTGCTGCAAGCTGCCGAACACCGCAAGAACGCCTGCATTGGCTAAAAAAACGGCAAAATGGATCGCCAGCACATCACCGCCGGCCCAGTGCTGGCTGGCATATGCGAGATAGAGCACAAACGGCAAAACGCCGCTGAGCACGCCGGCCCAGAAATTGGGCATGCCAAGACGTCGCGACAGAAAAAACAGGGCCGCGGCGAAGATCAGACCGCCGAACA
>DLMX01000079.1:8899-13712 GCA_002479405.1 Methylophilaceae bacterium UBA7525
CCGATATTCAGGGATTCGGCCGGTATGCCGCGCACGCCCACCGAATAGACCTCATCATGTTCGGTTTTGTTCACAATATGAATCTGATAGCGATTGCGATAACTGCCATCTGACAATGTAACAAACAAAGGCTGACGTGTTTGCAGCACATTGACTTCGGTATCGCTACGGGTACCGATGTTATAAAACAGGAACCCTGTCGCCACAACGAGTGCCAGAGCATAACCCCAGACCTTCAGTCGCTTCCAGTCCAGCTGCGGCTTGTGTGGCGCAGTACTGGCAAGATTGCGCTCGGAATCATAACGTATCAGACCGCGCGGATAACCGACCGAATCCATGATGTTGTTGCAGGCGTCGATACAGAGTCCGCAGGAGATACACTGATATTGGAGACCGTCACGAATATCGATACCGGTCGGGCAAACCTGAACACAGAAACCGCAGTCTATGCAGTCGCCATGGCCTTGGGCCTGACGCTCTTCGCGTGTCTTCAAACCGGCTTTCGGCAATGCCCGGCCAGTAGTGCCTTCACCGCGCTTGGCATCATAACTGACGGCTAACGTGTCTGCCTCATACATGACACCCTGGAAACGGGCATAAGGACAGCCCACGGTACAAACATGCTCACGGATGACACCGGCTGCCAGATAAGTGGTCACGGTCAGGATCAGCACAGTCAGATACCCCGCATGCGCGGCCTGACCGGTGAAGAAATTCTCAACGAATTGCGGTGCATAGCTGAAATAACTGGCAAAAGTCATCGCCGTCCAGAAAGACACCAGAACCATCAGCGCATGAGAGCCGCCCACCTTGGCGATTTTTTCGGCATTCCAGGGCTGACTCTTCAGACGCAATCTGGCCGGGCGCTCACCCTGCAATTTGTGTTCGATCAGGATAAAAAGATCCGACCACAAGGTCTGGAAGCAAAAATAGCCGCACCAGGCACGGCCGATAAGACCGGTGACAAAGAACAGGAAGGCTGCGGCGATGAACAGCAGCATGGCGAGCCAGAAGATATCCTGCGGATAGACGATCAGGTCGAAGATGAAGAATCTGCGCGATTCCAGATCGAACATCACTGCCTGGTTAGCGGCGCTGTTGCGTGACCATGGCAGCCACGGCAGGAGGAAATAAACCGAATAGGCCACTACCATGACGGCAGTCTTGAAGTTGCGGAACTTACCTTTAACCGACCGGGTGACGATCGGGATATGCTTGTTGAGTAAAGGTGATTGCTTGCTGGTGCTCGCTTCCATGGCTTTCTTGACCCGTCATTTCAATTGGTGGCTGCCGAACGATACTGATTCAGACAGCTGAAAAGCATAAAGGCTCACGCAGCCGTGAGCCTTTATCATGATTAGTACTGGATTACTTGCCGCCGCCCAGCCCTTGATGCACGTAGACGGTCAACAATTTGATCTGATCCGGTTTGAGACGATCTTCCCAGGCAGGCATCACGCCACGATTCAAGCCACCTGCAATGATGTTCTTCACAGCCTTGAGCTTCTCATCCGCATCCTCGATTTCCGGAATATTCGCCCACAACCAGATCTTGTCGGTCAGGTTGGCAGAACCCAGGCCTTCCTTACCCTTGGCATCTGCACCATGGCAGGCATAACAGGCAGCGGTGTCACTCTTGAAGACCTTGGCGCCAAGTTCGGCACTGGCTGCGTCATGCGGTTCGCCGGAAAGACTCAGAACATAATGAGCCGCGCTGGTGATCTCATCATCCGTGATGATTTCCTTGAACGGTGGCATATAGCCCTGACGGCCATGCACGATGACATCCTGAATCTGCGCATAACTGGAACCATACTGCCAATGGTCGTCGGTCAGATTTGGGGCAAACCCGATCACACCCTGACCGCCAGCCTGGTGGCATGGTGCGCAGTTGTCGGAGAATAGTGTCTTGCCGGCAGAAGTCACAAACTGCATCAGTTCAGCATCCTGCGCGATCTGGTCAAACGGCGTCGCAGCAACTTTGTCGAACCATTGTTTCTGTGCCGCATGCAACTCGTTCATTTCAACCATGAACTTGGAGCGCATATTCCAGTGCGTCGTTTTCTCGACTTGCGTACCGTCAACCTGGGTTGCAGTGTAGGTGATGGAGTTAAGGCCGGGAACACCCTTGGTGTAGGTGCTGCCAATCGGCCATGCCGGATAGAACAGCCAGTAGACGACGGTAAAGATGGCAGTCAGATAGAACGCCCATACCCACCATCTGGGCAACTGATTGGTCAGTTCTTCAATACCATCCCAGGAGTGACCGGTGCTTGGTACACCTCCGGCCTTCCTGGCCCTGGACTTCGGCTCGTTACTAGCGCTATTTGTTTTAGTTTCCTGACTCATTTCACTTACCCTTGATTTCACTTGCCCTTGACCTCTATATCGTCATCTTCCAACGGGATGTTTTTGTAGCTTTCCAACCTCTTGCTGCGTTTTTTGCTGCCGTACACATAAAACAAAATGCCACAGAACACGGTAAAGAAAATCAGCAAGGCCAGCGGCTTGGTGTTTTCAAAATTGGTAAACCACAGAAGCAACTCTGTCATCGCGATTTCCTAGCGGAATTTCACAAAGTAATCGTCGTCGTATTTCTTGAAATCAACCAGTGTACCCAACATCTGCAGATAGGCGACCAGCGCATCCATCTCGGTCAGCTTGTCCGGGTTGGTATCGTAGTTACCCTGTTGCGCCTGACCAATCAGATTCTTTTCTGCATCCGGAATATGCAGATACTTTGCAACATCCGCGCCGAACTCCTCAACATTACGCTCATATTCGGCCTGACTTTCTGAGTAAGGCACACCGGTCTTGCGCAATGCACGCATTCTCAGATTGATATCGGAGTAATCGAGATCGGTAGTCGCCAGCCATGGATAGTTGGGCATGACGGACTGCGGCACCAGGGAGCGCGGTGCGATCAAATGCTGGGTCTGCCAGTCATTGGAATACTTGCCGCCGACACGTGCCAGATCCGGACCGGTACGCTTGGAACCCCACTGGAACGGATGGTCATACTTGGACTCGGCGGCCAGTGAATAGTGACCATAACGCAAGGCCTCGTCGCGGAACGGACGAATCATCTGCGAGTGGCACAGATAGCAGCCTTCACGGATGTAGATATCACGGCCACGCAATTCCAGCGGTTTGTATGGACGCACACCCTCGACTTTTTCCACCGTCTCCTTGATGAAGAACAACGGAATAATCTCGACCATGCCGCCGACGCTGATAGCGACCATGGTCAGGACCAATAAAATACCCAGGTTACGTTCGATCTTGTCGTGCTTCATGCTGACTCCAGATTCTTTACTTTTCTATTCTGCCACTCAAGCCGCATTCGCGCTGAGCTTGCCTTCACCTTCGATGCCCACCGCCTCAACGCCCACGCTGCCTTTGCGGATGGTTTTGAAAACGTTGTAGCACATCAGTAACATGCCGGACAGGAAGAAGGCACCGCCAACGGCACGCATGATATAGAACGGATGCGCAGCAGCCACAGACTCGACGAAGGAATATTGCAGGTTGCCGAAGTCATCGAAGGCGCGCCACATCAGGCCCTGCATGATGCCGGAGATCCACATCGCCGTGATGTAGAGCAGAATGCCAATGGTCGCCAGCCAGAAATGCACATTGATCAGCTTGATGCTGTGCATCGGTGTGTTCCACAGGCGCGGCACCAGGTGATACAGGCTGCCGAAGGAAACCATCGCCACCCAGCCCAGAGCGCCGGAGTGCACGTGACCCACGGTCCAGTCAGTGTAGTGTGAAAGCGCATTCACATCCTTCAGTGACATCATCGGGCCTTCGAACGTGGACATGCCGTAGAACGACAACGCCACGATCAGGAAGCGCATGATCGGGTCAGTACGCAGCTTGTCCCATGCACCGGACAAGGTCAGGATACCGTTGATCATGCCGCCCCAGGATGGTAACAACAGCATGATGGAGAACGTCGCAGCCAGCGTCGATGTCCAGTCAGGAATCGCAGTCCAGTGCAGGTGGTGAGAACCTGCCCACATGTAGAGGAAGATAATAGCCCAGAAGTGGATAACAGACAGACGGTAGGAATAGACCGGACGACCTGCCTGCTTTGGCACGAAGTAATACATCATGCCGAGGAAGGCAGCCGTCAGGAAGAAACCGACCGCGTTGTGGCCGTACCACCACTGCGTCATGGCATCCTGCACACCGGCGAACAGGCTGTAGGACTTCATGGAGAACAGGTCGATCGGCACAGCGAGATTGTTGAATACATGCAACAGTGCTGTTGCCAGAATGAATGCCAGGTAGAACCAGTTTGCGACATAAATGTGCGGTTGCTTGCGTTTCATCAGCGTACCGACAAACACGGTCAGGTAAGCCACCCAAACGAACAGGATCAGCAAGTCGATCGGCCATTCCATTTCCGCATATTCACGGCCCTGGCTGTGACCGAGCACGTTACCGAGCGCGGCAAACACGATGGCGGCCTGCCAGCCCCAGAAGGTAAAATTGGCCAGCCCGTCGCTGAAAAGGCGCGCCTGCGAGGTACGCTGAACCACATAGTAGGAAGTTGCAAACAGTGCGCTACCGCCAAAACCGAAGATCACGGCACCGGTATGCACTGGACGCAGACGGCCGAAAGTGATGTAGGGATTGTCGAAATTGAGCCACGGCCAGGCCAGTTCAGAGGCGATATAAACGCCCACAAACATGCCGATTGCGCCCCACACCAAAGTCATGATGGTGAATTTACGGACAATATCGTAGTTGTATTGCTCGTTAATATTCACCGCTGCTGCTGCACCCGTCGCTGCCATCACTACGA
>DLMX01000005.1:0-908 GCA_002479405.1 Methylophilaceae bacterium UBA7525
AACCGCGAACTGATCGGCCAAACTGTGACACTGTGTGGCTGGGCTCATCGTCGTCGTGATCACGGCGGCGTCATCTTTATCGACTTGCGAGACCGTGAAGGCATGGCGCAGATCGTTATCGACCCGGACACTCCCGAGGCTTTCAGTATTGCAGAAACCGTACGTAATGAATTCGTGCTGAAGGTCACCTGCAAGGTGCGTGCGCGTCCTGAAGGTACTGTCAATCCAAATATCCCGACTGGTGAAGTCGAGATGCTGGCGAGCGAGATCGAAGTGTTGAATCCATCGCTGACGCCACCGTTCATGCTGGACGATGACAACCTGTCTGAGATGGTTCGCCTCGAACACCGCTATATCGACCTGCGTCGCCCGGCCATGCAGAAGAATCTGATGTTGCGTTACCGCGTTTCCAAGAACCTGCGCGATTATCTCGATACTGCCGGTTTCATCGAGGTCGAAACACCTATGCTGACCCGCTCCACGCCGGAAGGCGCGCGCGATTACCTGGTGCCCTCCCGCGTGCATCACGGCGAGTTCTTTGCGTTGCCGCAATCGCCGCAGTTGTTCAAGCAATTGCTGATGGTGTCCGGCTTCGACCGTTACTTCCAGATCACCAAGTGTTTCCGCGACGAGGACTTGCGTGCCGACCGTCAGCCTGAATTCACCCAGGTCGATATCGAGACTTCCTTCCTCGGCGAAGATGAAATCATGAACATCGTTGAAGAGATGATTCGCCGCATGTTCAAGAATGTGCAGAATGTCGATCTGCCGGCTGCATTCCAACGCATGCCGTTTAGCGAAGCGATGAGCAAGTACGGTTCCGACAAGCCGGATATGCGCGTCACGCTGGAAATCACCGAGCTGACCGACGTCATGAAGGACGTCGATTTCAAGGTGTTCTCCGGTGC
>DLMX01000005.1:1103-14529 GCA_002479405.1 Methylophilaceae bacterium UBA7525
GAGTTCGTCAAGATCTACGGCGCAAAGGGGCTGGCCTACATCAAGATCAACGACATCACCAAGCTGAACGAAGAAGGCCTGCAAAGCCCCATCGTCAAGAACATCCATGAAACCGCATTGAAAGCCATCATCGAGCGTACTGGCGCGCAGAATGGCGATATCGTCTTCTTTGGTGCGGACAAGACCAAAGTCGTCAACGAAGCGCTGGGCGCATTGCGTGTGAAGATCGGTCACGATAAAGGCCACGTCGATGGTCGTGCCTGGGCGCCATTGTGGGTGGTGGATTTCCCGATGTTTGAGCATGATGAAGAAGCGGACCGCTGGGTTGCGCTGCATCACCCGTTCACCGCGCCGAAAGACGGTCATGAAGACCTGCTGGTGACCAACCCCGGCGCCTGCCTGTCCAAGGCCTACGACATGGTCATCAACGGCTGGGAAGTCGGCGGCGGTTCCGTCCGTATCCACAAGCAGGAAGTGCAATCCAAGGTATTCGATGCCTTGAAGATATCCAAGGAAGAAGCGCAAGAGAAATTCGGCTTCCTGCTCGATGCTCTGCAATACGGCGCACCTCCACATGGCGGCCTTGCTTTCGGTCTGGATCGTCTGGTCACGCTGATGGCGGGTGCAGAATCCATCCGTGATGTGATTGCTTTCCCGAAAACACAGCGCGCACAGTGTCTGATGACGCATGCGCCGAGCGAAGTGGATGAGAAGCAGCTGCGAGAGCTACATATTCGCGTTCGCAGCCAGAATCCGGTGGCGTAAAAATGAACTTGCTTGCGCTGGCGGTGTTGCAAGCTAAGGACGAGTACTCTGGCTACGACATCACATGCTTTGCATGTGAGTCTGCGCCGCAACAAACCGCAAAACGGTTTGTTGTCTACGAGCTTGCGCTTTGCCAGCACGGCGCGAATTTCATTTTTGGTGGATGAATGGATCAGCAGCAAGTTGAAGAAATTATCAACTATGCAATTCAGCGGTTGTTGGCAAATGACGCTGAGCTGCTTGAATTAGATGTTTCCGAACGTGCTGTTATGTTCCATTTGGGGCGCTATATCCGTCAGAGGACACCAGCTGACTTAGATGTGGATTGCGAATACAACAGACATCTAAAAGATGTAAAACAACTGCTTTATCTAAAGCGATTACTTGATATAGAAGAAAATTATGAGGTCTTTCCAGATATATTGATACATCGCAGAAATAGTGATGACCAGAATATTGTGGTTATTGAAATTAAAAAGCACGGACAAAATCGTGATGCAGATTTTCGTAAGTTGCTAGCTTTTAAAAATGAGCCATACAGTTATCAGTTCGCAGTCCAAATTGTTATTGGAACACCAAATTCTGGGATTGAATTTGAGTTCGTCTAAAGTTTTGTAGTTTGGGTAACTGGTTACCCACGCTGCAATAAAGCTAAGGAGCAATCGGTATGAACACAGCAACTAAAGCGATTGTTGAGCAAGCGGCCAAGCTCTCAGTCAATGAAAAAATCGAGTTGATTGATGCTTTGCTGGCTAGTGTAGATAAGCCCGATACTGAAATCGATACCCTGTGGGCAGCGGAAGCAGAAAACCGCTTGTCCGCATATCAAAAAGGTGAATTGCAGGCGCAGGATTTGAATCAGGTATTGGCTAAATACCGTTAATGCAGATCAGATTCTTACAGCCCGCTCAGTATGAGTTGGATGAGGCCATAGCTTATTACAATGCTCAGGTAGCCAATTTGGGGCAAGGGTTTTTGGTGGAAGTTTTGGCAGTTTTGAATCGAGTTTGCCAGTATCCTGATGCTTGGCATCCTGTATCTGATAAGACAAGACGTTGCCAATTAAGGCGTTTTCCTTATGGTGTCATTTATACAAAAATTGATGATGTCATTTTGGTGATAGCGATTGGGCATTTACATAGAAAACCGGAATATTGGCAAACCTTGCTTGCAAGGTTTGAGTAGCAACTTGGACTGGATTAATGACCATTAAATCCCTTATCCGCACCGTCCCACATTACCCCAGACATGGGGTGCAGTTCCGCGACATTACCACCTTGCTGAAAGATCCGCTGGGCCTGAAGGTGACGGTGGACGAGTTGTTCAGCCGCTACGAGAATCAGAAAATAGACAAGGTGGTGGGCGTGGAATCGCGCGGTTTTCTGGTTGGCGCGCCGTTGGCCTACAAGCTGGGCGTCGGTTTCGTGCCGGTGCGCAAGCAGGGCAAACTGCCGGCCGAGACGCTGGGCCATGATTATGAGCTGGAATATGGCAGCGACCGTGTGGAGATCCATACCGATGCGGTGGAAAAGGGCGAGCGCATTCTGCTGGTGGATGATTTGCTCGCCACCGGCGGCACTGCGATTGCCGCAGCCGCGCTGATCGAGAAGCTGGGCGGTGAGATCATCGAGTGTGCCTTCATCATCGACCTGATCAGCCTTGGTGGCCGCAGTCGCTTGGGGGAAAAGGGCTACAAGATGTTTGCACTGTGTGAGTTTGAGGGCGATTAGTGGGTCATAAAATTCCTGTTTCGGCATTGGTCCTTATCCATACCAGTGATTTGCAGGTATTGCTTTTGGAACGCGCTGACAAGGCCGGTTTCTGGCAATCGGTAACAGGTAGCATAGAAGAAGGTGAAACGCCTTATCAGGCGGCAGTGCGTGAAGTGCAAGAAGAAACCGGATTGGATGCCCTGCAATACGCTTTTGAAGATTGGCAGGTATCCAATGTTTATGAGATTTACGAGCACTGGCGCTACCGTTATGCACCGGGTGTTACACACAACACTGAGCATTTATTCGGGCTGGAATTACCAGCCCCGCTGTCTGTCCAACTGGCACCTGATGAGCATGTGCGCTATGAATGGCTGGACTGGCGCGAAGCAGCAAAAAAAGTATTTTCCTGGACCAATGTCGATGCCCTGAAACGCTTGGGCGAACGACACGGGCTGACACTATGAGAGAAGCATGATGGCAACATCCACGATAGCAATGCCGATCAAAGCCGAACCGATCAAGTTCGAGCGTTTTCAGGCGACGAAAGAAGCAGAACTGCAGGAGCGCATCATTGCGGCCAAGGCCAAGCTCGGCAAGCGGCTGGTGATACTTGGTCACCACTACCAGCAGGAAAGCGTCTATCGTCACGCCGATTACACCGGCGATTCACTCAAGCTGTCGCGTTATGCTGCAGAAACCGATGCCGAATTCATCGTCTTTCTCGGTGTGCATTTCATGGCCGAGGTGGCGGATATTCTCTCCCGTCCGGAACAGATTTCCATTTTGCCTGATCTGTCTGCCGGCTGTTCCATGGCGGATATGGCGAATCTGGCCAAGGTGGAGCGTTCACGTCGTGAGTTATCCAAAGTGCTGGATTTTGACGCGACCATTACGCCCGTCACTTACATCAATTCTGCAGCTGACCTCAAGGCCTTCTGCGGTGAGCACGGCGGCATCGTCTGTACCTCGACCAATGCGCCGAAGATCATCGAATGGGCCTTCGCCCAGCGCGAAAAGGTGCTGTTCTTCCCGGATCAGAACCTGGGGCGCTGGAGCGGCTACAAGATGGGCATCCCGCTGGAACAGATGCCGGTGTGGGACCCTGACCAGCCGATGGGCGGCTTGACCGAGGAGCAGATCAGGAACGCGAAGATTCTGCTGTGGAAAGGCCACTGCGCCGTGCATCAGATGTTCCGCGAGCAGAACATCACGCGCTTCCGTGCCGAGCATCCGGACGGTTTCGTTATTTCGCATCCCGAATCGCCGTTCGAGGTCTGCCTGCATTCCGATTATGTCGGCTCCACCGAATATATCCTGAAGACGGTCAGCGAGGCGCCGGCCGGCACCAAGTGGTTGGTGGGCACCGAACTGAATCTGGTCAACCGGCTGGCGGAACAGATGAAGCCGCAAGGCAAGCTGGTGCAGTTCATGTCGCATGTGATCTGCGAGTGCTCGACCATGGCGCGCATAGACCCGCAGCACTTGGCCTGGACGCTGGAGAATCTGGTCGCAGGCAATGTGGTGAACCAGATCAAGGTGCCGGAAGCCGAGGCGAAACTGGCCAAGCTGGCGCTGGACCGTATGCTTGCTGTCTCCTGATTCAAGCCTGATTGAGCATGCACAACACCATACGCATTGCCACATTCAATATCCACAAGGGCGTCACCAGTTTCAGCGCCCGTCTTGCATTACACGATCAACGTGACCTGATTCGCCAGTTGCATGCGGATGTTGTCTTTCTGCAGGAGGTGCAGGACGTGCACATCACACGTAGCCGCCGTTTCAAGCGCTGGCCGCTGGAGGGGCAGGCCGAGTTCCTGGCCGATTCGGTCTGGTCGGATTATGCCTATGGCAAAAACTCGGTCTATCCGGCAGGTCATCACGGCAATGCCTTGCTGTCCAAGTTTCCCATCATCAAGACCGAAAACATCGATATTTCGGCTCATCACTCCGAACAGCGCGGCATGCTGCATGCCGAGATTGCCATCCCGGGCTGGTCTGAGCCGCTGCATTGCATTTGCGTGCATCTCGGGTTGTTCGCAGCATGGCGCCGCAAGCAGATACATCTCCTGCGGGAGCGGATAGATCTCTCTGTACCGCCCGATGCACCGCTGATCATCGCTGGTGATTTCAACGACTGGGGCATGAGTGCCGGCAGGATCCTGACCGAAGGCCTGCATCTGCGCGAGGTGTTCGAGCACCACCAGGGCAAGGCTGCACGCAGTTTCCCATCCGTGTTGCCTTTCTTCCGGCTGGATCGTATCTATGAGCGCGGTTTCAACGTGCAACATGTGCAGGTGCATGCTGGACCAAAATTCGCGCAGGTGTCCGACCATGCAGCCCTGAGTGCCACGCTCGTCAAGCGATGATCCATTTCGCCGACGCCAATCACATTGAGCTGTTGCGAAACGGCGCGGAATATTTCCCGGCGCTGGAGGCGGCGATCAATGCGGCGCGTCATGAAATATATCTGGAAACCTACATTTATGAGACCGATGCCACAGGTTTGCGCATAGGCGAAGCGTTGAAGCGCGCTGCCGGCCGCGGTGTGCATGTGTATGTGCTGCTCGATGGGTTCGGCTGCAAGGACATGCCGGCCGCTTATGTAAAAGAATTACAGCAGGCCGGGGTCAATCTGATGGTTTACCGGCCCAAGATTTCACCGTGGACGCTCAAGCGCAGCCGGCTCAGACGCCTGCACCGTAAACTTGTCGTGGTCGATGGCAAGGAGGCCTTTGTCGGTGGTATCAACATCATCGATGATTTCAATGTGCCGAATCATGACCCGCCGCGTATCGATTATGCGGTCAGGATAGAGGGTGAACTGTTGCCGCAGATTCGCACCAGTGCACGCAAGTTATGGCGCCGCATTGCCTGGTCACATCTGCGACGGGTGGATGCCAGAACCCTGCCGGAAACAGAACCGGCGAAGACTGGCAACATGAAGGCCGCATTTGTCGTGCGCGACAATCTGTTCCATCGGCGCGATATCGAACAGAGTTATCTGGCTGCCATCAATCATGCGAAAACCGAGGTCCTGATCGCCAATGCCTATTTCATTCCGGGCCTGAATTTCCGCAAGGCGCTGATCGCTGCAGCCAGGCGTGGCGTGCGTGTGCGGCTGCTGTTGCAGGGCAAGAAAGAATACTTTCTCATGTTTGCCACGCATTACTTTTATTCCGATTTTCTGGCGGAAGGCATTCAGGTCTACGAATACCGCAAGAGCTTCATGCACAGCAAGGTGGCAGTCATTGACCATGAATGGGCCACAGTCGGTTCCTCCAATATTGACGCTTTCAGCTTGTTGCTGGCGCGTGAAGCCAATATTGTGGTTTTGAACAAGCCTTTCGCCGAGCAACTGGCGAGTGATATCGAGCGCTCAATTGTCGATGGGGCACACGAAATTCTTACGCAAGACTGGAAGCGCGGAAATTATTTGAAACGAACCCTGTCAGCACTGGTCTATTTTGTCGTGCGCATGGTGACAGGTCTCGCTGTGCAGCCGGATAAACATTAGAAATTGATATCCGGCTGTGATCGAATCTGCAAGCGGCGGTTTGCCGCAGACGAAGCTAGCTTCTATAATCGCGTAGTTTACAAGTCGTGCTGGTGTAGCTCAGTTGGTAGAGCAACGCACTCGTAACGCGTAGGTCGTAGGTTCGATTCCTATCACCAGCACCAAAGAATTTTAATCCAACCGTTTGCAGATAGGACTCCCTTGAAAACTCTGAACCTGACATTTTCCAGCCTCGCCCTGCTGTTGGCGCTGGCGCAACCACTGAATGCCGCTACCTTGGATGATGCCAAGGCAGCTGCCAGGCTGGCCGATTACAAAACTGCTGCCAGCATCTACGAGCCTCTGGCCGAGCAGGGTGATGTGAACGCCCAGTATGAACTGGGTATCCTTTATTATCGTGGCATGGGTGTTGAGCAAAGTTACGAACAGGCAGCCAAGTGGCATCGCAAGGCGGCGGAGCAGGGTCATGCCGATGCGCAGTACAGCATCGGTGCCATGCATTTCAATCGCGATATTCCGACCGAGGATTATACCGAAGCTGCCAACTGGTATATGAAGGCGGCAGAGCAGGGCAATGCCAAGGCACAATTGAATATCGGCATTCTTTATTTCCGCGGAGATATTCTCGAGCAGAACCTTGAGGAGGCCGTGAAGTGGTATTTGAAGGCCGCCGAGCAAGGCAACGCCGAAGCGCAGTTCAATCTTGGCAATATGTATACTCGCGGTCTGGGTGTGGAAGAGGATCTGGTACGCGGCACCATGTGGGTACTGGTCTCGATCGAGAATCCGGATGTGGGCAAGCGCATCATCAGCAAGACCAAGGTGGCCAATTTCAATGCCGGCAAGATGACGGAAGAACAGAAGCAGCAGACCAGAACGATGGCCAATGAATGCAAGGCCAAGCAATATAAAGGCTGTTAAGCGGCTCTAGCAGTCAACAGGAAACTGGATTTCTTCAAAGAAATCCAGTTTTTTTCCGCGCCGGATTTTCTTCAATTGCGCCTCTGCTATTGAGGCGGTCGAACGATCGGGGTAGGTTCTGGAGGCGAGTATACGTAGCGGAGGGTTGGCGCGCGTGTATTTAGCGCCGAGGCCGGATTGATGTGCGCGAAAGCGCGCCTCCAGATCTTTCGTGATGCCGGCGTAGTAGCTGCCACCTTCACATTCCAGCAAGTACAAATACCACGGCATCAATATCGATTAAATCAGTCCAGAATCAAATGGCGGGAAATCAGTAATCTGCGCTACGGCCGGTCGAGTAGCCATAGGCATCGTTCTGCCATTCGCCGCAACGGTCGCACCTGTGATCCTGCATGGTTTTGCACAGGGTCAGGTGATCGTGCCCACAGAAACGGCAGACGTGTGCAGGATTCGCCGCGGACTTGGCGTGTGTCTCGTGATGCTCCTGCGCGACGCGCGTGCTACCCAAACCATATTTGTTGTCCATAAGAGGCTCCTGCAAGACAGGCTTACTGTTCTATCTTAATCTTCCGAAGCAAGATGGCAATCAGTTTTTTGTATGAATTCGCTGGTATGGATTGATTATGATGCGCATTCTGGTGTTTTAACGGCTGTCTCGTCCGCCCATTGTAGAATCTGCCGGATCGCTTGAGTGCTGGCGCTATCCAGTGCGGCAACGCCGCCCTTGCTGTCCGCACTGGGTGCAGTAGCGCTGGTTTGTATCGTATGGCTGTAGAGGTTGCGGCGTGGCTGTTTTGCGTAGAGCGTGGCATGCAGGCTAACGACCCCGCTGCTGGCATCCGGGCTCGTGAACACCTGATCGAATGCTTCGATTTCAAGTTGCAAGGCGCACCTCCCCTGCTTTGTTGCATTCGCCATGTTGCGCAGCTTGGATTCAAGCAGCGCGGCCGGAGAACTGGACCAGCGGCTTTGCGCGTAGTTGTGGACTTGCGCAGGATTTTGGTAATCGAGACGGTAACGCATGCGCCGGTGGTCAACTGCGTCGACCGCCGTGATGCGGCCGATGTCTACCAGAGTGTCGATCCTGTCCGGTTCGTTTTTCAGCCCAAAGTCGTAGATTGCACTCTCGGGTCCTGGCCGGTTTGTTCCAAGGCAGGCGGTCAGCAGGCTGATCAGGCTAATGTACAGAAGATAACGCATGTCGTGGCCTCTCAGGGGTTCATGTTGGACTGAAACCCGTTCTCGCCGGGTCCTGGTCTGGCAGGCGGCTTGCCGAGCAGCAGGCTTTGCGGATGTTGCTCCAGATTATCGAGCAGCTCGCTGAACTGTGTCAGGTCACGGTTCATGTGCTGTGTCAGTTCATGTATGCGCGGTAGTGTTTCATCATTCAGCGTATGACTCAGCTGCTGGCTGTTCTTTCCGATTTCCTGTGCCATGTTGCGGAACTCCCGGGCGGTTTCGTTCAGCTCACCCAGTAAAGGATGAGCGGCATCGGCAGTTTTTTGCATGCTGCTCAGTGTCTCGCTCAACATGACCTGATTCTGTTCGGACGCCATGTCACCCATGCGCTCGAAAGTGGTCGAGGCGGTGTTCAGGAGCGGCTCCAGCTTTCTTGAGGCAAGTTCAAGGTTGGTCAGCGTCTGATTGAGCTTTTCATGATCCACGCTGTTCAAAAGTTGATGGGCAGTGTTGGCCAGAGCGTTACTGCTTTGCAGCAGCGTTTCGACCTGGGTGACGAGTTGCGGGCCGTTGTCCAGCAGTTTGTCCATCATCGAAGGTTGCAGTGGAATTTCGCCGCCCTCTGCCAGCAATGGCACGCTGCTGTCTTCAGTATCGTCGAGGTCGATGAAGGCGAGTCCGGTAACGCCTTGCATGCGCAGTTCAGCATGACTCTGTTCGCTCAGGCGCAGTTCGTCGATGACGCGGATGCCGATGCGGATGACGTTTTTGGCTGATTTATCCAGATGGATATCGGTCACCTTGCCGACATTGACGCCGCGGTACCTCACTGTAGATTCGACGCTGAGTCCGATGACCGGCAGGCTGGAGACGACTGTGTAATTGGCGTTCTGCCTGTGGTCACCGCTCAGCCACCAGAAGGAAAGCAGCAGGGCGAGGCCGAGCAGCAAGGTAAAAAGTCCGACAGCGATAGCGTAGGTGCGATTTTCCATGTGTCTATTGTGCCCTTTCCATGCGCGCGCTGATATCGTGGAAGAAATTATTGACGAAGGGATGGTCGATCATGCCTAGTTCGCTTAGCGTACAGTCAGCGACGATCCGTTTGTCGGCCAGTACTGCGACACGATCCGCCATCTGTGCCAGCGTGTCGAGGTCGTGCGTGACGAACAGCACAGTGAGGCCAAGAGTGTGTTTTAGCTGCTTGATCAGCTCGATGAATTTTTTGCTGCGGTCGGGATCCAGTCCGGCGGTCGGCTCGTCCAGCACCAGCAGTTCCGGCTCCAGTGCCAGCGCCCGCGCCAGGCCGACGCGCTTGATCATGCCGCCGGACAGCTGTGCCGGTAGCAGCAGTCCGTGTTTCGGTTCCAGTTCGACCAATGACAGTTTGTGCATGACCAGCCGGCAGATGGTTTCCTCGTCAAACTGCTTGAGTTCGCGCAAGGGGAAGGCGATGTTGTCATAGACGGATAGCGCAGAGAACAGGGCGCCCTGCTGGAACAGCATGCCCAGACGGTTCATCAGCCGTTGCTGCTTGAGGCGATCGACCTCATTCAGGTTTTCGCCGAACAGGAAGATTTCTCCCCTGGTCGGCACCGTCAGCCCGACGATGTGGCGCAACAGCGTGGTTTTGCCGCTGCCGGAACCGCCGACCAGCGCGACGATCTGCCCGGCGCGCACCTGCAGATTCAGATTTTCATGTACTACATTGTCGTCGAACACGGTCCATACCTGACGCGCCTCGCAGACGATGTTGTCGTGGCCGGATGCTGGCGTGCTCATATGCCGATGCCTCTGGTCATGATGGCGAACTGTGCGTCGATCAGAATGACGGCGGTGATGCTGGTGACCACCGAACTGGTGGTGCTCATGCTTAGGCTTTCCGTGTTGGGTTTGACCCGCAGGCCGAAATGGCAGGCAATCAGGGTGACGACAAAGCCGAACAGCAGACCCTTGATCAGGCTCAGCGTCAGATTGACCGGCTGCACGACGGTGGGCAGATATTCAAAGAAGAAATGAAAGCTGATGCCGAGTTCGATGTTGGCGGATAATGCGCCACCCAGCAGGCTCCAGGCCGAAGTCCATAATACGAGGAACGGTGCAACGAAAGTGAGACCCAGTACCTTGGGCAGCACCACGCGCAATATGCGTGAAATGCCCATGGTGGTGAGTGCGTCGATTTCCTCGGTGACGCGCATGACGCCGATCTGCGCCGTCATGGCCGAGCCGGAACGGCCGGCAATCAGCACCGCCATCAGCATCGGACCCAGTTCGCGGATGACGCCGAGGCCGAGGATGTTGACGATGAAAATGTCTGCGCCGAAGGCGCGTAGCTGTTTGGACATCAGATAGCCCAGCGCAATGCCGATCATGAAACCGAGCAGGGCGCTGATTGGCAGTGCGGTGACCCCGCTCTTGTAGATATTGGCACTGAACTCGCGTAGCGGGAATTCCCTTGGTCGTCGCAGGACATAAAGGATTTCCATGAACAGCAGACCGAGTAACTGCATTAAGTCGCGCAGATGTCCCAAGAATTCGAAAGTCATCTTGCCGAGGTTGACAACCGGCCCGATCAGATCTGGCTGTTTGCGCACGCGGATAGAGATATCGAGGCGGCCCAGCATGTCGAACACGGCGCGCTGTTCGTCGGTCAGGCTGATGCGGTTGTCGATTTTCGCACCCCAGCCCGCCCACAGGACGGCCGCAGCTGCCGTGTCGAGCTGCTCGACCTGTTGCAGGTCCCAGCTGGTAAAGGGGTCGGAGAAATAGGGTGCCAGTGAGGTTTTCAGGGCGGCGAAATCGTTTTCCAGCGAGCGCAGCGACCATTGGCCGAGCAGCCGTATGTGCGGGCGGCCCTGTTGGTCCAGTTCGATGTGAAAACTTGCTGCCGCCATCCGTCTCCCCTTTCCGGTCGATTATACGCAGTGCTTTTGCTTTAGGACAACCGTCCACCGAGGCGCGGTATAATCCAAGTTATTCTATTAAAACGACATTCGAAATCATTTTGGAGAAATCGGCAGCATGAAAAGCTATCGCAAGGAACTCTGGTTCAATGCACCGGCCCGCATGGCCTTCATTAACATTACCGGCGAAGTGGAGCAGTGTTTGCATGAATCCGGCGTCAAGGAAGGTTTTGTGCTGGTCAATGCCATGCACATCACGGCCAGCGTGTTCATCAACGATGATGAATCCGGGCTGCATCACGATTACGGCGTCTGGCTGGAAAAGCTGGCTCCGCATGAGCCGGTCAGCGGCTATCACCATAACCGTACCGGCGAGGACAACGCCGATGCGCACATGAAGCGGCAGGTCATGGGTCGCGAGGTGGTTGTCGCCATTACCAACGGCCGGCTGGATTTTGGCCCATGGGAACAGATTTTCTACGGTGAGTTTGACGGCCGTCGCAAGAAGCGCGTGCTGGTGAAGATTATTGGTGAATAGATGGTGATGAGAATACCTGAATTACTCGCCCCGGCTGGGGATCTGGATCGTATGCGTACGGCGTTTGATTATGGCGCCGATGCCGTCTATGCCGGCCAGCCCCGCTACAGTCTGCGTGTACGCAACAATGGTTTCGGCATGGCAGAGCTGGCGGATGGCATCAGCGAAGCGCATCAGCGCGGCAAAAAATTCTTTGTGGCGAGCAATATTGCACCGCACAACAGCAAGGTCAAAACTTATATGGCGGATATGGAGCCGGTGATCGCCATGCAGCCAGACGCGCTGATCATGTCGGATCCCGGTCTTATCATGATGGTGCGCGAGAAGTGGCCGGAGATGCCGGTGCATCTGTCGGTGCAGGCCAATACAGTCAATTACGCCACGGTCAAGTTCTGGCAGCATCTCGGACTGACCCGTGTCATCCTGTCGCGCGAACTGTCGCTGGACGAGATTGAGGAGATCCGTCAGCAATGTCCGGATATGGAGCTCGAAGTCTTTGTCCATGGCGCACTCTGCATCGCTTATTCCGGCCGTTGCCTGCTTTCGGGTTACTTCAATCACCGCGACCCGAATCAGGGCAGTTGCACCAACTCCTGCCGCTGGGATTACAAGGTGCACGATGCGTCGGAGGATCCTGCCGGCGTGATCCGTCTCAATGAGTTCGACTTCAAGGCCGAGATGGAAAAATCCAGCTTGTCGGAATGCGGCAGCATGGTGCGTCATCCCGAGGCGGACAAGGTTTACCTGATTGAGGAAAAAGGCCGTCCGGGAGAACTGCTGCCGATCATGGAGGACGAGCACGGCACCTACATCATGAACAGCAAGGACCTCCGCGCCATCGAGCACGTGGAGCGCCTGATGAAGATAGGTGTCGATTCGTTGAAGATCGAGGGTCGTACCAAGTCGCGCTACTACGTGGCGCGCACCTGCCAGACTTACCGCAAGGCGGTTGATGATGCGCTGGCCGGTCGGCCGTTCGACCTCAGCCTGCTCGGCGAGCTGGAGAATCTGGCCAACCGCGGCTATACCGATGGTTTTTATCAGCGGCACCATACGATTGACCATCAGAACTATATGCAAGGCCACTCAAAGTCCAACCTCAGTCTCTACGTGGGCGATATCGTTGGTTATGATGCCGAACACGGTTTGGCTGATATCGCAGTCAAAAATCGTTTCGCGTTGGGTGATCGTTTGCAGATCATTCAGCCGGAAGGCAATCGCGAGATTCTGGTGGAGTCGCTGTTTGACAAGAAAGGCCAGCCGGTGAGCGAAGCGGCTGGTAGCGGTATTTTCGTCCGAATGCCGATGGCGGCAGGCAATTTTCATAACGCCATGGTGGCGCGCTATTTGTAAATTGCTATTCGGGTGATCGCTTGGCTTTGGATGGTACAGCCGGCAATCACCTGATCGGTGCCAGCTGAAGAATCATTGTCCCTGAATGTAGCTTTCCAGCTGCTGAATCAGAAACTGCTGATAGGCAATGGTTTCCTTCACCAGGTCGCCGATGGAGAGTATGCCTATCACCCGCTCGTTCTCAACGACAGGCAAGTGACGTATGCGTTTGCCAGACATCAGCTCCATGCACTCATCAGTCAGCTGGTCCGGGGTAACGGTGATGACCTGGGTCGACATTACCTCGGAAATTTTGGTCGTTCTTGAGGTTTTGCCTTTCAGCGCAACTTCGCGCGCGTAATCGCGTTCCGAAAAAATGCCGGCGAGGTGGCCGCTGTCATCGATGACGACCAGAGCGCCCACATGTTTTTGTGCCATGATCGTCAAGGCATCAAAAACATTGGTCTCGGGTGTAACAGAAAGCGTCTCATAGCCCTTGGCGTCAAGCAGTTGTCTGACGGTTTTCATATACTCCTCCGTTTTGTATCTTTTTATGGCA
>DLMX01000005.1:14758-15620 GCA_002479405.1 Methylophilaceae bacterium UBA7525
AATATTAGCTAACTAACTATAATGCAGCTAATTATGTTGCAACTTCGTGACCTTCCAACCAAAGAGACGCTGAAAAAATTCGCGCAGCGTTATCCGCAAGCGGATATCAGCGCGGTTTCCGCGTTCCTGCATCTGTTGCGACTGGCGACCGATCTGTCGGTAGCTCTGGATACGTGTCTCAGTCGTCATGGCCTGTTGCAGGGGCGCTGGTGGGTTCTGATATTGTTGATGCGTGAAGAAAACCTGACATCGACGCCTTCCGCCCTGGCGGATAAGGCAGGGGTAACCCGCGCCACCATGACCGGCCTGATTGACGGGCTTGAGCGTGACGGACTGGTCGAGCGTCTGCTGGATTCGCGTGACAGGCGCAGTGTTTCAGTCAAGTTGACTGCCGCCGGTCAGTCCAGGCTGGATACTGTGATGCCGGATTATTACAGGCGTCTGCACGATTGCATGGCTGGTCTGAATGAAGTTGACCGTGAACGTTTGCACGAGATATTGAATCTGATAGGTAGCGGTATAGAGGCCTTCAATCGATAGGGTCGAATTTTTTTACTCATATAATTAGGTGGCTAATTATTAAATTAACCATAACCAAGGAGTTTCAAATGCAGAACCAGGAAATCAAACCCATCATTCTTGATATCAACGCGCATTGGGATGCCGCATTCAACAGCAAGCAGCCTGTTCAAGTAGCTGCGCTGTATGACAACGACGCGACCGTGTTGCCTGCCGGGGCTGCGCAGGTTTCAGGTGCCGCAGCCATTCTGGATTTCTGGACCAACACCATCGCGCAAGGCATCATCGACCACAAAATCGAAATGCTGGATGCAGGGGTTGATGGTAATCTGGCGTTTCAGCG
>DLMX01000016.1 GCA_002479405.1 Methylophilaceae bacterium UBA7525
TCAAGCGGCGCGAGCGGTTTACGGTTGATATCCAGTTCGGTCTGCGGATTGAAAATATCCGTATAGCTGGCATAGGCAGAATGCTGCTCGGTCAGGTCATAGACAATGCCGGCATAGGGCGTGACCTTGTCATCATGCTCGTATTCATGCGGTACCGCATAGTTCTCGCCTTTGCTTTCCACACTGGTCATACGAGCGCCGCCGATCAGGTTCAATCTGTCAGTGACACTGAAATGTGCAGCTGCATATATGCTGCTGCGCTTATCGGTAAAGCTGGCATCACCGGAGACGGCCGGATAGCTGGAATTCGGCTCGGTGCCGGCAAGAATATCTTCCAGCGAAATTGGCGAATATGCCGAAGTGCCGTAACGCGATTCCTCCTTCAGCCTGGATCTTGCCCAGTTGACGCCGACGATCAACTGATGCTCCCTACCGGCGAGACTGAACGGCCCCTTGACTTGCACATCGGCCAGCCACTGCTCGTTATCCTGCAAATAGATACTCGGCCAGATTCCCATATCGGCACTGCTGTTGCTGCTGGGCGTGCCGTACATGTAGATCATGTTCGCATCCTGCTCCGCCTTGCGATAACTCAACACGGCTTTGGCTTGCCAACCATTCTGGAACTCATGCGCCAACTCGGCAAAAGTCCTGTTATCTTCAGTATCCCAGTAGGCCCAGTCTGTAGCGGTGCTGGCAGAAACGTCGTAATGAATACGCTGGCCATTGGTATAGAATAGTGGCAATGCGCCCCACAGCACGCCATCCGCCTCGTTCTTCTGATAGGTATGACCCAGGGTCAGAAGGGTATGATCGGTGACATCGGCTTCGAGAATGCCGTAGAGCACGGATTTCTCATGTTCGTAGCGATCCAGATAGGAACCCCGGTCGTGCTGAACCGCAACCAACCGCCCTCTCAGGTTACCGGCTTCATTGAACGGGCCGGAGATATCTCCCTCCACCCGGTAATCGTTCCATGAGCCAGCCGTGACATCGGCCGACGCATTGAACTCCTCCGTCGGGCGCTTGCGCACGAAATTGACGGTGGCAGAAGGATTGCCGGTAGAAGACATCAGCCCGTTGGCACCGCGGATGACTTCAATACGGTCATACACGGCGGTATCGATATCGCCGGTCGCCAATCCGTAATTGAGCGGCAGACCGACGCCGTCCAGCTGGAAATTGGTAATGTCCGAACCGCGGGCGCTGTAATATGTACGATCCGTCTCCACACGCTCGACGACAATGCCTG
The DNA here is from genome assembly GCA_002479405.1 of Methylophilaceae bacterium UBA7525. GTDB lineage: Bacteria > Pseudomonadota > Gammaproteobacteria > Burkholderiales > Methylophilaceae > UBA6140. The sequence continues at coordinate 1,253 of DLMX01000016.1, forward strand.
CCACATTCTCCAGCGCGTCGTTGACACTGGTCAGGCGATAATCGTCGAGCTCCCTGCTGGTAATGACGGATACGCCCTGCGGCGTACCTCGCAGGCTTAGATCAAGACCGGTGGCAGCGTTCGACTTTTCAACCATGTAGGAACCAGTCTGTTCGGACGGCACATTGCCATCGACACTGGCTGCCACCGTGACCTGCGGCAAGGTCTCAACCTCGACTGCAACAGAAACCGCATCTTCAGCATGGCCGTGCATGGACAGCACTAACAAGCCAAGCACGACCGCCATGCGGGCAGGCTTGATGTTGAACTCGGATTGATTGATAAGGTATTTCTGCAAGATAACGCTCCCTGTGATGTTGGATCACTGGCTGGCTATCTGAGAAAACCTCACTGGCTGGCTAGATCGATAAAATTGAACCTCTGTTGAAAGACAGGCAGATTGAGCTTGAGCTCTAATCCTCCCCGTGGTGATGCGATAACTCAATCTCGGCCTGCTTCAGCATTGACTGCACTGCTTCCTCGCTAGCAGGCGCGGTCCACTCCGCACCTGCGGCATTGGCCATATAGGCAACAGCATTTGCCATTTCCATATCGGTCAGCGTCATGTCGCCGCCGCGCGGTGGCATCATGCCCTCTCCCTTGATCGACTCATGGACCAATATGCCATAGCCCTCATCAATCAGCTCGGCCCAGTCTGCCCGGTCGCCAAACTTGGGTGCCTCATTGACTCCTGTGGCATGGCAGGCCATGCAAACTTGCTGATAGACCGCTTCCCCGCTTCTGGCGCGAAGCTGGGCTGCCGTGCCTGCGGTAACCACTTCGGGGGCAGCTGCAACTTCGGATACGGAGTCGGAACAAGCCGTCAATAGGCCGATAAACGGAACCAGCAGCAGTTTTCGCCACACCATTTCCGACATTACTTTCTTCATTTGCATTTTCACTATCTTCTTCAAGGATCCAGCGCTATTCAGTCAGTCCGGCATACTGACGAAACCCATTTTCTTGATGCCGGCATTCTGTGCATCCGCCATCACCTCAGCCAGCATCTGGTAACGCGTCTGCTTGTCGGCACGTATATGCAGTTCCGGCTGCGGCTCCTGCACGGCGACCTGCTGCAATCTCACTGCAAGTTCGCCCTGCACCAAGAGGGCATCGTTCCAGTACATGCGTCCTGCATCATCTATCGAGAGCGAGACCATCTCTGGTTTCTCAGGCAGCGCCTGACTACTGGCCTGGGGCAGATCGATCTTGACCGCATGCGTCAGCAAAGGTGCCGTGATGATGAAAATGACCAGCAGAACCAACATGACATCGATCAGCGGGATCATGTTGATCTCATTCATCGGCGCAGTATGACTGCCCGAGTTGAAGCCATGTCCTGAACCTATCATGCCGGCACCTCATGCAAATGGGCTGCGGTTTTTGCTGCGGCAGCGGTTTGTTG
>DLMX01000022.1 GCA_002479405.1 Methylophilaceae bacterium UBA7525
CCCTATATATTCTTTTCAGTTATTTATATATTAAAACAAATTATTTTTAATTATTAATTTGGCTTGCTAAAGTTCGCATCGTTCTCACGCATTGCAAGAAAGGCAAGCCATGTCAGTACACCAATCAAACAGGATCAGCGACGAAGTAATTCGTGAAGTACTGCACGCCATCGAGCAGCTGCGTTATGGCTCTGTCGAGATCACCGTACACGACAACCGCGTGACGCAAATCGAACGCCGCGAGAAAGTCCGCTTCGAGCAAACCGCCGGACAGGCCGCGCAAAAACTCAAATCTACTGCGCTCAATAACCCTACTGCATAGGCAGCGGCTAACCATTAATCCAGAAAACAGATGAACCGACCGGACTACCGGAGGCGAGTAACTTAAAGGGGTTCATCATGACTTTTAAAGCAACACAGATACACGGCCTGATCGCCGCCACGCTAATCGGCAGCGGCGCACTGGTTTTTTCCGGCAATGCACTTGCCAACGACAGCAGCGAGCTGGAGGCCCTGCGCGCACTGGTGCAGGAACTAGATCAAAAGATCCGCGTGCTCGACCGTAAAGGTGAGATCGCAGAAGCTGCAGCAAAGGATGAAAAGAAAAAACAACCCGTCATCAAGGCCAACAGTGGTGGCTTCACTATCGGCTCCGCCGACGGCGCGCACGTGTTCAAACTACGAGGCCAACTCCAGTTTGACAACCGCAGCTTCTTCGGCGACAACGATCCGGACCTGAAGAACGATAACGTGCTGCGCCGCATACGTCCACGCTTCCAGGGCACGCTCTACAACATCTTCGATTTCGACATCAACACTGATTTCGCACCTGACACCACAACAGTACAAGATGCCTATATCAATGCACGCTTTCTACCTGAGTTCCAGGTACAGGCCGGCAAATTCAAGTCGCCGTTCAGTCTGGAACGGCTGCAAAGCGGTAACTGGATACGATTTGCCGAGCGCTCATATGTGGCCGATTCGATTTCGCCCAATCGGGATGTAGGCATTCAGATTCACGGCAATCTGCTGGAGAAAAAACTCTCTTACGCAGCGGGCGTATTTAACGGCATAGATGATGGGCGAAGCGGCAAACAATCCGGGGATGCCAACACCGACAAGGAATTTGCAGTACGTCTGTTTGCAGAACCGTTCAAGGGCGAGGACAGCGTGCTGGCAGGCCTCGGCTTTGGTATTGCAGGTACTTGGGCTGACCAGAAAGATGATGCAGTTGCTGACCGTTACCGCACACCGGGTCTGCAGACATTCTTTGAATATCATGCCGACACCAAGAGTAATGGCAACAAGATCCGCTGGTCACCGCAGGCATATTACTACTATGGTCCGTTTGGACTGATTGCCGAATATGCCCGTAGTTCAACCGACGTCAAGCGCGGCATCAATACGGCCACCTTGGACAATGATGCCTGGCAGATTGCCGGCAGTTGGGTACTCACTGGCGAAGATAACAACTTTGCCGGCATCACACCAAAAAACAATTTTGATCTGAAAAAAGGTGGCTGGGGTGCTTGGGAAATCGCTGCGCGATACCACGAACTGGAGGTGGACAAAGACGCCTTTGATGGCGGTTTCGCTGCAACAGCAAACACAACAACAAATTTTGGACGTAACGCTACGGAAAAGGCGCAATCCTGGTCTCTCGGCGTGAACTGGTATCTGAACAAAAACGTGAAGATTGCCACCACCTACGACCACACCTCCTTTGATAGCGCCTACGCAAATATTAAAGATCGCGAAGACGAGAAAGCCTTGTTCACTCGCTTCCAGGTTGCTTATTAACCCATTGTATAAAAGGAATCCACATGAAATTATCATTATCCAGATTGTTGCTTGCCGGGGCGTTTGCGCTGGCAGTACCACTCAGCGCTTCGGCCGCTGACGTAACGCTGCTCAATGTCTCATACGACCCGACTCGCGAACTTTACACAGAGTTCAACAAGGCCTTTGCCGCGCACTGGAAATCCAAGACCGGCGACAACGTCATCATCAAGCAATCCCATGGTGGTGCCGGCAAGCAGGCACGTGCCGTGATCGATGGCCTGCAGGCAGACGTCGTCACTCTGGCACTGGCCTACGATATCGACGCCATCCACGAGAAAGCCAAACTGATCCCCAAGGATTGGCAAACCCGTTTGCCCAACAACAGCGCGCCGTACACCTCCACCATCGTGCTGCTGGTACGCAAAGGAAATCCAAAGCAGATCAAGGACTGGGATGATCTGGCCAAACCCGGGGTTGCGGTCATCACCCCCAACCCCAAAACCTCCGGCGGCGCACGCTGGAATTACCTGGCGGCCTGGGGTTACGAGCTGAAACGCAACGGCGGCGACCAGGAAAAGGCAAAGGACTTCGTCAAGAAGATCTTCGCCAACGTGCCGGTGCTGGATTCCGGCGCACGCGGGTCAACCACGACTTTCGTTGAACGCGGCATCGGCGATGTCTTCATTTCCTGGGAAAACGAAGCCTTCCTGGCACTGAAGGAACTCGGTCCGGACAAATTCGAGATCGTCGTTCCATCGGTATCGATTCTGGCAGAACCGCCTGTAACACTGGTCGACAAGGTCGCTGACAAGCGCAAGACCCGTGCAGTCGCGCAGGCCTACCTGGAATACCTGTATTCCGAAGAGGGCCAGGACCTTGCCGGCAAGCACTACTACCGCCCGACCAACCCGAAATATGTCGAGAAATACGCGAAACAGTTCCCTACAGTGAACCTGTTCAAGATCGACGATGTGTTCGGCGGCTGGCAAAAAGCGCAGAAAGAGCATTTTTCTGACGGCGGCACTTTTGACCAGATTTACACCAACAAGTAGGCATCTGGCGTGAGCCATGGGCCGAGAATCAGTTCTCGGCCCACCTCAAGCAAAGGAACCATGATATGACAACAGCATTGATCGTAGGTGGCGACCGCATAGACGGCATCAAGCAGGTACTGGGCAGTTACGGCGTTACCCGGATCAATCACTGGTCCGGACGCAAGGCAGGCGATGGCAAAAAAGTCATTCCGCATGATACGCAGCTGATTGTGCTGGTGACGGATTGGATCAGCCACAACTTCACGCACAAGATAAAACAGTCAGCAGCAAAACGTGGCGTACGAATCGTCTACACCCCGAACGGCCCGGCTGCGCTGAAATCCAGGCTGGACCGCATAGATGACAAGACCACGACGGAGGCTGCCTGTTGCATGACAGAAAGCAATTCCTGTTTGATGCGCTGGCTGGCGCTACTGAAAACAGCCATTGGTCACCATTTTTAATACCAGATTCAGGAGTAATCACTCATGGCAATTCATTCCATCAACGTCCGCAATCAGTTCCGCGGCAGGGTCAAGGAAATCCTCACCGGCCCCGTTGTTTCAGAAATTGAAGTCGAAACCGCCCTCGGCATCGTCACGTCGGTCATCACCACCCGCTCCATCAACGAGCTCGGGCTGCAGGTCGGCACCGAAGTCCTGGCATTGGTCAAATCAACCGAAGTCTCGATCGCCAGAATTTAACGGTCGGATTTTTGATGATTGGCACATCCCGATTTCATTATCAATTTGATTGTTTGCCGGCGAATCAGGGACGGCAATCGAATATTGCAATCATCAAGGCTCTGTAGCAGAAGAATGAACCACAAAAGATCACCGGGCCTTGGAACGCTCGATCCAATCATCAAACTGAAATATTGATCTCAAAGGAAATCGACATGACAACATTGCGCCTGAACGATATCGCGCCGGACTTTACACAAGAATCCAGCATTGGCTCGATTCATTTTCATGAATGGCTGGGAAACAGTTGGGGGATTCTGTTCTCACATCCAGCAGACTACACACCTGTATGCACCACAGAACTCGGCGCCGCCGCAAAACTGGCTGACGAATTCAAAAAACGCAACGTTAAGGTCATCGCACTGTCGGTGGACCCGGTAGATTCACACCTCGGCTGGATCAAGGATATCAATGAGACACAATCCACCACGGTCAATTTTCCCATCCTGGCCGATGCCGACAAGAAAGTGGCGACGCTATACGACTTGATTCACCCGAATGCCAGCAACACTTCTACAGTACGAGCAGTATTCATCATTGATCCGAGCAAGAAGATTCGCCTGACTTTCACCTACCCAGCCAGCACCGGTCGAAATTTCAACGAAATCCTGCGCGTCATCGATTCGTTGCAATTGACGGAATATCACAGCGTTGCAACGCCGGCCGACTGGAAGAACGGGGATGATGTCGTCATCGTGCCTTCCATTACAGATGCGGAAGAGCTGAAGGCCAAATTCCCCAAAGGCTACAAGGCCGTCAAATCCTATCTGCGACTGACGCCTCAACCTAACAAATAGCCTTTCATGCCACTCAAAGGCTGCTTCAAGCTTCAACAGCAGTAGAACTATCTCCTCACTCGTCTGAATAGACACCGGCAACCCTGGGGTTGCCGGATTTTTTTGACTCCGAATAACTTAAAACTCAGTTGAAATGTTTGGCAGACGCCAAACGATGCAAGGCATTACACAACACATCTATTTCTGCATAGGTGTTGTAGAAGGACAATGAAGGTCTAACGGTGGTTTCCTGCCCGAAACGTCGCAGGATAGGTTGCGCGCAATGGTGGCCGGACCGCACTGCGATACCTTGTTCATTCAATGCAGCCCCCACCTCTTCACTTTTGTAGCCATCCAGATTGAATGACAGCACGCTGGCTTTCTCTTTCGCGGTCCCGAACAGATGCAAACCCGGCACTTTTTCCAAAGCCGCGATGGCATAAACAAGCAACTCGTGTTCGTAGCGTGCGATATTTTCAATGCCGATACGCTCGACATATTCAAGCGCCGCGCCTAAACCCACCGCATCAGCGATATTGCCGGTACCAGCCTCAAACTTGTTGGGTGCTTCGTGATACACGGTTTTTTCAAAGGTGACGTCCTGAATCATATTGCCGCCGCCTTGCCAAACAGGCATATCCTTTAATACTTCGACTGTGCCATACAGCGCACCAATCCCCGTTGGCCCGAATACCTTATGGCCTGAGAAGACAAAGAAATCCGGATTCAGGGCCTGCATATCGACCTTCATATGCGACACCGACTGCGCACCATCGAGCAAGACCTTGGCACCGGCCTGATGCGCGATTTGAATCATGTCGGTAGCCGGCGTTACCGTACCCAAGGCATTGGACACTTGCGTAAACGAGACCAGTTTGGTTCGGAATGTCACAAGCTTCTGATATTCATCCAGCAGTATCTGGCCGGTATCGTCTACCGGCGCCACTTTGAGTTTTGCACCGGTTTCCTGGCAAAGCTGTTGCCAGGGGACGATGTTGGCGTGATGCTCCAGATGAGAGATCAGAATCTCGTCACCCGCGCCCAGATGCTTTTTACCCCAGGTCTTGGCCACCAGATTGATGGCTTCGGTTGTGCCCCGCACAAAGATGATGTTGTCCGTCGATGGCGCATTGATAAAGCGCCGGACCGATTCACGCGCATCTTCATAGGCATCGGTGGCACGCGCAGCCAGTTCATGCGCGGCACGATGAATATTGGAATTCTCGTGCTGGTAAAAATAGCTGATGCGATCAATGACGACCTGCGGTTTCTGCGTAGTAGCGGCATTATCAAACCAGATCAGCGGGCGCCCATTGACCTGCTCCCCAAGTATGGGGAAATCCTTGCGTAGCAGATTGGCATCAAAAGGTGGATGCGCGGAAGGTGCAAAATTTCCCGCAGACAAATCCACTGGCTGCAGAAAGTAAAACCGGCTTTGGTTGGCAGAGCCTGTTGAAGCAGTGCTGACTGGTGCCGGTGCTGATGGAACACTTCCCAACAATTGATTCAATTCCGGCTGTTGTGGAATATCAACACCCCCAAGCAAATGACTGAATTCAAGCTGAGCCATCGCAGCTGGTAAATACTGCAACTGAGCCGCATGCAGATTGCCGATATCGGCTTGTGCCAATGAAGCTTGCGTGAACGAGGCAGGCGAAGTATTGAATCCAGTCAACTCCGGCAACTCACCTGTGCCGGGGAGCGCTGGGTCGGGAAAGGAATCCGTCGCCAATAGATCAGGTTGGGCTTGGAATGATTGCGCGTATTTCGCAGGATCAGGAGATCCTTCCGCATAAATTTCGTTGGCGATCTGTTCCAAAACATTGACATCCAGATGCCCGGTCGATTCCGCCTGCCTGCCGACGGCCAGCGCCGCCGTCATTTTCGGGTGTTCACCCGGCAATGACGCCAGAATTGCTTCTGGCTCAAAAGCGGACAAGTCGAAAAACTGATGTGTGTGTTGATTACTTGTAGTCATAGTAGTTGCCTACATCGACATTCTCCAAAACAGCAATCGCATCATCGGTAAGCACGGCCAGCGAGCAATAGAGCGAAACCAGATAAGAAGCAATGGCCTTGTGGTTGATTCCCATGAAGCGCACCGACAGCCCCATGCTTTGCTGGCCCGGAAGGTTGGGTTGATACAAACCCACAACCCCCTGGCGGCTTTCGCCTGTACGCAGTAGCAGGATATTGGTTTTGCCCTTGGTCACACGCAGCTTGTCGCAAGGAATGATTGGAATGCCACGCCAGGTAATAAACTGCGAGCCAAACAGGCTCACGGTTGGAGGCGGCACACCGCGACGGGTGCACTCACGACCGAAAGCGGCAATGGCCTGCGGATGAGCAAGGAAAAACGCCGGCTCCTTCCAGACTCTGCTGAGCAGTTCATCCAGATCGTCCGGCGTGGGTGAACCCGTGCGTGTCTTCACTTTTTGCGATTCAGCGATGTTGTGCAACAGGCCGTATTCCGGATTGTTGATCAACTCGCTTTCCTGACGCTCTTTCACGGTTTCGATGGTCAGGCGCAATTGCTCCTTGATCTGATTATGCGGACTGCTGTAAAGATCGGATACGCGCGTGTGAACATCGACAACGGTATTAACCGCATTCAGCACATACTCACGCCCCCACTCTTCGTAATCGACAAAGGTCGCCGGGAGCTCACGCTCGTCCTTATTGGAGCAATCAACCTCGATCTTGTTTGGATCCTTGGCTTTGTTGACGCGATAAATACCGGCCTCCACCGGCACCCACTGCAGCAGATGCACCAGCCAGCGCGGCGTAATGGTACTGAGCATCGGTACCGTTTTAGTGGCGTTCGACAGTGTCCGTGCGGCGACATCGCCCAAGGCGGTATGTGTTTGATTAATTTCGGTCATTCAATAATCTCCTGGTGTTTTGACAAATTACGGTAAAAATCATCGGTATTGCTGAGAGTCGTGCTTGCTATTTTTTCTGAGTGCTTCTGGAGTAAGCGATTGAGCGGCCGACACTGCATCGAGCGGCGCTGCGTTCATTTTTGCCTGAGTGACATTGCTGCCGGGAGGCACGCTGTGCGTCAGCCAGACATTGCCGCCGATCGCCGAGCCTCGACCGATAGTAATGCGACCGAGTATCGTTGCTCCGGCATAAATCACCACATCGTCCTCGACGATCGGATGGCGCGCATTGCCTTTTATCAAGGCACCATTCTCATCAGTGGGGAATCGCTTGGCGCCCAAGGTGACCGCCTGATAGATACGCACATGCCTGCCGATAATGGCGGTTTCACCAATCACCACACCGGTACCGTGATCAATAAAGAAGGCATCTCCTATGGTTGCACCCGGATGGATATCAATACCGGTCGCGGAGTGTGCGATCTCGGAGATCATGCGGGCGATGAGCGGCAAACCCAGAAGGTGCAGTTGATGCGCAAGACGATAATGCAAAATAGCCTGTATGCCTGGATAGCACACCAGAACCTCATCCTCGCTCCTTGCCGCCGGATCGCTCTCATATGCCGCATTGATATCGGTGTCCAGAAGTTTGCGCACGGTCGGAAGCGTTCCGGCAAAATCCCTGACTACGTTTGCTGCTAGCCTATCTGGCAACTGCCCCACATGCTCCGCAACGAAATCCAGCTCGAGCTTTGCCTGCACCAGCAAATCCCGCAACGCCACATCCAGTGTATGTCCAACAAAGTAATCCAGGCCTTCTGCCCGGATGTCAGGCCTGCCCAGCCTGTTTGGGAAAAGAACGGCTCCCAACCCATCAACAATTCCTGCCAGCACTTTACGTGACGGCAGCTTGGGCGGTTTGTGGCTGCGGCTTCTGTTTGCCAACGCAGACAACCTGAGATTTTTCAG
>DLMX01000073.1:0-6601 GCA_002479405.1 Methylophilaceae bacterium UBA7525
ACATCACCGGCTACGCCCAGCAACTGCTGGATGACCTCGACAAGCTGCCGGGCTGGCCCGAGCGCGTTAAGACCATGCAGGCCAACTGGATCGGCAAGAGCGTGGGGGTGCGCCTGGCGTTCAAGGTGCCGGGCAGCGATGAGCTGCTGTGGGTGTTCACCACCCGCGCCGACACCATCATGGGCGTGACCTTCTGCGCCGTCGCCGCCGAGCATCCGCTCGCCACGCGCGCCGCGCAGAACAACCCTGAACTCGCCGCGTTCATCCATGAATGCAAGCAGGGTTCCGTGGCCGAAGCCGACATGGCGACGATGGAAAAGAAGGGCATGGACACCGGCCTCACCGTCACCCATCCGCTTACCGGCGAGTCGGTTCCGGTCTGGGTCGGCAACTACGTGCTGATGAGTTACGGCGAAGGTGCGGTCATGGCGGTGCCGGCACATGATGAGCGCGATTTCGAGTTTGCAAAGAAATACGACCTCACTATCAAACAGAGCATTTCTGTGGCGAGCGAAAGCTTCTCACTGGATACCTGGCAGGAATGGTACGGCGACAAGGCACGCGGTGTCTGCGCCAACTCCGGCAAATATGATGGCCTCGCCTATGAAGCCGCCGTCGATGCCATCGCCGCCGACCTCAAAACCAAAAACCTGGGAGACAAGCAGATCAACTGGCGTCTGCGCGACTGGGGCATTTCTCGCCAAAGATACTGGGGCTGCCCGATCCCCATCATCCATTGCGACAGCTGCGGTGACGTGCCGGTGCCGGATGAGCAACTACCAGTGAAGCTGCCGGAGGATTGCGTGCCGGACGGTTCCGGCAACCCATTGAACCGCCGCGAGGACTTCATCAACTGCACCTGCCCCAAGTGCGGCAAACCGGCAAAACGCGAAACCGACACCATGGATACCTTCGTCGATTCCAGCTGGTATTACGCACGCTATGCGACGAGCACAGCCGCCAGCGGCTTCAATCCCGATGCCATGGTGGATGCCGAAACCAACCACTGGATGCCGGTCGACCAGTACATCGGCGGTATCGAACACGCCATCCTGCACCTGCTCTACTCGCGCTTCTGGAGCAAGGTCATGCGCGATCTCGGCCTCGTGAATTATGACGAGCCGTTCGCCAATCTGCTGACCCAAGGCATGGTGCTCAACCACATTTTCTCGCGCCGTACGGACAAGGGCGGCATCGAGTATTTCGCACCGGAAGAAGTAGAACTGGTGTATGACGAACACGGCAAGGTCACAGGCGCAAAACTGCTGGCTGACGGCCAGCCGGTCGATTTCCAGGGCATGGGCACCATGTCCAAGTCCAAGCGCAACGGCGTCGACCCGCAGGCATTGATCGACCAGTATGGTGCCGATACCGCGCGCTTCTTCATGATGTTCGCTGCTCCGCCGGAACAGACACTGGAGTGGTCGGACAGCGGCGTCGAAGGCTCACACCGCTTCCTCAAGCGCGTCTGGGCTTACGGCCACGCGCTTTCGACCGAAGCCGCAAGCGAACTGCCGGCCAAGCTGGCCGGCAATCTCGCCAATGCACGGCGCGAGATTCACAGCACATTGAAACAGGCCAATTACGACCTCGACCGTCAGCAGTTCAACACCGTAGCCTCTGCCGCGATGAAGATGCTGAACGCACTGGAAAAGGTCCAGAAAGATGCCGAAACCGACTGGTTAAGCATGGCACGCGAAGGTTTCTCCATCCTGCTGCGTATGCTGTCGCCGATCGCACCGCACATCACACAAACCTTGTGGAAGGAACTCGGCTACGGCGACGACATCCTGCAGGCCCGCTGGCCGCAGCCCGAGGAATCGGCATTGGTACAGGACGAGATCGAGCTGGTGATCCAGGTCAACGGCAAGTTGCGCGGCAGCATGACCGTAGCCCGCACTGCCGACAAATCTGCGATAGAATCAATGGCGGTTGCGCACCCTTCCATCCAGAAATACTTGGAAGGCGTCAGCGTACGCAAGGTGATTGTAGTGCCGAACAAACTCGTCAATATCGTCGTAGGATAAGCTCATGAACCTGTTCCGACTGTCACACATCCTGATGCTGGCATCAATCCTGGCATTGAGCGCCTGCGGTTTCCAGATGCGCGGCACGGCGGACCTGGCTTTCCAAACCATGTATATCCAGGGCGGCAACCTGACGATCAAGAAAGACCTGATCCGCTCGCTCAAGGTCAATGGCGTTACGGTTGTCGATGATCCACAGAAGGCCGAGCTGTTCCTTGAGCTGATTCGTGAGCGCCGCCAACAGAACATTCTCTCGCTGAGCGGCGGCGGTCTGGTACGGGAATACGAACTGGTCTATTTCGTCGATTTCCGTCTGCGCAGCCCGGACAGCGAAGTCTGGGGGCCGGTGCAAAAGATCGAAGGGCGGCGCGACTACTCTTACGACGATACACAGCTGCTGGCCAAACAGTTCGAGCAGGATCGCCTGTACGAGGATATGCGCAATGATGCAATACGCGAGATCATGCGCCTGCTGGTCGCGCAAAAACCGAAGAAGCTCTGACAAACCACTTCTCAACTGATGCGCTTACCTCCCCAGCAACTGAGTCGGCACCTGGCAGAAGGCCTTCAGCCATGCTATGTACTGACGGGGGATGAACCGCTGGCACAACGCGAGTGCCTGGATGCCATCCGCCAGACCGCGAGAAAACAGGGCTTCGAAGAACGCACCAGCCTGACGGTAGACCGTTATTTCAACTGGCAGCAAATTACCGCTTTCGGTCAGTCCAGTTCCCTGTTTGCCAGCCGACGCATCCTCGAGATCAACATCCCTTCCGGCAAACCCGGCATTGAAGGCGGCAAGGTACTACAGGAACTGGCGGCGCAGCCACTGGCCGACACCATCACCATCATCATCCTGCCCAAGGTCGACTGGAAGGACCAGAAAAGCGCCTGGTACACCGCACTTGAACAATCCTGCGTGCTGCTGCTTCTGGAGGAAGTGCCGCCCGCGCAGCTGCCGAAATGGATCGCCAACCGCTTGGCACTGCAACAGCAGCAAACGGATAACGAAACCCTCGAGTTCGTTGCACATCAGGTGGAAGGCAATCTGCTGGCAGCCCATCAGGAGATTCAGAAACTTGGCCTGCTGTACCCGACCGGCAAATTGAGCAATGAGGATGTACGCGCCTCGGTACTCAACGTATCGCGCTACGATGCCTTCCAGCTCGGTGAAGCCGTACTGGCGGGTGATGCCGAACGCACCGCCAGGATATTGCAGGGCCTGCAGGACGAAGGTGCCCAGCCGGTAGCCGTGATGAATCCGCTGATGTGGGTGCTGCGACCACTGGTCAGGATCAAGCAGGCGGAAGCACGCGGCGAAAACATCAGCAGCGCCATGCAGCAGGCAAAAGTCCGCTACAATCAGCAGGCACTGTTTCAGCGCGCACTATCGCGACTGAGTCTAAGGCAATTACAGGCAGCCCTGTTCAAACTGGCTGAAATAGACAGGACAGCCAAGGGCCTGATCCGCGGCGATGCGTGGCTTGAGATTTCACGCCTGTGCTTCGGTCTGGCGCGCGTGGCAAAAAGAAGCAGCAGATAGGATGACTATGGATATCAAACAATATATGGCTGAACTGGGTGCCGAAGCACGCAAGGCATCGCGCGCCATGGCCAAAGCCTCTACCAACACCAAGAACCTGGCCCTGACCACCATCGCCGCCGCCATTCGCCGCGAAAAAGCGACACTGATCGCCGCCAATCATGCGGACCTCGAAAAAGCGCGCGCCAACGGACTTGAGGCAGCGATGCTGGACCGGCTGGCCCTGAGCGAAAAATCCATCGCCACCATGGCCGAAGGGCTGGAGCAAATTGCTGCCCTGCCAGACCCCATCGGCGAAATGAATGATTTCAAGTACCGTCCTTCCGGCATCCAGATCGGCAAAATGCGTGTACCGCTGGGCGTCATCGGCATCATTTATGAAGCGCGGCCCAATGTAACGGTGGATGCCGCCGGGCTTTGCATCAAATCCGGCAACGCCGCGATTCTGCGCGGCGGTTCCGAGGCAATTCAATGCAATCAGGCACTGGCAGCACTGGTGCAGGAAGGCCTGCAGGCCGCCGGTTTGCCTGCTGCCGCAGTGCAGGTGGTAGATACTACCGACCGGGCTGCCGTCGGCGAGCTGATCACCATGAAGCAGTATGTTGACGTCATCGTGCCGCGCGGCGGCAAGGGACTGATCGAGCGCATCTCGAACGAGGCGCGCATCCCGGTCATCAAGCATCTGGATGGCAATTGCCACGTTTACGTGGACGATGAAGCGGACCTGGAAAAAGCCCTGCGCATCGTCGAGAACTCCAAAACCCAACGCCTTGGCACCTGCAACACTGCAGAATCCCTGCTGGTTGCACGCAGCATTGCGGCAGTCGCATTGCCGAAACTGGCGAAAATGCTGACCTCGCATGCGGTCGAGATTCGCGGATGCGAGGAAACACGCGCACTGGTTCCTGCCGCCAAAACCGCAACAGAAGAGGACTACTACACCGAGTATCTGGATGCCATCATCTCCTGCAAGGTGGTGAGCGGCATCGATGAGGCAATTACCCACATCAACCAGTATTCCTCGCAGCATACCGAAGCCATCGTCACCGAGAGCTACACCAGGGCCCGGCAGTTCCTGCGCGAGGTCGATTCCAGCAGCGTCATGGTGAATGCCTCAACGCGTTTCGCCGACGGCTTTGAATATGGGTTGGGTGCCGAGATCGGCATCTCCACCGACAAACTGCACGCCCGTGGCCCGGTCGGCTTGGAAGGGCTGACCTCGCTCAAATACATTGTGCTGGGCAATGGCGAAGTCCGTAGCTGACCAAACCCGGACCGGCCGGCGGCTGGTCGGTCTGCTGGGCGGCACCTTCGACCCTGTCCACTACGGACATCTGCGCTTGGCAGAACAACTGGCAGATGCGCTGAAGCTGGATGAGGTACGTTTCATTCCATCCGCCAATCCGCCACACAGGCAGACACCGCAAACATCGGCCACCGGCCGCTGTGAAATGGTCAGGCTGGCGATAGCCGGCAACCCGCGCTTTACGCTGGATGACCGCGAGTTGCTGAGAGCCGGCGCATCCTACACGATTGATACCCTACTCTCGCTGCGTGCGGAACTGGGAAACGAAGCTGCCCTCTGCCTGATTCTGGGCAGCGATGCCTTTGCCGAATTCGACAGCTGGCATCGCTGGGAAGAAATCCCCGTGCAATGCCACCTGGTATTGGTTGAGCGACCGCATGTCCAGATTGCAGAAGCTCTGCGCCCCGCCCTGCAGACCTTACTGCGCAATCGCTATACGGATCGGCCTGCAGCGTTGGCTGCTGCACCATCAGGCCGCATCACCATTCAGCGCATCAATGCGCTGGATATCTCTGCGACAGGCATTCGTGAAGATTTTGCAAAGCATCGCAGCCCCCGATATCTGTTGCCGGATTCCGTAGTAGACTTTATTCAATGTCATCGGCTGTATCGCTGAGGCGTTTGGGAAAAACCGGCAAACTCAGGAGCCTGAACATCGATGTCCAAAGCCTATCTGCTTTTATATGCCATTCTTGTCAGCAGCATACTCGCCGGCTGCGGCATCAACCCGGTCACCAAAAAACGTGAACTCCAGCTGATTTCCGAGCAGAAGGAAATCGCCATTGGCCAACAGAACTATGCACCTACGCGGCAATCGCAGGGCGGCGATTACGTCATCGACCCGGAACTGACGGCCTACGTGCAAAGCATCGGTCAGCGCCTGGCAGCCGTTTCCGACCGGCCGCTGCCTTATGAATTTATCGTCATCAACAACTCCGTGCCGAATGCCTGGGCCATGCCAGGCGGCAAGATCGCCTTCAACCGCGGCCTGCTCTATGAACTGAACAGCGAAGCAGAACTGGCCGCGGTCATGGGTCACGAGATCGTGCACTCTGCCGCTCGCCACGGTGCGCAGAACATGGAACGCGGCGTATTGCTGCAAGGTGCCGTCATGGCCATCGGCATCGGTGCGCAAAACAGCGACTACGGCAACCTGATCGTCGGCGGCTCACAATTGGGCGCCCAGCTGATTTCATCCAAATACGGTCGCGATGCGGAATCGGAATCCGACTACTACGGCATGCTTTACATGAAAAAGGCAGGCTACGACCCGGCGGCGGCTGTCAGCCTGCAGGAAACCTTCGTGCGGCTGAATGAAAACAAACAAACCAATTTCCTCGAAGGCCTGTTTGCCAGCCATCCGCCTTCCCAGGCCAGGGTTGATGCAAACCGTGAAACACTGGAAGAAGTCGGTGCCGGCGGCGAATGGGGCAAGGAAGTCTATGCGCAAAAAGTCGGCAAACTGAAGGCGACCCAGTCGGCCTACAAGGCGCATGACGAAGGCGTAGCGGCGCTGAGTAAGGGAGATACGGCCAAGGCCCTGACACTGGCCAAACAGGCGATCGCCATTGAACCACGCGAACCGAGATTCCAGGACCTGCTGGGCGATATCGCACTATCGCAAAAAAAATACGACGAGGCGCTCAAGTACTACGCGGCAGCCATCAAAATGCAACCGGATTATTTCAAGCCGCACATTCAGAGCGGCATCGCGCTCTATAACAG
>DLMX01000073.1:6758-10475 GCA_002479405.1 Methylophilaceae bacterium UBA7525
GCGGCATCGCGCTCTATAACAGCGGGCGTAAAAAAGAAGCCGAATCCTACTTCAAGCGCAGCGTCGAACTGCTGCCGACCGCGCCCGGCCACTATTTCCTCGGTGACCTGGCCGAAGCTCGCGGCGACATGAACGGCGCCATGTCACATTACCAGATGGCAGCCAGTTCCAATTCAGAGATCGGCAAAGCCTCTGCCCAGCGCTTCACGCGTCTGGACCTGCCACGAAACGCCGGGCGCTACCTGAAAGGAATGGTTCAGCTCGACAATCGCGGTAATCTCTATGCCGTCGTGCAAAATCCCACGTCCGTCAGCGTCAGCCGCGTGCAACTGCGCGTTGTACGTTTCAATGCAAAATCCGGTCGCGCCGAACAGCAGAGCAACCCGCTGCTGTTGAACCGGACACTCGCCAGCAATCAACAGGGCAACCTGCAGGTGCCGGGCGTACGTTTGAAGTCACAGGACGAGCTCAGACTCTATCGCGTCGTCATTGAAAGCGCGCGCGTCGTCGACTAGGGATTGACCGGATACCGGCAGATCAGCCGGGCAGTTGCAGAGGCGGTTGCAAATAATTGGCAGCCTGCCTGAAATCGGCATCGGCCAGACGCGGCACCGTGCCGAGATGCGGTGCTGCGATTCTCTGCTGCAGAGCAGTCAGATTATCTTCAAGATACGGCATTTCCTCATCAACCACATTGGCGACCCAGCCTGCCAGCGGCAAGCCCGTGGCCTCGATAGCCGCAACGGTCAGCAAGGCATGGTTGATACATCCGAGCCGCATGCCGATCACCAGAATCACCGGCAAGCCCAGCTCCGCTGCCAGATCGCCCATATCCTGCCTGTCGTTCAGCGGAACCAGAAAGCCGCCGGCTCCCTCCACGACCACAATATCCGCCAGCCCGGCCAGATCTGCAAATGCAGTTTTTATCTTGTCGAGGGAGATCACGACACCAGCCTGACTGGCAGCGATATGCGGTGCAATCGGCGGTGCAAAGACATAGGGATTCACAGATGCCAGCGGTGCATCCACATTGGCTGCCGCGCGCAACTGCAATACATCCTCGTTCAGGTATTGGCCATCCGCGAACTCGGCACCGGCAGCTATCGGCTTCATGCCGACCACCCGGCCGCCTGCGGCAACGAATCCATGGATTAAGGCCGCAGCAACCAGTGTCTTGCCGACGCCGGTATCCGTACCGGTAATGAAATAACCGCGCTTCATGATGGATTTTGGGATGGCCGGGTTCTAGGCTTGAACATGACAGGCGCCAAACCATCATCCAGCTGCGGCTTGGCCTCGGGTTTCCAGGCATGGCCATAGACCACTTCAAAGGTCGCCGGCAGTTTGCCCGCTGTGCGGAACTGCTCGTAATTTTCCGTCAGCTGGCGCAGAAAACCCCTGCCCAGCAAACCACGCGGACGGCCATCCGCCGCATTGTGCGCGCCTATGGCCTTGAGGTCGCACATGACCGCCATGACATCGTCATAGGTCAGCGTGAAATGCTCCACATCCAGCACCGGCGCACTGAAACCGGCACGCACGATGGCATCGCCGATATCATGCATGTCGATAAAGCGGCTGACATGCACATGATCCGGATCGGCAGAGGAAGCCTGACGCAGTTCCTTCAGGGTATCGGGGCCGAAAGTGCTGAACATCAGCAGGCCTTCAGGGCGCAATACGCGATGCATTTCGGCAAAGGCGGTATCCAGGTCGTTGCACCACTGGATCGCCAGATTGGACCAGAGCAAGTCTACCGACTGCGCGGCCAGAGGCAGTTGTTCGATATCGGCGCAGATGCCGGCCTGTCTGCCGAGACCCAACAGGCGGCGCATCAGGCTTTGCTGCTGGGCAGTCTGCCGGAGCATACCGAGCGCGATATCAAGCGCGATGACCCGGCTTTGCTTGAAACGCCTGCCCAACGCCTGACTGGCATGCCCGGTGCCGCAGCCTGCATCCAGTATCAGTTCAGGCGAGATCCTGACCAGGTCCAGCCGGTCCAGCATGCGCTGCCTGACTTCCGCCTGCAGCACTGCGGCAGCGTCATAGGTGCTGGCTGCACGGTCAAATGAGGCCCTTACTCTGGCCTTGTCGATTTTGTAAACGTCTTGCATCAGGGGTCTTGTTTTTCCAGGAATTGCAGCAGCGTTTCGGTAAACTGCCCGGTATGGGAAAGAAAGGGCGCATGCGATGCGCCGGCAATCACCCGCAGGCTGGATTGCGGCAGATGTTGCGACATCCAGTGGGCGGCCTGCACCGGTGCCAGTGTGTCGCGGTCACCGTGTATCAGCAAGGTAGGGGTATGCAACTGGGGAATCTCCGGACGCAGGTCGTTCTCCAACAGCATATCGAGGGCATCCTGCAAGGCCGCGACCGAAGGACTGGGACGCTCGGCGAAGCTTGCACGCAACTGCTTGATGATACTGCGCGTATCGCGCGAACCCATGCATTGCAGGGTGAGGAATTTCAGCATGGTCGATTCGTAATCGACGCTGACCTGCAGGGCAAAATCGCGGAACACCTCGGCATTGATGCCCTCTTGCCATGCCGCCTTGCCGGCCTGGTTGACGAAGCAGGGCGTGCTGCCGACCAGCACCAGGCGCTTTACCCGCGCGGGCTGCATCAGCGCCATGCGCATGCTGATCAATCCGCCCAGCGACCAGCCGCAGATATCGGCTTCCGCCGGCAACGCTTCAAGCAATTTGGCGGCGACCGATTCCAGCTCATGCGACGCCATCTGCGGGCTCAGGCCCATGCCGGGCAAATCGACGACATGCAGATAGAAGCGCCGGGAAAGAGACTTCACCAGCGGCTGCCAAACGGCACCGTGCATACCCCAGCCGTGAATCAGCACCAGATGCTGCGGCGTCGTTTCGTAGGAACCAAAATTCTCTATATGCAAACGCCCGCTCATGCCAAGTCCTTTTCCGCCTGTTGCAAGGCAGCGATCAGACGCTTCACATCGGCCAGGCTGTGCGCCGCCGACAGGGAAATCCGCAGACGCGCCGTGTTTTTGGGCACGGTGGGCGGACGTATGGCAGGCACCAGCAAGCCTCTGGCCAGCAGGTACTCACTCAAGCTGACCGCTTGCTCATTAGTGCCGACCATGACCGGTTGTATGGCGGTGTCGGATGGCATCAGTTGCCAGCGGCTCAATTGCAGATTCGCCTTGAGGTAGGCGATCAAATCATGCAGATGGGTTCTGCGCGCGGTGTCGAGGCGTATGACATCAAGCGCGGCCAGTGTCGCTGCCGCCAGCGCTGGCGGTGTTGCAGTCGTGTAGATATAGGTTCGTGTCTGTTGCAGCAGGTAATCGATGACGATCTGCTCGGCAGCGACAAAGGCGCCGGATACGCCGGCAGCCTTGCCCAAGGTCGCCATATAGATGATGCGTGGCGACTTGACGCCGAAATGACTCAGCACGCCCTGCCCCTGCTCGCCGAGGACGCCGAAGCCATGTGCATCGTCCAGCATCAGCCATGCGTCATAGCGATCGCACAGGGCCAGCAATTCAGGCACTGGCGCCATGTCGCCATCCATGCTGAAGACGGCATCCGCCAGCACCAGCTTCCTTGGCGCCTTGCTTGCGCTCAACTGGCCTTCCAGTTGCACGAGGTCATTGTGCTGGTAGCGTTGCAGATCGGCGCGTGCCAGCACGGCCGCATCGTTCAGTGAAGCGTGGTTGAGCTTGTCGGCGAAGACCGCGTCGCCGCGACC
>DLMX01000097.1:0-275 GCA_002479405.1 Methylophilaceae bacterium UBA7525
GGCGTCTTCGCTGGAAAGCAGGCGGTTCAGTTCATCAAGGCGCTCGCTCAAGGTGGCGAGCTTTTTCAGCATGGAAGGTTTCATGGGTTCACTTCAAGAGGATTCGGGCAAGGTTATTCTGGAATCTGGTAGAGCTGGCGCAACACCGATTCCAGCTGTTCGCGATCGACGCCGTGGGCATGGTTGAGGGCGTGGCTGGGGCCGTGCAGCAGTTTGTTGGTCAGCGCGCTGCTGAGCGATTCCAGCACGGCTGCCGGGTCTTCGCCGCGCGCCAG
>DLMX01000097.1:478-762 GCA_002479405.1 Methylophilaceae bacterium UBA7525
TCGCGCAGGGCGCGGATGGTCGGTACGGCATCGCGCGTCTTCAGCCATTGCATGAAGTTCTGTACGCGCATGTCGATGATGGTTTCGGCTTCTGCGGCTGCTTCCTGACGGTTACCCAAGCCTTCCTGCACGACCTGCGATAAATCGTCTACCGTGTAAAGATAAACATCATCCAGTTCGCCTGCTTCCGGTTCGATATCACGTGGCACAGCGAGGTCAACCATGAAGATCGGGCGGTGCTTGCGCGCTTTGATGGCACGTTCGACCATGCCGAGGCCGACGAT
>DLMX01000097.1:1100-1322 GCA_002479405.1 Methylophilaceae bacterium UBA7525
GCCGGCGCCGATGAACAGCACGTTCAGTCCTTCGAGCTTGCCGTAGATGCGTTGTGCCAGTCGCACGGAAGCCGCCGCCATGGAAATCGAACTGGCACCGATGTCGGTATTGGTACGGACTTCCTTGGCCACGGCGAAGGTGCGCTGAAACAGTTTGTGCAATAAGGTGCCCAGCGTACCGGCACTTTCGGCGATCTTCACTGCCTGTTTCATCTGGCCGAG
>DLMX01000097.1:1471-13780 GCA_002479405.1 Methylophilaceae bacterium UBA7525
TGGCCGAGGATCTGCGGCTCGCCCAGCACCATGGAATCCAGTCCGGAAGCGACACGGAAAGTGTGCTTGACGGCATCCTGTTGCGGCAGGGTATAGGTGTAAGGCTGGATGTTCTGCGGATTCAGCTTGTGATAGGTCGCCAGCCATTCCAGTGCACGTTGCGGATCGTCCGTATTGCAATACAGCTCAGTGCGGTTGCAAGTCGAGAGGATGGCCGCCTCCTTGACGCCATAACCGGCGTCGCGGGAAGTCAGTTCGCGCAGGGCATCACCCAGATGATCGTTCTGGAAAGCCACATGTTCGCGGATGGAGAGAGGCGCGGTATTGTGATTAACACCGACTGTGAATAAATGCATGGCGTAATTTTCCTGTATCGCTCATTCTTAAGCAACAGAAACAGCCTCTAAACGTGGTTTTTGTATATCTTTACGGTTAAAATGCCATTTTTCCTTGCAAATTTTAGAATTCAACATCATGGCTAAACAATTCAGAATCGCACCCAGCATCCTTTCCGCCAACTTTGCCAAGCTCGGTCAGGAAATTACCGACGTCATTACCTCTGGTACGGATATCGTTCACTTTGACGTGATGGATAACCACTATGTTCCGAACCTGACGATCGGCCCGCTGGTCTGTGAGGCAATTCGGCCGGTGACTGATGCCATCATCGACGTGCATTTGATGGTCAAGCCGGTTGATCGCATCATTCCTGATTTTGCCAAGGCCGGTGCCAACATCATTACCTTCCACCCGGAAGCTTCCGAGCATATCGACCGCAGCCTGTCCCTGGTGCGCGATCATGGCTGCAAGTCCGGTTTGGTGTTCAATCCGGCAACACCACTGGCCTATCTGGATTATGTCATGGACAAGGTCGACATGATTCTGCTGATGTCGGTCAACCCGGGTTTCGGCGGTCAGAAATTCATCCCCGGCACGCTGGACAAGCTGAAGGAAGCTCGGGTCAGAATCGACGCTTATACTGAGAAGACCGGCCGTGAAATCTGGCTGGAAGTCGATGGCGGGGTCAATGCCGCCAATATCGCCGAGATCGCCCGTGCCGGTGCTGATACCTTTGTCGCCGGTTCTGCCATTTTCGGTGCAGGCAAGGATACCGATCCTAATCGTTACGACAGCATTGTCGGCGCATTGCGTGCAGAACTGGCCAAGGTCTGATTGCAGGGCGGAGCGATCTCAACATGAATCTCAGATATATCGATTGGCGATGGTGGAACTGATCTGGCTGTAAGCACTGTTCCGCTGGCGGGCGCTGTCACCCGCAATCGCAAATTGAAATTGGGGATTTTATGTTGCAAATGATGAATCAAGCTGAATTTGAAGCTCTGTCCAACCAGGGCTTCAATCGCATTCCACTGGTCACGGAAACCTTCGCTGACCTCGATACGCCGCTTTCGCTATATCTCAAGCTGGCCAATCAACCCTTTAGCTATCTGCTTGAATCCGTGCAAGGCGGTGAGCGCTTCGGCCGTTATTCGATCATCGGCCTGCCGGCGCGCACCCGGATCGTGGCGCACGGCCGGAATGTCGAAGTCATCGATAACGGACAGGTGGTCGAATCGGCCACCAACGTCAATCCGCTGGATTTTGTCAAAAGCTACCAGGCACGATTCAAAACGCCGCCCTATGCCGGCCTGCCGCGATTCACCGGCGGTTTGGCGGGTTATTTCGGCTATGAGACCGTGCGCTATATCGAGCGCCGCCTGGCGGCAACGCAAAAACCGGATGTGCTGGATGTGCCGGATGTGTTGCTGCTGGTCTCCGAAGAACTGGCGGTGGTAGACAATCTCTCGGGCAAGCTGTACTTCATTGTCTATGCTGACCCTGCTCAGCCGGATGCTTATGCATCGGGCAGAGCCAGATTGCAGGAACTGATACGCCTGTTGCGCAAGCCCGTGACCGTGCCTGAATCCGGGCCGTTGGAAAAGACCGTGGCCACCTCCGAGTTCGGCGAGGCCGGCTTCAAGGCGGCGGTGGAAAAAGCCAAGCAATACATTTTCGATGGTGACATTATGCAGGTGGTACTGAGTCAGCGCATGGCGCAGACTTTTGCAGCACCGCCGCTGTCACTGTATCGTGCCTTGCGCAGCCTCAACCCTTCGCCCTACATGTTCTATTACGACATGGGCGATCATCACGTGGTTGGCGCTTCGCCGGAGATTCTGGTGCGGCTGGAAGGCGAAACCGTCACGGCCAGACCGATTGCCGGTACTCGCCCGCGCGGACAGACGCGCGAACAGGATATCGCGCTGGCGGAAGAACTGCTGGCCGATCCGAAAGAACGGGCCGAGCATGTGCAGTTGATGGATCTCGGCCGCAATGATGTTGGACGCGTCGCGCAGACCGGCAGCGTGAAAGTCACCGACAGCATGGTGATTGAGCGCTACTCGCATGTCATGCACATCGTTTCCAATGTCGAGGGCAAATTGAAACCGGGCATGGATGCGATTGATGTGCTGAAAGCGACGTTCCCGGCTGGCACCGTCAGCGGTGCGCCCAAGGTGCGCGCGATGGAGATCATTGATGAACTGGAACCTTCGAAGCGCGGCATTTATGCCGGCGCTGTCGGTTATCTGGGTTTCAATGGTGATATGGATGTTGCCATCGCCATCCGCACCGGCGTCATCAAGGACAATGTGCTCTATTCGCAGGCAGGTGCCGGTATCGTTGCCGATTCCGTGCCGGATAACGAATGGATAGAGACGCAGAACAAGGCTCGTGCCGTGCTGCGCGCGGCAGAAATGGTTCTGGCGGGACTCGATAGCAGTGACTGCTGATGCCGCCAGCATGCGTATCATGTTGGGACGCATGTTGATGGTTTATCTTGCTTGTCTGGCGGCAGGCAAGCTTGGGTTGTTGACTCCTCCCGTCGGCTCTCATGTCGCGCTGTTCTGGCTGGCTGCCGGTATCGCCATCGCCGCTATCCTGCGCTGGGGATTCATCAGCGTGTTCGCTATTTGCCTGCCTGGCATCCTTTACGGTCAATTTCTTGACCGGTGTACCGCTTCCACGGCAACGCAGATGTCAGTCGGCCATCTGATCGGGTCAAAGATGGTAGCCATGTTGCTGCAACACTTTGATTTCAAGTCCGCGCTGGACTGTATGCGTACTTTTGCTGCAGCTTGTATCCGTCAGCACCGACATGACGCTGGATGAACTGGAAAGCGGCTGGATCAAGATGGTCTTTTGTTTAATGACGAATACGGCGAAAATAGCGATTTGCGTTAAATTGGCTCCGCGTAAAGGTAGGCAATATGCTTTTGATGATAGATAACTACGACTCCTTCACCTATAACCTGGTGCAATATCTGGGAGAGCTGGGTGAGGATGTGCGGGTGTATCGCAATGACGAGATCGATCTGGCCAAAGTTGCCGAGCTGAAGCCCGACCATATCGTGATTTCGCCCGGGCCTTGCACCCCGAACGAAGCCGGTATCTCGGTGCCATTGATTCATGAGTTTGCCGGCAAGATTCCAATTCTGGGTGTCTGTCTGGGGCATCAGGGCATAGGTCAGGCGTTCGGCGGAAATATCGTGCATGCCAAACAGCTGATGCACGGCAAGACCTCTCTGATCCATCACAAGAATGTCGGCGTTTTCCACGGTTTGCCCAATCCCTACACGGCCACGCGTTATCATTCGCTGGTGATCGAGCGTGAGACTTTGCCGGACTGTCTGGAAATTACCGCATGGACTGACGATGGCGAGATCATGGGTGTGCGCCACAAGACCTTGCCGATAGAAGGTGTGCAGTTCCATCCGGAATCGATTCTGACCGAGTACGGCCACGAGCTGTTGCAGAATTTTCTGAAGGCTTACTAATGGGGCAGCTGACATTCAAACAGGCATTGCAAGGTCTGATCGAGAGGCAGGATTTCACTTATTCCGAAATGGTCGGCGTCATGCGGCAGGTGATGGAAGGCGAATTGACCTCCGCGCAGATTGCAGCCCTGCTGATCGGTTTGCGCATCAAGGGCGAAACGGTCGAGGAAATCGCTGCCGCAGCCCATGTCATGCGCAGCCTTGCCACACATGTGACCATAGATGAGACGGCGCATCTGGTCGATACCTGCGGCACCGGCGGCGATGGTATCCAGACCTTCAACGTCTCTACTGCCGGTGCCTTCGTTGCGGCAGCGGCCGGTGCTAAAGTGGCCAAGCACGGTGGGCGCTCTGTGTCTTCAACCTGCGGCAGCATCGATGTGCTGGAGGCACTGGGTGTGAACGTCAACCAGACCCCGGAGCAGGTGGCTGCATCCGTCGATGAAATCGGTATCGGCTTCATGTTCGCTCCGAACCATCACAGCGCCATGAAATACGCTGCACCTGTACGCCGCGAACTCGGCGTGCGCACCCTGTTCAATCTGCTCGGGCCGATGACCAATCCGGCCGGTGCCAGAAGGCAGGTCATGGGCGTTTTCCATCGCGATCTGACCACCTTGCTGGCGGGTGCCTTGAAGCGTTTGGGCAGTGAGCACGTCATGGTGGTGCATGGTGCCGACGGCATGGATGAAATCTCGTTCAGTGGGGATACCTATGTCGCCGAGCTGAAAAACGGCGAGGTCCGTGAATATATCGTCAACCCGAAACAGTTCGGGTTACCGCTGCATGATGTCAAAGGCATACAGGTGCAGAATGCCGAGGAATCGAAAGCCATGGTGCTGGATGTGCTGGCCGGTCGCCATGGCCCCGCGCGTGACATCGTACTGTTGAACGCCGGCGCCACAATTTATGTGGCGGGGCTCGCTGATAGCCTGGCGGCAGGGATTGAAGCAGCGAGGCAGGCCATAGACTCAGGTGCGGCCATGCGTAAACTGGAGCAGCTGAAAGCGCGGTCATCGGCAGCATGACACGGGATGCCGGTGTCATCAGAGCTGACTTCAACAATAAACCTTACGGAACATGCACAGAATATGTCGGACATACTGAACAAGATACTTGAAACCAAGCGGACGGAAGTGACGGCTGCGATTGCGGCCAAGCCGCTGTCGCAGATGCGCGAAGAGGCTTATGCGGCTGAAGATCCACGTGACTTTGCCGGCAGCATCCATGCCAAAATCATGGCGGATAAGCCTGCCGTGATTGCTGAGATCAAGAAAGCCAGCCCTTCGAAAGGCGTCATCCGTGAGGATTTTCAGCCGGCCGAGATTGCCAGAAGCTACGAGAAGGGTGGGGCTGCCTGTCTTTCCGTGTTGACCGATGTTCAGTATTTCCAGGGAAGTGCCGATTATCTGCGTCAAGCCAAGGCAGCCTGCACGCTACCGGTGCTACGCAAGGACTTCATGATCGATCCTTATCAGGTCTATGAAGCGCGCGCGATGGGTGCAGACTGCATCCTGTTGATTGTTGCTGCGCTTGATTTGCCAAAGATGCATGAACTGGAAGATCTGGCACATGAGCTGGGCATGGCGGTGCTGGTCGAGGTACATGATGCCGACGAACTGGAGCTGGCATTGCAGCTGGATACGCCGCTGATCGGCATCAATAATCGTAACCTGCGCACTTTTGAAGTCACCTTGCAAACGACGTTGGATCTCCTGAAAAAGATGCCGGAAGATCGTTGTGTGGTGACCGAGTCGGGTATCTTCACACATGAAGATGTCGCCTTGATGCGCAGTCATGATGTGCATACCTTCCTGGTCGGAGAAGCCTTCATGCGCCAGCCGGATCCAGGTGCCGAACTGGCCAGAGTATTCGCTTGAGGAACAAATCATGAGCCATGAAAAATTTCCGATGAGTCGTCCAAGGCGCATGCGTCGAGACGAGTTCTCGCGGCGTTTGATGCGCGAACATGTGCTGACCAGCAACGACCTGATTTATCCGGTATTCGTGCTCGAGGGCGAGAACCGGACTGAAGAGGTAGCTTCCATGCCTGGGGTGCAACGTCAAACCATCGATGTCCTGCTGAAAACTGCGGGTGAGTGTGTTGCCTTGGGGATTCCTGCAATTGCCCTGTTTCCGGTGGTCGAGCAGTCCGGCAAAAGCCTGGATGCGGCAGAAGCATGGAATCCGGAAGGTCTGGTGCCCAGAACAATCAAGGCACTGAAATCCGCTTACCCGGATTTGGGTGTGATCACCGATGTTGCGCTGGATCCGTATACCAGCCATGGACAGGATGGTTTGATCGATGAAACTGGCTATGTGCTGAACGACGAGACCATTGCCGTATTAGTCAAACAAGCCTTGTCTCATGCCGCTGCCGGTGCAGATGTCGTCGCACCGTCCGACATGATGGATGGCCGCATTGGTGCCATCAGGCAGGCGCTTGAGCAGGCAGGTCATATCCACACCCGCATCCTCGCCTATTCGGCCAAATACGCATCGGCATTTTATGGCCCATTCCGCGATGCCGTAGGTTCGGCAGCCAATCTCGGCAAGGGCGATAAATCGACCTATCAGATGGACCCGGCCAATTCGGATGAGGCTATACGGGAAGTCGTGCTCGATATCGAAGAGGGTGCTGACATGTTCATGGTAAAGCCGGGCCTGCCCTATCTGGATATCGTGCGTCGCGTGAAAGCCGAACTGCAGGTGCCGACCTATGCTTATCAGGTCAGTGGCGAATACGCCATGTTGAAGGCTGCGGCACAGAATGGCTGGCTGGATGAAAAGGCATGCGTCATGGAGGCATTGTTGGCATTCAAGCGGGCCGGTGCAGATGGCATCCTGACCTATTATGCGCTGGATGCTGCGCGCTGGTTGAAACAGGTTTAGTCAGCCTGTGTCGGAACTGCCGGAGCGCCTGCTGATTTTAGCAATGCACTGACGTGTGCCAGGTTGGCCTTGCTGATGGATTGGCCGTCGACCGGACTCTTGGGCGGGGTTCTTGCCGCGTTGGTGTCAAATACGCTCAGTCTGATGACGCCGTTCGGTCCTTCCAGCGTAAACACCGGTACTTTCTTTCTGTCGTTGCCGTGCTTGGTGTTGTGCGTACGGTAACTTTTCTCGTTCGATTCATACGGTACCTGCAAATTGAGCAGGTACATTTCAACATCCTTCAGACTTTCGGCGTAGAGGTGAATGTCAGTGGCGGCGTATCTGCCGGCAGTGCCGTCGAGCACTGCGCCTGTCAGATGCGGGTTGAAACGTTCCAGCATCTGCATCACAAGTAGTGCATCTTTCCGTAACTGCTGCAAGGCAGCCGGCTGATCTTCGCTATTGTAGATTTCGTGGAAGATCCTGATTTCCTCTTCAATCTCGGCGTTGGTCGGCATGCAGTGATCTTCAGTCACGCCGAGTTGACGTCCGGCCTTGCGCTTGGCATGGCCATAATCCGCGATGCCTTCATCCGCCATCATGCGTGCAGCCAGTTGTGCTATGCGCTGGCGTAGCTGTGAGTTTCTGTCCTTGGCCACGAAGGAATTATCTTCAGAAATTAAAAGAGTTGATCAAAAAACGATTCCTGACCGCTTTTTTCTCTGGGCGCCGGATGTTCGCTGCCCATCGAGTGACCGGGGAAAGGCGAGAAGCCGCCGGGTTCATGTACAGGAATTTCTTCTTCAGGTGGGAATTCCGCATAGAAATATTCATAGAAGCCCGGCTGATCGTCCGGGACGCGCATGCCGGTCTCCGGATTGATCTTGATGGCGGCAATGCCTTCCGGCGGGATGTAGGGATTATCCGGTACGCCTTTGAGTGCGGTCGACATGTAATTAATCCAGATTGGCAGCGCAGCACGTCCTCCTGTTTCGTTGTTGCCCAGTGATCTGGGCTTGTCATAGCCCATCCAGGCCACCGCGACTTGCGTCGGATTGTAGCCGGCAAACCATGCATCGAGCATGTCATTGGTTGTGCCAGTCTTGCCTGCGAGGTCATTTCTGCCCAGTACGTTGGCGCGTGCAGCAGTCCCACGTCTGACTACATCCTGCATCATGGAACTCATCAGAAAGGCATTGCGGCCATCAATCACGCGATTGGCAGTTTTACCGGCTTCAGTCACTTTGGTCTGCTGGATGATCTTGCCCTTGCTGTCTACGACCCGGCTGATGATGTGCGGCTGAATCTGGTAACCGCCGTTGGCGAACACGGCATAACCACCCGCCATCTGCCACGGCGTGACCGAACCGGAGCCGAGAGCCATGGCAAGATATGGTGGGTGATCCTTGGCGTCAAAGCCGAAGCGCGTGATGTAATCGCGTGCATAATCGACGCCGATATCCTGCAGAATGCGGATCGAGACCATGTTCTTGGATTTTGTCAGTGCGGTTCTCACCTGAACCGGACCATCGTATTTATTATCAAAATTTCGAGGTTGCCAGCTTTTGCCGCTACCGGTTTCTTCCGATGAGACATAGATCGGTTCATCTTCAACCATGGTGGCAGGCGTGAAGCCTTTTTCCACAGCTGCTGAATAGATGAAGGGCTTGAAACTGGAGCCTGGCTGACGCCAGGCTTGTGTGACATGGTTGAATTTGTTGCGACTGAAATTAAAGCCGCCAACCAGGGCGCGCACGGCACCGTTGCGCGGATCAAGTGCGATCAGCGCAGATTCGACCTCCGGCAGTTGTGTAATCTGCCAGTTGTCACCTTCACCATGAATCCGCACCACGGCTCCAACGACGAATTTGCGTTTGCTGGCATCTTTCAGCGTCATGTCGCGGCTTACCAGGCCGAGACCTTCCCCCTTGATCTCTATCGGGCCGAGGTTCTTGGCGTAAAGCTGAACGGATTTTGCGTCTATTTTCGTGACGATGGCAGGTATCAGGCCGTTGAATTGGTCGAATTCATCCAGCGCGGTCTCCATCCATTCGCTATCCGAAATTTCGGATACGCTTTTGACCAGTAGCTTTTCCGGTCCGCGGAAACCACGCCTGCGCTCATAGTCGAGGATGCCCTGAATCACAGCACGATTGGCTGCTTCCTGATTGTCCTTGAGAATGGTGGTGTAGACACGCATGCCACTGCTGTAAATTGCATCCTGATAGCGTTCATACATCGCTTGCCGTGCGATCTCGGCAACATAGTCGGCAGACAGTTCGTGCAGCGAACGCTGTTTGCGTACCTTGCCGGGTTCTGCAAGAGCGGTTTGATAGGTTTGGTCATCAATGAATTTGAGGCTGTGCATGCGCCTCAGCACATAGCGCTGGCGTTCCTGAGCGCGTTTCGGGTTGACGAAAGGATTGTAGCGAGATGGAGCTTTGGGCAGGCCCGCCAGCATGGCTATTTCGGCGACGCTGCACTGTGCCAGCGGTTTGCCATAATAGACCAGCGCCGCTGCACCGAAGCCGTAGGCACGCTGTCCGAGATAGATCTGGTTGATATAGAGTTCAAGGATCTGATCCTTGCTCAGATTATGTTCGATCTTGATGGCCAGCAGCGCTTCGCTC
Organism: Methylophilaceae bacterium UBA7525; assembly: GCA_002479405.1. Lineage (GTDB taxonomy): Bacteria > Pseudomonadota > Gammaproteobacteria > Burkholderiales > Methylophilaceae > UBA6140. Next base: position 10,812 of record DLMX01000097.1, read on the forward strand.
AGCTTGCGCGTGGCGGTCTTTTCGCTTGACAGGAAGAAGTTGCGAGCCACCTGCATGGTGATGGTGCTGGCCCCTTCCTTGAATCCGCCAGCCATGATGTTTGCCAGGGCCGCACGCGCAATGCCGATGGTATCGACACCTCCGTGTTCATAAAAGCGTTCATCTTCTGCAGCCAGAATGGCTTGCTTGAGTGATTGCGGTGCATCCTGGATTCTGGTGAAAGCGCGGCGTTCTTCGCCAAATTCGCCGATGAGGTAGCCGTCAGCCGAGTAGACGCGCAACGGCACTTTGGGGCGATAGTCGGTCAAGGCCTCAAGGGAAGGGAGGGTCGGATAGATCAGCGTTGCAGCAAGTCCGGCCAGTGCAACTAAAACCAGACCGAGTACTACGGGCAATATAATGAAAAATTGCCACCATTTTTTGAGTAGCATGGAGCGTAAGCATTCATGAATTCGGATACCTACTATTATATGTTCCGTACCGAATAATTTAAATTAAAAATATGCTTTACAGTATTTATAGTTGTTGCTAGCATTTAAGGTAAATTATCAGTATTGTTCGTAACTAGCCAATAATGAAAGGGAATTTCAATTTGAAATTCGACTTTTTTTTAGAACGTACCCCGCCCGTTATCGGTGTCGACATCAGCTCCGCCTACGTCAAGATGGTGGAGCTGAGTGCTGCCGGCAGAGGGGCGTATAAGTTGGAAGGTTACGCAATAGCGCCGTTAGTCAAGGATGCAGTGGTTGACGGCAATATTACCGAACTGGATAGCGTGGTCGATGCTGTCAGGCGTGCGTGGAAGCTGCTGGGTTCACGTGAAAAACGAGCGGCACTCGCGCTTCCGGCGGCAGCGGTCATCAGTAAAAAAGTGCTGATGGCCGGCGGTCTGCGCGAAGAAGACATGGAGTTGCAGGTTGAGGCCGAAGCCAATCAATACATTCCGTTTTCACTCGATGAAGTGAATATTGATTTTCAGGTGCTGGGCCCTGCACCAAACAATCTGGAAGAAGTGGAAGTTCTGATTGCCGCTTCACGCAAGGAAAAGATCGAAGATCGCGTCGCGGCGGCTGAAGCTGCCGGTCTTAAAGTTGTTGTCATGGACGTTGAGACTTATGCTGCGGAGGCAGCCTACACTCTTGTTGCCAAACAATTGCCAAACAATGGCAATGATCAGACCGTGATGATTGTCGATATCGGCGCTACGTTGATGCATATCGACGTTCTGCACGATAACGAATCTGTCTATACGCGCGAGCAAAGTTTTGGTGGGGTCCAGCTGACCCAGGAAATACAGCGTCGTTATGGACTGACACCGGAAGAGGCGGAAATCGCCAAGCGCAAGGGTGGTTTGCCGGAAACTTATGAATCCGAAGTGTTGCAGCCCTTTGTCCAGAGTCTGTCGATGGAAGTCGCGCGGGCGCTGCAGTTCTTCACCAGCTCCACTCAATACAACCGCGTTGATCATATAGTGCTTGCAGGCGGCTGTGCGGCGATACCCGGCGTGAATGTCATGGTGCAGGAACGTGCACAAGTCAATACCATTATTGCCAATCCATTTCACGATATTGCGATTAACCAGAGGATAAAGGGTCAGCAGGTGGCTGCAGACGCCCCTTCCTTATTGATAGCCTGCGGGCTAGCCATGCGGAGCTTTGACCGATGATTCGCATCAACTTACTTCCTCATCGCCAGATCAAGCGGGCAGAACGACAACGTCAATTCAATCTGATGCTGGTGGCAACAGTTGTGCTCGCTGGTGCGATAGTATTCATGGGTAATACTTACATCGGTGCAAAAATCAGTACCCAGGCGGAGCGTAATCAGCGCCTGGAGGCTGCAAATGCCAAGCTTGATAAGGAAATCGAGGAAATCAAGGAGCTCAAGTCGCAAATTAATGACGTTCTGGAGCGCAAGCAAATTGTAGAGAATCTGCAAAGCAATCGCAGCCAGGCAGTGGTTGTGCTTGATGAGCTGAGCAGGCAGTTGCCTGAAGGGACCTATCTGAAATTGATCAGCCAGAAAGGCAATGTAATCAACCTCGAAGGCATCGCCGATACCAATGCCCGTGTTGCGACGTTGGTGCGGAACATGAGTAATTCGCAGTGGATGGAACAACCTAATCTGTTGCAGATCCAGGCTGTCAATATAGGGAATGTCCGCTATAACGATTTCAAGATGAATGTAAATCTCAAGGCTCAGCAGGCACCTGATGTAGATGAACCCAAGAAATCCGGGGGGAGAAGGCCGTGAAGTTAGAAGATTTTAATAACATTGACTTCAAGAATGCCGGTAACTTGCCATTGCCCGTCAAGGGGGTGCTTTTGCTGGCCTTGTTGATTCTTCTGATTGGTGCAGGCTATTGGTTTATCTGGAAGCCGGCAGCAGAAGATCTGGAAAGAGCCCAGATAAAAGAGAATGAGCTGCGCGATGTGTTTCTGGCAAAGAAGCGTCAATCCATTAATCTTGATGCGTATAAAGAGCAAATGGTAGAAATTGAACGCACGTTTGGCGCGCTGCTAAAGCAATTGCCGGATAAATCCCAGATGGATGGCTTGCTGACTGACATTAATCAGGTTGGATTGACGCGGGGCCTGGAGTTCGAACTTTTTAAGCCGGGCAAGGAAGTCATCGGGGACTTTTATGCCGAGATGCCCATTCAGATCAAGGTGATAGGAAGTTACCATGATCTTGGCGCCTTTGCGACCGATGTTTCCAAATTGTCACGTATTGTGACGCTTAATGACCTGGTGATATCTGCTGCTGCTAAAGGCAAAAGTGGTAATGAACCTGCAGATGCATCAAGGCTGGTTATGGAGGCGGTTGCCAAAACCTACCGATATCTGGATGCAAGCGAGATTGCGGCCAAGCGCGAAGCTGAACTGCAAGCCAAAAAAGGCGCTAAAAATACCAAGGCACCCAAAAAATAATGAGTATGCCAATGTACACAACATCGAAAGGTGCTGAAT
>DLMX01000097.1:13880-20835 GCA_002479405.1 Methylophilaceae bacterium UBA7525
ACCCAGGAATTAAAGGATATGCCAATGCACAAAACATCGAAAGGTGCTGAATGAAATCGGGACGCATATTGCTCATTCAGCTTTGTCTTCTGTTGGGGGCCTGTCAGGGTGGGCAGGGTGATGATCTGGACAAGTTCATGGCCGATGCTGCCAAGGATATGCGGGTGAAAGTGGATCCCTTGCCTGAGGTTCTTCCCTATACGCCTATGGAGTACAACGCTGACGGTACATTGGTAAATCCGTTCAAGGTGCGCAAGGCGATTGCGGACGCGGCCAGTAAATTGCAGCCGGACATGAACCGGCCCAGGGAGCCGTTGGAATCGTATCCTTTGGAGAGCCTGAAGTTTGTCGGGTCCATGGAAAAACTCGAATTGAAATATGGTTTGATACAGACACCTGATAATAGTGTGCAGCAGGTGAAGATCGGCAACTATATGGGCCAGAATTTCGGCATGGTGACTGGCATCTCGGAGTCGGGAGTCGTGCTCAAGGAAATTGTACGGGACGACCTCAGCGGCGACTGGGTTGAAAGAACTGCAAATGTTGATTTGCAAGATTAGGGGTGGGGAAGATGAATATTATTAAAACAACGTTGGGTAAAGCTTCCGGTTTTCTGGTGATTGCCCTTTTGGGTTTGGCGGGGATGTCGGCATTTGCAGAAGATGCAGCCAATCGCATTGAAAAAATCGATTTCGCCGGGCTGCCTGGGGATCGTGTGGCGATTACCATTACGACTACACAACCGCTGACCAATCCTCCGGCAGGATTCACCATCAAAACTCCGCCCAGAATCGCATTGGACTTCCCCAATATATCAAATGGGCTGCAAAAAAGCAGTTTGATGGCTGACCTGGGCGTATTGAAGACCGTAAATGTGGCTCAGGCCAAAGACAGGATACGACTTGTGCTGAACCTGACCAAGTCCAGCAGCTATACGACTGAAATCAGAGGTAACGAAACGATTATCGTACTGCAGTCCAGTGAAGTGGCAACAAGTCCGGCAGGCGTGGTGACAAAGTTCGCAGAGGCCAGGGTTGGTGATCAGATACACAGTATAAATAATGTAGATTTTCTCAGGGGGCAGAACGGTGAAGGTCGTGTCATGATCGACTTGTCCGATTCCGCCGCCGGGATCAACATCAGGGAGCAGGGCAAGAAGATTCTGGTGGATTTCATCAATACGGAAATCGATTCCAGCCTGGAGCGTCGTCTGAACGTCACCAATTTCAACACGCCCGTGCTTTATATAGACACTCTCAAGCAGGGCAAGGATGTGCGCATGGTGATCGAGCCCAAGGGCAACTGGGAGCAATCCGCCTATCAGGCAGATAAACGCTTCATCATTGACGTGCGCCCGATTGTCGAGGATCCGAACAAGCTGGTGCAGGGCAGCAAGCCTGGCTATGCCGGCGAGAAGCTCTCACTCAATTTCCAGAATATCGACGTGCGGTCGGTATTGCAGGTGGTCGCTGATTTCACCGGTCTCAATATCATCACCAGTGACACCGTATCCGGTAATTTGACTCTCAGGCTCAAGGATGTGCCTTGGGATCAGGCGCTGGATATCATCATGCAGAGCAAAGGTCTGACCATGCGCAAGACCGGTAATGTGATCTGGGTTGCACCGGCGGATGAAGTGGCCGCAAAGGAAAAACTGGCGCTGGAAGCCTCGCAACAGATCGAGGATCTGGAGCCCATGCGTACTGAAGTCTTCACCTTGCGTTATCAAAAGGCTGAAGATCTGAGAAAGCTGATCAGCGATGAAAAGCAGAAGATTCTCTCCAAACGCGGCAGTGCCGTCGTGGATACCAGAACCAATACGGTGTTTGTGCAGGATACGCCGCGACATCTGGAAAATGTACAGAGCATCATTAACAAGACCGACATCCCGGTCAAGCAGGTCATGATCGAATCCCGTCTGGTGATTGCCGATGAAGGCTTCAGCAAGACGCTGGGCGCACGTTTCGGCATCAATCAGCTAGGTACTCCCGGACGGGCTCGTACGGTTACCAGCGGTACCATTGGTAACCGCTTTACCGAAATCGCTGCAGATGGCACAGCGACCATGGGTAACCATATGGGTACGCAAATGCCGGCTACTGCGGTTGGAGCTCCGGCTACCATATTCGGGGTTAGTTCTGATGGTCAGCCTGACCTGATGTCCAATCTGCCGGTAGCCAATGCATTCGGTAACTTTGCGTTCAGTCTGTTCCGTTTGCCTGCCGGTTTCCTGCTGAATCTGGAACTTTCGGCGATGGAGACCGACCAGCGCGGCAAGGTGGTCTCAAGTCCGCGGGTGACCACAGCCAACCAGCAGAAAGCCAGAATCGAACAGGGTACCGAAATTCCTTACCAGGCAGCGACCAGTAGTGGTGCGACCAGCATTCAATTCAAGGAGGCGACTCTGAGTCTGGATGTGACGCCCCAGATCACGCCGGATGACAAGATCATCATGGATCTGCTGGTGAAAAAGGATCGTGTCGGTACTGTGTTTGCAGGGGTGCCATCAATTGAGACGCAGCGTGTGGAAACCCAGGTGCTGGTGGCCAATGGGGAAACCGCAGTGCTTGGCGGCATTTATGAGCAGACCCAACGCAAGGATGTGGACAAGGTGCCGCTGTTTGGAGACTTGCCCGTGCTCGGACATCTGTTCAAGCGCACCAGCAGGACAGATGAAAAAACCGAACTGCTGATCTTTATCACGCCCAGAGTGCTGGATGAAAATCTGAGTCTGCGCTAGTGCGACGTGGCAATGTGATCTGCTAGCGTATTGCCTTGCGGCCATAATCTGACAGCAAGGCATTAATCCCTTAAAATACCTGCCATCAACTGGTGGGTATTTTTTATTGTGGCAAACATATTTTTTGTCGGATTGATGGGGGCAGGTAAGACGACGGTCGGTCGTCTGGTGGCCAAACACCTCAACAAGGAGTTTTATGACTCGGATCATGAGATCGAGCGTCGCACCGGCGTCAACATTCCATTGATCTTTGAACTGGAAGGCGAGGCCGGTTTCCGCCGTCGCGAAGCTGCTGTCATCGAGGAGCTGGCGCATACCGACAATATCGTGCTGGCTACCGGGGGCGGTGTGGTATTGCTGCCGGAGAACCGCGAGATTTTAAAGCATAACGGCACAGTGGTTTATCTGCGCGCCAATGTTAATGAGTTATGGCAAAGGACGCGCAATGACAAAAACAGGCCTTTGTTGCAAACTGACAACCCGCGTCAGAAACTCGAGCAATTGTTCGAGCAGAGAGACCCGCTCTATCAGGAAGTGGCATCGATCATTGTCGACACTGGCGGTCAGGCGGTCGGCAGTATCGTTCATGAGATAGAAAAGAGGTTGAACCAGCTTCAAACCAATGGTCGGGGGAAGGTTCAAACCCATTTGCAAAAAGAACCACAAACCGAACAGCAATCACAGGCAAAGCCTCATGCAACAAATTCAGACTCTTAACGTAGCACTGGGTGACAGAAGTTATCCGATTCATATAGGTACCAATCTTCTGGCACAGCCGGAGCTCATCCTGCCGCACCTCAAGCGCAAGCAGGTGGCCATAATCACGAATACCACGGTTGCGCCCTTGTATCTTGAGGTCATCGCACAACCGCTAAGGAATGCGGGGGTCAGCGTGATCCCCGTCATCCTGCCGGATGGTGAGGCTTACAAGAACAGCGACACGCTTAACCAGATCTATGATGCTCTGCTGCAGAACCGTTGCGAGCGCACAACAACGCTGATCGCGCTGGGCGGCGGAGTCATCGGAGATCTGACCGGCTATGCCGCGGCTACCTATCTGCGCGGCGTGCCGTTCATCCAGGTACCGACCACCCTGCTTTCGCAGGTGGATTCCTCGGTCGGCGGCAAGACGGGTATCAATCATCCGCTGGGCAAGAACATGATAGGCGCCTTTTATCAGCCGCAGATTGTGCTGGCGGATATCGCCACGTTGAACACGCTGCCGCAAGCTGAATTGGCAGCAGGCATGGCGGAAGTCATCAAATACGGTCTGATTCGCGACCATGATTTCTTTGAATGGATAGAGCGCAATATCGACCAGCTCAACGCACTTGAACCTGCCGCAATGAGTTATGCCATCTATCGCTCCTGCCAGAATAAGGCGGAAGTCGTGGCCGCCGATGAGCGGGAAAGCGGGGAGCGCGCATTGCTCAACCTTGGCCATACATTTGGCCATGCGATCGAGAACGCCATGGGTTATGGTGTCTGGCTGCATGGCGAAGCAGTCGCTGCCGGTACCATGCTGGCAGCCGATCTTTCACGCCGTCTCGGCTGGCTCAGCGAGGCGGAAGTCGATCGTATTCGCAAACTGTTCGTTGCCGCCAGGTTGCCGGTTGACGCCCCCGATCTTGGTGGGGTTGAACGCTATCTTGACCTCATGGGGCTGGACAAGAAAGTGGAGGATGGCAAGATTCGATTGGTGTTGCAGCAAGGCATAGGCAAATCCGTGTTGACCAGCGATTACGATGCCGATCTGTTGAAACAGACCCTGGCTTCGACAGTGCATGACTGAACTTGCCATCTATGCGGCCAATCCGGAGCAGAGCCGCGGCCGCGCGCATGAGGAGCCTGCGCCCTATGGCCGCAACCAGTTTCAGCGTGACCGTGATCGCATCATCCATTCCAGTGCATTCCGCCGGCTGGAATACAAGACCCAGGTTTTCGTCAATCACGAGGGCGACCTCTTTCGCACGCGCCTGACGCATAGCCTGGAAGTCGCACAGATCGCACGTGCCATCGCACGCAATTTGCAGTTGCAGGAAGATCTGGTGGAAGGCATTGCATTGGCGCACGATCTGGGTCATACCCCGTTCGGTCATGCGGGACAGGATGCGCTCAATGACTGCATGAAAGAGCACGGCGGTTTCGAGCACAATCTGCAGTCCCTGCGTGTGGTCGATTACCTCGAACAGCGCTACGCCGAATTCGACGGCCTCAACCTCAGCTTCGAGATGCGCGAAGGTATCCTTAAGCATTGTTCCGTCAAGAACGCAAAGCAGCTTGGCGAAGTCGGCGAGCGCTTTCTCAAAAAGCAGCAGCCCTCTCTGGAAGCACAAGTCACCAATCTCGCCGACGAGATCGCCTATAACAACCATGATGTCGATGATGGCTTGCGCTCGGGTCTGATCACGCTGGAACAGTTATCCGAAGTGCAGATATTCTCCGAACACCTGCAATTGGTTAGAAAGCTTTATCCTGTGCTGGAAGGGCGGCGGCTGATACATGAGACCGTGCGCCGTATGATCAATGCGCAGATAGTCGATCTTTGCCAGTACAGCAGTAGGCTGATTGCAGCTGCCAATCCACAGAGTGTGGATGAAGTGCGGCAAAATCCGCCGCTGATCACTTTCAGTGAAAACATGCAAAAGCAGCAACTGGAATTGAAGCACTTCCTGCGCAGCCGGCTCTATCAGCATTACCGCGTCAATCGCATGAGCGCCAAGGCGCGCCTCATCATCCGCGAATTGTTCAATGTCTTCATTGAAGATCCGGGCCTGCTTCCGGATGAATTCCGCGCATATGCGGAGAATGATCAGCCGCGCGCGGTGGCGGATTACATCGCCGGCATGACAGACCGTTTTGCGATACGTGAATACCGCAGATTGTTTGCCATCGAGGAGCAATCGCTCTAATGGCCGGAAGCGGCAGCGATTGCTTTGTGATTGAGAGTCTTTCTGCCTGGATTACACCCAGTTTTCCAATTGAAGATTTTCGACGCGATTAAATTCCTTGATATTGTTGCTGACAAGCGTGTACCCGAGAGATCTGGCATGCGCGGCAATCCAGAGATCATTGTTGCCTATCGGTGAGCCTTTGACTGTGAGTTTGGCTCTGATGTCAGCATAGTGTTTTGCAACATCGCGCCCGGCAGGTGGCACAGGAATATAATTCACCAGTTCCTCAAGAACGCCTAAAGCCTTATCGGCGTTGTTGCTTCTCAGTGCGCCATATTCAAGCTCCCCATAAGTCACAAGCGACATTGCGAGTGAACCGACAGGCAGCTGCTCGAACCTTTTCAAAACCGTATCAGGTTGCTTCTTGATGATGTAGATGCAGATACTGGTATCAAGCATATACATGGTTAAAGAGCCTCTCTATCTTGGGGAATGGTGTCCTCGCGACCGTTTTGCATGAAATCCGATGGCAATTCGCCGAAAAGCTTGAATGCCACGCCCAGATTTTTAGGTTTGGGTTTCAGGATAATCTCATCGCCACGCTTGAAGATTTCAACTTCCGACACATCAAACCGGAACTCCTTTGGAATTCTCACTGCTTGACTGTTGCCGGACTGGAAAATTTTGGCGTCCATATTCCACCCTCCACAATAAATTTGTATATCCAAAGGGTATATACATAAATAATGAAATGCAATATTGATTGCTGAAGGAGCTGGTAGCCGGGTTTTATCTATTAGCCAGTGGCAAACGACTAGAGCTGACTGCCGAATTACGGTACTCGTCGTAAAGCAAACAATGGCGATCAGGCTGGCCTCAGTGAACTCTGTGCTCTCTGTGGCTGAAAGATGAATTTTGGGTTGAGCGTTTATTTGTATCTGTTGATCTGGCACCGGTTTGAAGGAGAGAGCATGCGGAATTTAATATATTTAAATCAATGCATTGCCAAGCTTTGTGAAAGTATCAACAAAACGCTTGTTGCAAAAAAACAACAATGCACCAAAAAGTGTCACAAAAACACAGCATTTAGTTGCGATGCCCGCTTGTGCTTTGGCATACTAGTTACACCTTTCCGCAAGGGGAGTTCGCGAACTCTGTTATCGGGTTTGTGAAAACGAAACTGAATAACAGCAAATTAAACGCAACAGGAGATAGATATGAATAAGAAATTAGGTATGGCAGTTGCTGGTGCCGTCATGGCATTCGGCGCTACAGCCGCTAACGCTGGTATCACCATTCCAGCAGGCGACTGGACCATCGA
>DLMX01000105.1:0-1059 GCA_002479405.1 Methylophilaceae bacterium UBA7525
CCCTGGGCCTTCGGCTCCCCTGCGCTCCTCGACAACCCAAGCGGCTGCGCACCCCGCCCTGACAAGCCACAAACGTCGTGGCTTGTTGCGGAGCTCATACAGTGCTCGCCGAAACCCCTTGGATTGTCTCCGTTGCTCGGCATGGCAGCAGGGGTGTGCGGCAAGAGGCCGGTGATTACAAGCTCAAATTGACAGCGGTTAATTGTTTAGTGCCTTAAAAATTGAAATATTTTCGTCATCGAATTCGGGAGAAATATTTATGGCGCGCGGTGACGGGTGATGACAGCTTAAAATTCTTAACTTGGTGTGCTGTGACAGATATACGTGCGATTTTCTGGCGGCGGCGCCAACGAGAACGATACATTCCAGGTCGCTTAATAATCCAAGCAATTCTTTGAGATAGTGCAGTGCGCTCTTAACGTCTTGAGATGTTGCTGCGCTGATCTTGGTCTGAGATGCATTCCCCAAATACCATGGCACCACATTCCATAAGGCAATATCTTTCCGGTTTATGCCTGCGGATGTAAGTTGACGTTTGAAATTTCTGGCAGTTTCATCAGGATTATCAAATGAGATAAAGCCGGTTTCTATTGCTTTGGGGCCAGGCGCCTCTAATAGAAATAGAAACCGGGCATTCTCATTCCCATTGTTTGGGTCAAAGCTGGGGACTTCGTCGGATAAATTCCTTTCGCGTCGAATTTTTGCGACGAAGTCTTTTAGGTTGGACACGGTAGATCAGGTATTCTGAATCACGATATTCGGGAACTTACTGCTGTGATCCAGCGCCTGTTGCGAGAGCTTGATGCCGACCGTGCGGGCGATCTGTTTGTAGGTGGCGGCGATTTTGCTGTCCGGTTCGGCTATGACGGTGGGTTTGCCGCCGTCGACCTGTTCGCGGATCTTGATGTCCAGCGGCAGGCTGCCAAGTAAATCGACGTTGTAGTCCTTGCACATGGCGGTTGCGCCGCCGGCGCCGAAGATGTGTTCTTCATGGCCGCAGTTGGAGCAGATGTGTGTGCTCATGTTTTCGACGATGCCGAGGATGGGGATGCCGACTTT
>DLMX01000105.1:1192-4331 GCA_002479405.1 Methylophilaceae bacterium UBA7525
AGCAGGGCGATGTCCTGCGGGGTGGTGACGATGACGGCGCCGGTGACCGGCACTTTCTGCGACAGGGTCAGCTGGATGTCACCGGTGCCCGGTGGCAGGTCGATAACGAGGTAATCGAGGTCTTTCCAGCGGGTTTCGCGCAGCAGTTGTTCCAGTGCGCCGGTGACCATTGGGCCGCGCCAGACCATGGGGGTGTCCACATCGACCAGAAAGCCGATGGACATGGCCTGGATGCCATGCGCCTCCAGCGGCTCCATGCTTTTGCCGTCTGTGCTTTCCGGGCGGGCGTTGATGCCGAGCATCTGTGGTTGCGAGGGGCCGTAGATGTCGGCGTCGAGGATGCCGACGCTGGCACCTTCGGCCGCCAGCGCCAGTGCCAGATTGACGGCGGTGGTGGATTTGCCGACGCCGCCCTTGCCGGAGGCGACGGCGATGATGTTCTTGATATTGGGCAGCAGTTGCACGCCGCGTTGTACGCTGTGCGGCACGATACGGCTACCGACATTGACGGCCACATTGCCGGCATCCGGCAGGGATTTCAGTTTGTTGGTGACCAGTTGTTGGACTTCGGCTTGTACGGACTTCGAAGGATAGCCCAGCACGATGTCGAGCGAGATGTCGTTGCCGTTGATCTGGATGTTCTTCACGCATTTGCTGCTGACGAAGTCCTTGCCGGTATTGGGGTCGAGCAATGTCTTGAGTGTTTCCTGAATCTGCGTTTCTGTGATGGCCATGCCGGAATCCTGCTTTTGCAAAGTGTTGGTTGATGGAGCAATTTTAGCCCATGTGCATTTTTACTGCATGCGCGATTGAATTTGCACGCGATAGTGCGTGAACATCGATTTGGCTGGGCACAAGATAGCAAAGCGCAAGCCCGCCGCATTTGCTAAAATGCCGGTTTCGTTCAGTCACTTGAAACTCGAATCTCGCTAAATGTCCGATACACAGCCACGCAAAATCCTCGTTACCTCTGCATTGCCTTATGCCAATGGCAGCATCCATCTCGGCCATCTGGTGGAGTATATCCAGACCGACATCTGGGTGCGCTTCCTGAAGATGCAGGGGCATGATGTGCATTATGTTTGTGCCGACGATACGCATGGTACGCCCATCATGTTGCGGGCGGAGAAAGAGGGCATTACGCCGGAACAGTTGATCGACCGCGTTCACGCCGAACACAGCGCCGATTTTGCCGGTTTCCTGGTGAATTTCGATAATTACTATTCCACCAATTCAGAGGAAAACCGTGAACTGGCGAGTGGTATCTACAAGGTGCTGAAGGCCAACGGCAAGATCGCCACTAAAATCATCGAACAGTTCTACGACCCGGTCAAGAACATGTTCCTGCCGGACCGTTTCATCAAGGGCGAGTGCCCCAAGTGCCACGCCAAGGACCAGTACGGCGATTCCTGCGAAGTCTGCGGCGCAACCTATAACCCGACCGAACTGATCAACCCGTTCTCTGCGGTTTCCGGTGCGGCGCCGGTGCGCAAGGAGACCGAGCATTACTTCTTCAAGCTGTCCGAGTGCGAGGATTTTCTCAGAAGCTGGACCCGTTCCGGCACCTTGCAGGCCGAGGCGGCGAACAAGATGGGCGAGTGGTTCGAATCCGGCCTGTCCGACTGGGATATCTCGCGTGACGCGCCGTATTTCGGCTTTGAGATTCCGGATGCGCCGGGCAAGTATTTCTATGTCTGGCTCGATGCGCCGATCGGCTACATGGCCAGTTTCAAGAACCTGTGCAGCAAGTCAGGGCTGAATTTCGACGAATACTGGAAAGCAGGTAGCCAGACTGAGTTGTACCACTTCATCGGCAAGGATATCCTGTATTTCCATGCCCTGTTCTGGCCGGCCACACTGCAATACTCAGGCTACCGCACGCCGACCAAGGTGTTCGCCCATGGTTTCCTCACCGTCAACGGCGAGAAGATGTCGAAGTCGCGCGGCACCTTCATCACCGCCGAGAGCTATCTGCAACATGTGAAGAACCCGGAATACTTGCGCTATTACTATGCCGCCAAGCTGAACGGTACGATGGAGGATATCGACCTCAACCTCGAGGACTTCGTCGCGCGCGTGAATTCCGATCTGGTCGGCAAGTACATCAACATCGCCAGCCGTACGGCCGGGTTCATCAGCAAGCGTTTTGACGGCAAACTGAATCCGACCGGCAACAACCCGGTTATCGCTGAAATGCAGTCGCAGGCTGCGGCCATTGCCGAGAGCTATGAACAGCGAGACTTTGGCCGTGCTTTGCGCGAGATCATGCGTCTGGCCGACGTTGCCAATGGCTTCGTGGCGGAGAAAGCGCCTTGGGTCATGGCCAAGGACGAGGCGCAAACCGCCGCCTTGCAGCAAGTCAGCTCCGATGCACTGGAAATGTTCCGTTTGCTGACCTTGTATCTGAAGCCGATATTGCCGAAGCTCGCCGGGCAGATCGAAGCATTCCTCAATGTAGCCCCACTGGACTGGCAGGCGGTGAATTCCAGCTTGCCGGCCGGCCATGCCATCAAGACCTATGAACATTTGATTACCCGTATTGACCTTAAACAGATAGAAGCCATGACAGAAGCCAATAAGGAAACCATGCAAGCAACAACAACACCTGCTGCCCCGGCAGCCAGTGCCCCCGCGGCGGAAGAAGCCAGTTATATCAGCATCGACGACTTTACCAAGGTCGATTTGCGTATCGCCAAAATCGTTGATGCCAACCATGTCGAAGGCGCGGAGAAGCTGCTGCAACTGACGCTCGATATCGGCGAGGAAAAGACCCGTAACGTCTTTGCTGGTATCAAGTCGGCTTATGATCCGGAAACGCTGAAAGGTCGCTTGACGGTCATGGTTGCCAATCTGGCGCCGCGCAAGATGAAGTTCGGTTTGTCCGAGGGCATGGTGCTGGCGGCCAGTGACGAGCGCGGCGGGCCTTTTATCCTGTCGCCTGACAGTGGCGCACAGCCCGGCATGCGCGTGAAGTAATCTTGCAATTAAAAAGCGCGTGCTATAAAAAAGCCCCGGATTTCCGGGGCTTTTTGTTTGCTGCTGATGGTGCAGTTTATTTCTTGACTGGTGCAGCTGCCGTTTTCTTGGCGCCTCCAACGGTCAGCTCGTTGCGCATCTTGTCGATGCTGGCCTTGCCCAG
>DLMX01000105.1:4494-7763 GCA_002479405.1 Methylophilaceae bacterium UBA7525
CTCGACAATGGCTTCAGCCTTTTTCGGGCCGATGCCGTCAACCGCTTCCAGTTGTGCGGCGGTGGCGGTATTGATGTCGACTGCAGCAAAGGCGGGATTCATCGAGAAAGCGACGACACTTGCAACGATAAGCAGAAGTTTCTTCATTATTTTCCCCTGTAAGAGTGATAGCCGGCCAGGATGCCGGCAAGGATTGCATTGCGGTCAAAGACTTGCAATGCAATCGCAAATTACAGGTTCTGTTGAGGAATGGGCAAGAGGCTGGGGCCGATTCGGGAAATACTCCCGGTATATTTCTAGAAGATTTCCCTGGTTTCGAGGAACCGGATGTCTGGATAACGCTCCTGTGCCATCTGCAGATTGACTCGGTTGGGAGCGAGATAAACGTAATCGCCGGCGCCGTCGAGCGCTACGTTGAAGCCATACTTGTCGGCAATCGACTTCAAGTCTGCTTCGGAGCCGCGCAGCCAGCGCGCGGTCGAACAATCGACGTTCTCGAATACGACATCGACGCCGTATTCGTGTTCGAGCCGGTGTGCCACGACGTCGAATTGCAGAATACCGACGGCGCCCAGGATCATGTCGTTGCTCAACATCGGCCGGTAGACCTGAGTTGCGCCTTCTTCTGCCAACTGTTTCAAGCCCAATTGCAACTGCTTCATTTTCAGCGGGTTCTTGATGCGCGCACGACGGAAATATTCCGGCGCAAAGGACGGGATGCCGATGAACTTGAGTGCCTCGCCTTCGGAGAAGGTGTCCCCGAGCTTGATGGTGCCGTGGTTGGGAATGCCGATGATGTCGCCGGAATAGGCTTCATCCATGGTGGTACGGTCCTGTGCCATGAAGGTGATGGCATTGTTGACCGCCAGCAATTTGCCGGTAGACGCCTGCTTGATTTTCATGCCGCGTTCGAAGCGGCCGGAGCACACGCGCAGAAAGGCAATGCGGTCGCGGTGCTTGGGATCCATGTTGGCCTGGATCTTGAACACAAAGCCGGAGAATTTCGCTTCATCCGGGTCCACCTGACGTGTAGCGGTCTGCCGTGGCAGCGGTGCAGGCGAGAGATCGACCACGGCATCGAGCAGGGATTGCACGCCGAAGTTATTGATGGCGGAGCCGAAATAGACCGGCGTCTGCTTGCCTGAAAGATAGGCGTCCTTGTCGAAGCTGTGCGAGGCGCCGCGCACCAGTTCGACATCGATGCGCAGTTCTTCGGCCTGATGGCCGATCAGTTCGTCCAGCCGTGGGTTGTCCAGGCCTTGAATCGTTTCCGAGGTGCCTTTTTCGGCATTGCGGTCGAAGAAGGAAATGCTGTCGGTATAGAGGTTGTAGACGCCGCGGAAGGTCTTGCCCATGCCGATCGGCCAGGTCATCGGCGCGCATTGCATGCCGAGCACTGATTCGATTTCGTCCAGCAACTCGATGGGTGCGCGCGATTCGCGGTCCAGCTTGTTGATGAAAGTGATGATGGGAGTGTCGCGCATGCGGCAGACGTTGAGCAGCTTGATGGTCTGCGCTTCGACGCCGTTGACCGAGTCTATGACCATGACGGCCGAGTCCACTGCGGTGAGCGTACGATAAGTATCTTCCGAAAAGTCGTCGTGACCCGGTGTGTCGAGCAGGTTGATCATGTGTTCGCGGTAGGGGAACTGCATGACCGAGGAGGTCACCGAGATGCCGCGCTGCTTTTCCAGCTCCATCCAGTCCGAGGTGGCGTGACGTGCCGCCTTGCGGCCACGCACTTCGCCGGCGACCTGAATCGCACCGCCGAACCACAGCAGTTTTTCGGTAAGCGTGGTTTTACCTGCATCCGGGTGGGAGATGATGGCAAAGGTGCGACGGCGTTTGATTTCTTCCTGCAAGGTACTCATGGGGCTGGCTAAAGACGAAAAAGGCGCTATTTTACGTGATAAGGCAGTTGAAACCTAATCGAAACAGGGATTTGATTTTTAGCAACAGAGGACACAGAGACCACAGAGAAAAGCATCTGGTAAATCCAGGGCGTGCTTCGGCGCCTGAACTTCATATCGAAAAGTTGGGCAGAGGTTTTTCTCTGTGCTCTCTGTGGCTTGAATAATGCACTTGATTCACCACTCACTCCCGGGCAAAGCTGCTGACCCTGCGCTCCTTGCGTTGTGCGAGTTTGCGCAGAAAGGCCTTGTCTTCGGCGGTCAGTCTGTCCTTCTGCACGTATTGCAGATAAAAATGCAGGCGCTGGGTATTGCTCAACTTGTAGCGCGCCACGCGGTCGAGCGTTGCGAATTCCTTCAACAGCCGATGCTCGAACAGTTTTCCGCGCCAGAAATCGCCCAACGGACAGTCGATCAAATAGAGCTGGCCACGGCTGTCTACCAGCAGGTTGCGCCATTTGAAATCGTTATGGATGAAATGGTGCGCGTGCATGATGCGCATGGCATCGGCCACCTGCTGGCTGACGTGTTTGACCCATTGCCGGTCCGCCAGTCTCGGGTCATTGCTTCTGGCGATATCGGCCAGATCCCGGGTGTCCGGGATTTCCTGCGTAATGAGTGCGCCGCGCCGGAATAGGCCGTAGCGCTTTTCCATGCCATAGGCAACGACCGGCGCCGTTGGAATGCCTTGTTGTGCAAACCACAGCAGGTTCTCCCATTCGCTCTGGATGCGCGGTTTGCCGAAGAAGCGTCGCAAGCCTTTACCGGCAACATAATAGCGTTTAACGTAGTAGCGTATGCCCTGATGCTCGACGCGAATGACGTTGGAGATGCGTTCACCGGTGATATGTTCACCTTGCAGCCTGAATATTGCATCGAGGCTGCCGAAAATTGCAGCAAGTTGTTCGAATCCCGGAAGCAGACGCCAGTTTGAATCTGTTTTCATAACCTATAATTCTAAGGCAAAGCCGGAATTAACTTCACTCTCGATTTTCAATATGCGATTTCAACATGCGAACCCTCACTGAAATACTGGAAGCCCCCGAAAAAAACCACGAACCAGAAGCCGGATTGCACCATGCCTTACAATGCAGTCCGTTCCTGCGACGTCTGCTGGTGAGTGATGCTGAATTGCTGACCGAAATTCTGCAGAACCTGCAGACCCCGATTACCCAGCAGCAGATGCGTGACTGGCTTCGAGCGCAGGAAATAGGCGATGAAGACAGCCTTAAACGCGCCTTGCGCAAGCTGCGCAAGCGGGTCATGGTGCGTATCATCAGCCGCGATTTGAATGGCCTTGCCGATCTGCAGGAGGTGACGTTGACCGTCAGCCACCTGGCCGAAGTCGCGGTGCAGTTC
>DLMX01000030.1:0-1479 GCA_002479405.1 Methylophilaceae bacterium UBA7525
AAATAATCCTCGGCCAGGCCCGGTACCTGGATGCGCTTGTCTTCGGGCATCGCGCCGATGAAATCGACACCGTAACGCGCTCCCAGGCGTTGAATCGCATCGAAGCGCATCGCTACCGTCGGGTGCGCCACCGGCGTGCGGAACGGTGTGCTGATGAGGACGCCGTATTGCCCGGTGGGCATGTCGAGTATGCCGATCTTGCGGCCGGAAGCATCGATCACATCGCCCAGCGAGCCGACCAGCACCAGCTCGTCATCGTCATCCAGTGCGTTGGCCAGCATCTGCATGCGATGTGGCAAGGAAACATCATCGGCGTCCTGCCGCATGACATATTTGCAATCACACAAATCGAGGCCGGCGTTCAGCAGCCCGGCGAGCCCATTGGCCCAGGGCAAACGGTGTACGACGATGCGTGGATCGCGCCTGGCATAGGCTTCAGCCAGTTCAAAACTGCCGTCATCGGAGCCGTGATCGAGCACCAGCAGGCGCCAGTCGCGGTAGGTCTGCCGGCAGATGCTTTCTATCGATTCGGCCAGATAGTCGATGCCATTCTTGACCGGGAGCAATACGTCAAATGTCGCCATGGTTTTTCCTGTTAATCGAAGTTCAGATTCGCTGCTGGCTCACCAGCTCGCTGGGCACCGTCCAGGCATTGACGTAAGTCGAGTTCTTGCCGTAGCTGTTATCGATGACGGTGTTGGGTTTATCCATGAGGCAGGCCAGAATGTGTCCATGCAAACGGTCGGTAAAAATATGCTCATGACGGCCGAACAGTTCGATGGCCTTGTCCACCAGCTTGGCCGAATAGCGCACCCATGAATCGGTCAGCAAGCGGTTGCCGGCGTGGCTCAGCCCGGCCTTGTGCGCGATACGCATGGTTTTGCGAAAACGTTCGATGGACTTCTCGCCCTCGCCGACCAGCTGCGGCCAGTCCGTCGTCGCCAGCACATCCAGCTCCGCATCTGCCATGAATGCGTTTTTTTCATCATCGGTGCGACTGATGCGCAGTGCGCCTTTAGCCGGGAGTTGCGGGTCGGCGTTGATGCGATAGAGCTGATGCGCCATGTCAGGCAGCAGATAGACGTGATCGGTGAAGTCGCTGGCAATCTTGTACGAGTTGAAATCCCGCACGCAGATATGCACATCCGGATGCCTGCGGAAGATGGCGGCAGAACGCTTTCTTTCGGTGTCTGACGAAAAGTGGATGGACTGCGGCAGCACGATGATGGTGTTGTGCGACCGGCTGGCCACCACATGCTCGCGCAAGGGTTGCATGCCATAGGCGGAATAAAGATCGCCGAAATTGCCGCCGCCATGGAACACGATCACGTCGTCATGACGTATCCAGCCGTTGTCATAGGCAAAGGCCGGCGCCGTGATGCGGGGACGCAGGCCATGCTTGCGGAAAAACGCCAGCGTGCCGTGCATAATGAGCAAATCCCCGACATTGCCGTGCACCGGGATATCGACATAATGGAA
>DLMX01000030.1:1799-6288 GCA_002479405.1 Methylophilaceae bacterium UBA7525
TTCAGCACCAGCGGATAGATCGCCATCGTGACCGACAGCCTCAGTACCGCACCGGCCAGCATCAGCAGGCTCAGATAGACATGAATGTTTTCCGCGGGCAGGAACGGCAGCGCCATGAAGACCGGCAACACCGAAATGAACTGCCGCATGAATACCAGGCCGGGCCGGCCGCCGGCATTGAAACGCTGTGCCAAAGTCCAGCTGGCTCCGGCTATCACGCACTCGAACAACAGCACCGCAAACGGAATCACGGTCGGCGCAAATGAATCGCCGTAGACCCAGATGATCAGCCAGGGCGACAGCAATGCACCGATGGCGGCCAGCGTCAGCATGGGCACAAAAGTCAGGCGGAATGCCGCGCGCACATGATAGGAAAGCGCGTCGACATCCTTGCCGGCAAAACGCGAATAAAGCGCCGTGGATACCGCCTCCTGCAGGGCGCCGATCAGGCGCGAGGTAGTAAAGGCCAGGGCATAAAAGCCGTACTCGATGATGGTGCCGATATTCAACAGCGCGACCTTGTCGAAATTCACCAGCAGCAGCCCCAGCACCACGGTGCCATGATGGCTGACGCCATAATGCAGCATGCTTTTCCAGCTTACCGGCTGTTTTCTGTGGTCTGCGCCCTCCCACACCCGGTTGTGCCGGGCCCAGGCAATACCCATGATGGTCAGCACCGCGCTGACAATGGTCTGCGTCAGAAGAATCTTGCGGAAATCGACTTCCTCGTAAATCGCCAGCAACCCCAATAACAGGATGAGATTGCCGGCCACCAGCACAAAGCGCATCAGGTTGAAGAAATGCAGCTTGGCCTGAAGCTGGCTCAGGGCATAAAAATAACCTTGTGTCGCCGTGATGCTGGTCAGCAGCAGTATCAGCAGCCACTGCCCGTGCAGCTGTATCTCGCTCGTCAGCTGCAAGCCGAAATAGCCGATGAGGACCGAGAATCCGGCGGCAAACAGCAGCGAAGCCACCATGAACAATTTGTAATTGAATGGACGGCCGGTGCCCTTGTGGTAGATAAAACTGTTGGCCATGCCGAACAAGGCGATGTTGCCGCCCAGCGTGGCGATCAGCAGCGCGGCAGAAAGCAGCCCCCGGCCCTCGGGGCCAAGCACACGGGCGGTGATGACCGAAGTGATAAACCCTATGGCAGTAATCACCACCGTCGTGGCGAGTGTGTTGCCCGATGACCTAAGCAAGCCGGCAGCAGCCATTCAAATGTTCTCCATTGCTGATGCCTAGCTGTCCTTGACGATGGCGGCGACGATCTGCACATCACAGACCAGCAATTGGTCCCGCACATTGGCCAGATCGGCCATGCGCGTCAGGTTGCGTTGCGATACCAGCAGCGCACCGCCGCAATTGGCGGCAATGGCCTGGGCATCAGAGGTCACGACAGCTGGCGGCGTATCGACGATGACAATGTCATATTGTTCGCGGGCTTTATCCAGCAAGGCAGCGAAGCCGCGGCGGCTCAGGAGTTCCTGCGGATTGGGCGGAACCGTGCCGGCGCCCAGCACCGACAGATTGTTGAGTGACTCAAAGCGGCAGACCACGCTCAGGTCGCTGCGACCGATGAGCACATCCGACAAGCCGCGAGGCTGCTGCAGTTTGAAAATCCTGCGCTGTTCCGGCGCTCTAAGGTTGGCATCTATCAGCAGCGTGCGCTCACCCAGCTGTGAAAAAACCACGGCCAGATTAGCGGCCAGATCACTGCAGCCTTCGCCGGCATTTGCCGAAACGACCGCCAGCGTCTTGAAGCCCTGGTTGAACCAGCGCAGCACCAGTTGGCTGCGCAATGCGCGCAAGGCTTCGACCTGCTGCGAGAACGGCTCATAGGCCGCATGTAGCCGGCGGCTGAAGGTTTCCTCATGGCGCGGCAGATAGGAATATTCAAACTGGATGGCCAAGGCACGCTGAATATCGGATTCACTGACGAACCCGAGCTTTTTGGCGGCTTCGCCGAAAACCATGCCGGATTGCTGCTGCAAAGCCAGTGCACGCGTCAGCTGGTCGCTGGTGAGCTTGCCCATTTCCACCAGCAGCTGGCCGATCATCATCGGCCGGCGGCCATCCGGCGTCATGGGTGTTGGATTGATATGGCTGATATTCATCTTGGTCCTATTCATCACGGTCCTAGGCGGAAGGCAGGTATCTTCCGGGTTGGCCCGGCAACTGTTTGGGACCGGTCACCCGGTGCGTTCTGTTGGTCATGGAAATCACCGGCACTCTGAGCAACTCCGCCAGGTCATCACTGCTGCGCACGCGGCGATCCAGCATCTCGGCGATAAGCCCGAGGCCGATACCCATCACCGTGCCGACGACCAGCGCCAGCGCGATATTCAAGGGGATCTTCGGCGTATAGGCAGAACCCGGTTCCTGCGCTGCAGACAGCACGGCGATATCGATGTGGTTGGACTGCGCCTCGATGGAAGTCTGGCTGAAGCGCTCGGTCACATTGTTCATGGCACGCTGCGCAGTTTCCACATCCTTCTGCAAGACTGCCAGCTCATCGCGCATGCGGTTCAGTTCCAGCACCTTACGCTTCTGCTCCGCCACCTCAGCACGCAGCTCTGCGGCCCGTTGCTGCTCGATCCGGGCGCTACTGGCGATCGTGTTCGAGGTTCTGCCGATCTCGTTACGCAGCTGGCTCTGGATATTCTTCAACTCCGCGGCCGCGGCCTCATATTGCGGGTGGCTCGGGCCCAGCCGTTCCGACAACTCGGCCAGCTTGCTCGAAGCCCGTGCGGCCTCGACGCGCAGCCCCTGTATCACCGGGTTGGCGGATACATCCGGTGATTCATTCGCACTGCTCATGGCACTACTCTGGCGCGACTGCGCTTCAATGGCCGCAGCCTGGGCCATCACCAGTTGCTGCGATAGTTCATTGAGCTTGCTGGTCTCGATATCCAGCCGTTCGTCGGCGCTGGTAATGCCCTTTTCCTGCTGGTATTGCGAGATGCGCGATTGCGCCTGTTCCAGGTTGTTCCTGAGCGCCGAGACCTGGTCGCTGAAATAACTCGCCGCTTTCTGTGCAGGCTCCACTTTCAGTTGCAGGGTCAGATCCTGATAGGCCGCAGCGAAGGCATTGGCCACATCGGCGACCAGCTCCCTGTCACGTCCGCTGTAGACGATTTCCAGCACACTGCTCTCACGCAAGGGGGAAACCTCCAGACGCTTGAGCAGCTGACTGGCAAGCCACTGGCGGATATCGCCACGCCCTTCCGTGGCTTCCATGAATTCCGCCTGCATGGCTTCCTGCTCGACCAGCTGCAGATCATCAACGACCTGCAGCGCCACCCGGCGGTTCTTGATCAGGTCCACTTGCGTTGCCAGGTAACCGGGCATCAGCTGCGATGGGTTCGAATGGCCGGTCAGCGCATCCGCACCCTTGTAATTCACCACCAGCTGGGTGCCGGCCTTGTAGTATTTCGGCATCAGCAGGCTGATGACAGCGGCCGTCAGCACGGTCATGACCAGGGTGAACAGCACGATCTTCAGGCGCGCCCTGACGATCAGTAACAGGCTGGTGAGGTTCATCGGCAACATCTAGAACAAACTCTCACTGACAAAGATCACATCGTCCGCGCGGATCAGGTCCGTCAGTTTTGGCTTGAGTTCTTCGGTCACGCCATCGGCATTGCGGCGCAGCAGTTTGATATTGCGCTGCGTACCCCTGACCGTCGGGCCGCCGCCCTGGGCCAGCGCCTGAATCACGCTCATATTACGCTCCACCCGATAGGAGCCGGGCTTCTGCGCCTCGCCATAGATGTAGAACACCGGCGCGCGCTGAGCGTATATCTCGTCACCGGCGGCGATGAAGATGTTGTTCTCGCTGCCTTCATCCAGAAACAGCGCCGGCAAATCGACCTCCTGGCGGAACGGCTTGCCATCGCGCTGGCCGGTGACGATGACGATATCGGAAGCCTCGGGCATGAGGCCGCCAGCCAGAGTCAGCACGGCAGTAAGCCGCATGCGACCACTCTCCAGCGCATAGCGTCCGGGCTCATTCACCATGCCGATGACCGAAACCTGGCTGCTGCGTGCATCCACCACATTGATATTGACCTGCGGACGCTTGACGAAACCGCCGCTGCTGAGTCTTTCCGCGATCAGCTGCTCGGCAGCACTGGTTGAAAGGCCGGCAAGCTCTACTGTGCCGATCAGCGGATATCTGATGCTGCCATCCTCGGAAATACGTGTCTCAAGTTCCAGGTCTGCATTCTGGAAAACACTGATGCGGATCACGTCACCGGCGCCCAGCTTGTAATCGGATGAGGCTGCCAGCGAAGGCGGTACGAATGCCAGGGTGCAGACAAGCAAACAGGCCTTTATCAATCTTTCCAAATGTTTTTTCATCACTTCAGACTCCTCTTTACGATGGTGCTCATGGGCCATGGCATGTGCCATGAATAGCGCCTTGCAAAATGCATCAGGCGATACTTGATAGTGAATGGCGGCTGACTATGCGCAGGCGGGCAGAGAC
>DLMX01000030.1:6361-6644 GCA_002479405.1 Methylophilaceae bacterium UBA7525
TTTCATCACTTCAGACTCCTCTTGACGATGGTGCTCATGAGCTATGGCATGTGCCATGAATAGCGCCTTGCAAAATGCATCAGGCGATACTGGATAGTGAATGGCGGCTGGCTATACGCAGGCGGGCAGAGACGAGTTTCAGCAAGGCCAGCAGCAGTTTGTTACCCAGTCGCGGCGCTTCATCCTGAATGGTGTTCAGCGCATCGCGGCTCAACACGGCAAAATCCGTGGGGACGCTGGTGATGCAGGTGGTCAGGTGAGGCTTGCCATCAATGAACGACAT
>DLMX01000104.1:0-224 GCA_002479405.1 Methylophilaceae bacterium UBA7525
AACCAGGCGCGCGCAGAGCGGGCGTTGGTCATGGTTTCCTGCGTGGTGAAGGTCTTCGATGCCACGATGAAGAGGGTGGTTTCGGGATTGCAGACTTCCAGCGTCCGGGCCAGATGCGCACCGTCGACGTTGGCGACGAAGTGTGTATTGATATCAGAGGCATAGGGCTTCAGGGCGTTGCAGGCCATCAGTGGGCCGAGATCGGAGCCGCCGATGCCGATGTT
>DLMX01000104.1:467-4970 GCA_002479405.1 Methylophilaceae bacterium UBA7525
TGGGCGAGCACGCGATTGACGTCCGGCATGACATCCCGGCCGTCGACATGGACTGGGGTGTTGCTGCGGTTGCGCAGGGCGGTATGCAATACCGCGCGATGTTCGGAGAAATTGATTTTTTCGCCGGCGAACATCTTGTCGCGCATGCCTTCCAGATTCATGTCACGTGCCAGTTGAAACAGCAGAGAGAGCGTCTTGTCGGTGATGCGGTTCTTTGAATAGTCCAGCAGCATGTCGCCGACTTGCAACGAATATTTCTGGAAGCGTTCCGGTTCTTTATCAAACATATCCCGCATGTGTAGCGGGAAGATTTCTTTCTGATGTTCGGCCAGGGCTTGCCAGACAGGAAAATTGGTAGGGTTTGTCATTTAGTGTGTGATTATTTAATTGATTTTTTTAAGTGAATAAGATCCGAATTGGCCGTTATTTTAACTTAAAAATGACCCCGGCTAAAGGCGGCAAGGTCACAACAATGGATTGAGGATGGTGCATCCAGGGGGTAGGCTCACTGTCGACTCCGGCTCCATTTCCCTGGTTGCTGCCTGAGTAACAGGCTGCATCACTGTTGAATATTTCCGTATAGTGGCCGGCTACGGGTACGCCCAAACGGTAGGACTCGCGCAGGACCGGCGTGAAGTTCAGTATTACCAGCACAAAGCTCCCATCACGGGCTTTACGCATATAGCTGATGACGGATTGGTCAGAGTCATAGCAATCGACCCATTCGAAACCCTCCGACTCGAAGTCCAGTTCGTGGAGTGCAGGGTCGTGTCGGTACAGACGATTCAGGTCCTTGGCGACCAGTTGCACGCCCTGATGCCAATGGGTGTCGAGCAGATGCCAATCCAGGCTGGCGTTGACATTCCATTCACGCCCCTGGCCGAATTCATTACCCATGAAATTGAGCTTCTTGCCCGGTGTCGTCATCTGATAGGTCAGCAGCAGGCGCAGGTTGGCGAATTTCTGCCAGGTGTCACCTGGCATCTTGTCCAGCAGGGAGCGCTTGCCGTGCACGACCTCGTCATGCGAGAAGGGAAGCACGAAATTCTCGCTGTAGGCATAAAGCTGGCCAAAGGTCAGCTTGTCATGATGATAGCGGCGGTGGATCGGGTCTTCCTCGATATAGCTCAGCGTGTCGTTCATCCAGCCCATGTTCCATTTCATGGAGAAGCCGAGGCCACCCAGATAGACCGGGCGCGAGATCATGGGCCAGGCTGTGGATTCCTCGGCGATGGTCAGTGCTCCGGGGAAATCCTCATGCGCCATGACATTCAGCTGTTTGAGGAATTCGATGGCGTCCAGGTTTTCCCGCCCGCCGTACTGGTTGGGCAGCCATTCGCCATGTTTGCGGGCGTAATCCAGATAAAGCATGGAAGCGACCGCGTCCACACGCAGGCCATCGATATGGAACTCGCTGAGCCAGTAATAGGCATTGGCCAGCAGGAAATTGCGTACTTCGTTGCGCCCGTAATTGAAGACATAGGTGCCCCATTCCTGGTGTTCCCCCAGGCGCGGATCCTCATGCTCGTAAAGTGCGGTGCCGTCAAAGCGAGCCAGCGCCCAATCGTCCTTGGGGAAGTGGCCGGGTACCCAGTCGAGGATGACGCCGATGTCGGCCTGGTGGCAGGCATCGACAAAAAAGCGCAGGTCGTCCGGCGTGCCGAACCGGTTGGTGACGCCGAAATAGCCGGTGGTCTGATAACCCCAGGATTCATTCAGCGGATGTTCAGAGACTGGCAACAGCTCGATATGGGTGTAGCCCATTTCCTTGACGTAGGGAATCAGTTCGGCCGCGAGTTCGCGGTAATTGAGGAAATAGCCTTGCGCATTGCGCTTCCATGAACCGAGGTGCATCTCATAGAAATTGAAAGGCGCATGCAACCAGTCGACGGCTGCGCGTTTCTGCAGCCAGTCCTGGTCCTGCCAGGTGTGATGCGTCAATGAAGTGACCTTGGCGGCGGTGCCCGGTCTTTGCTCGAAGCTGAAGCCGTAAGGGTCGGTCTTGACATGGATGTGACCACTATCGCGATTGCGGATCTCGAACTTGTAGAGTTCGCCGACGCCCAGGTTGGGGATGAATATTTCCCAGATGCCACTGGAGCCGTGTGCACGCATCGGATGGATACGGCCATCCCACTGGTTGAAGTTGCCTATGACGCTGACGCGTTCCGCATTGGGTGCCCAGACGGCAAAGCGCACCCCGTCAATGCCATGCTGCGCGATCAGGTGTGCGCCCATGGTCTGATGCGCCTGTAGCAGGCGGCCTTGGCCGAACAGGTACATCTCGTCGCTGGTCAGGCTGGAAGGGAAGGTGTAGGGGTCGTGTTGCTCATGGCTGGAACCATTGGCTTCGATGCGCAGCAGGCAGGGCCTGACCAATCCGTCTCCATGCCATTCGAACATGCCGTTGGGATGCATGCGTGTGAGCGGGTCCCAGCCCTCGGCGGTTTTCAGCCATACGCGCTCTGCATAAGGCAGGAAGGTGCGGAAAACTTGCCTGGTTGTTTCGCCCTTTGGCGCATCATGCAGTCCGAGATAGGCGAAGGGGTCGTGATGCCTGGCATCAAGAATGCATTGTTGCTGGATGTCTTGCTTAGGCTTGGCCAAGGTTGCTCTCTTTAAGTTTTTCGAAATTTTCCGGCTACCGCTCGATTCTACTAGATTCCCGTCAAAAATCGCGCCTATAATGGCTTCAAGGACGTAGATAAAGGCGGGACAGCCTGTTACTACTGCTTCCTTGGCGTTCGCCAATGCCAAACTATAAATCAGGAGAGCTCAAAATGCAGCAGGATTTAACTTCTTCTCGTTTCATAAGCGCACTAACAAAAAACACGGTAGCCCTGATTCTAGCCGGTGGCCGAGGTAGCCGGCTGAAGGACCTGACCAATTGGCGAGCGAAACCTGCGGTTCCTTTCGGCGGCAAGTTCCGCATTGTCGACTTTCCGCTTTCCAACTGTATCAATTCCGGTATCCGCCGTGTTGGCGTTGTCACCCAGTACAAATCGCACAGCCTGATTCAGCATATCCAGCGCGGATGGGGTTTCCTGCGCGGCGAATTCAACGAGTTCGTGGAACTGCTGCCAGCGCAGCAGCGCATAGAAGAAGAATGGTATAAGGGTACGGCCGATGCCGTGTTCCAGAACCTCGATATTCTGCGCATGATGACGCCCGAGTATGTGCTGATCCTTGCCGGCGACCATATCTACAAGATGGATTATGGTCAGATGCTGGCAGATCATGTGCGTAACAAGGCTGATATGACTATCGCCTGCATCAATGTGCCGATCGAGGACGCCAAGGCCTTTGGTGTGCTAAAGGTCGATGAGAATTCGCGTGTCGTCGATTTCAAGGAGAAATCCCCCAATCCCGATCCCTTGCCGGACGATCCGACCCAGGCTTTTGCCAGCATGGGTATTTATGTGTTCAATGCCTCATTCTTGTACGAACAGTTGATTCGCGATGCGGATGATCGCAATTCCACGCACGATTTCGGGCATGACATCATCCCTTATTTAATCAAGAAATATCGGGTCTATTCCCACAGATTCACCGACAGTTGTGTGGGTGCAGCCAATGGCAACTACTACTGGCGCGATGTTGGTACGGTAGATGCTTACTGGGAAGCTAATATGGAACTGACCAAAGTAGTGCCAGAATTGAATCTTTATGATCATTCCTGGCCGATCTGGACACATCAGGAACAATTGCCGCCATGCAAGTTCGTATTCAATGATGAGGGGCGTTGCGGTGGCGCGACCGATTCTCTGGTTTCCGGCGGCTGTCTGATCAGTGGTACCAAGGTGCACAATTCCGTGTTGTTTTCAGATGTGCGCGTACACAGTTACAGTGAAATCGATGGCGCGGTCCTCCTGCCCAAAGTTGAAGTCGGACGCAATGTGGTGCTGAAGAACGTTGTTGTGGACAAGGCAACCCGCATCCCTGAAGGCATGCAGATCGGCGTCAACCCTGAGGAGGATCGCAAACGCTTTCACGTATCGCCCAACGGCATCACCCTGGTGACATCGGAAATGCTGGGGCAGGGGATACATTACGCGCGATAGTTTCAGCATGCGCCCTTGGGGGTGCATCAACGGTTTCTTTGGAAATAAAGGTTTTACCAATGTCTGCGTCATCCAAGCTTTACCTCAATCTCTACTGGCACATGCATCAGCCGGATTATCGGGACAGCATTACCGGCGAATACGTCCTGCCTTGGACCTATCTGCATGCGCTGAAGGATTACACCGACAT
The DNA here is from genome assembly GCA_002479405.1 of Methylophilaceae bacterium UBA7525. Taxonomy (GTDB): domain Bacteria; phylum Pseudomonadota; class Gammaproteobacteria; order Burkholderiales; family Methylophilaceae; genus UBA6140. The sequence goes on from DLMX01000104.1 coordinate 4,719, forward strand.
GGCCCACCATCTCGAATCCAATCCCGCGGCGCGCGTGACTTTCAATTTTGTGCCGGTTCTGCTCGATCAACTGGAAGACTATGCGGAACAGTTCAGGACGGGCGAGATGCGCGACCCCTTGCTGGCGCTACTGGCAGAGAAGGATCTGAACAACCTGTCGGACGCGCGCTGCGAGCTGATCATCCAGAGCTGTTTCAAGAGCCATCATGAAAAGATGTTGTCGCCGTTCAGTCATTATCAGCGGCTTTACAA
>DLMX01000035.1 GCA_002479405.1 Methylophilaceae bacterium UBA7525
AAGCCGCGCTCGCTGCCGTCCTGTTTACCGTCGTAGCTGTAATTCTCGACGACGAACTCGGTATTCGGCTGCAGGGACATGTAACCACCATCGGTGAACCTGACCTGCACGCGACCATCTGTGGTCTTGATGGTGTCGCCGGAATTGATCTCGGCACCCTTGCTTAACGCGCGACTCTCACCGCTGGCTGTCGTCGCGGTCACGCCGCCGATGGCGAATTCGACGCGTCCGGCCGCCGCCTGCGTGGTGATGGGAAAGGCCGCAGAAATGGCCAATGCGATCATGGCCCCGGAATTCAATCTGTAATGTGCAGTTTTCATGATGTGTATCCTCTTGACCAGTGCCAGCCGGAATTACCAGTCAAAGTCCTTGCGGAAATTGACCGACAGCACCGTGCGATCGAAGTCGAACAGGCTGATGTTGGAATCGTTCTTCAGATAGCTGAGCTGCGGCCGTATGGTCCAGCCGGCGATTGGCAGATAACGCATGCCGACCGAAAAGTCGAACTGGTCATCCTCACGCGTCTTGAGAAAGGCCGGATCCTGCTTGTCGTACTCACGAACCTCGTAACTTGTGTTAGCGAACGCCACCAGCTTGTAGTTCAGCACCATCTGGCCACCGATGCGGGCTCCGTAAAATTCATTGCTGAGGAAATCGAACCGCGATTTGTCCGTATCTTCCTGGCCATAGTAGCCGCTGAGGTAGACCACCGGCGCCTTGTCGCCGCTAAACGCATGGCCCCAGGCAACGCCGCCCACGTTCCGCTGCGCATCGCGCACGCCACCGGATTGCGGATAATTGAGGTCGGCGGTCTGCAAGAACAGGCTCACCTGATTCTGGTCGTCAAGCTGACGTTGCCATTGCGCTGCCACGCCATGCGATTTGCGGAAGCGGTTGCCGTCAATATCGTAGTTGTTGCGCTGCAGGGCAATCGTGAAGCTGTCGATGAAACGCTTGTAATTGAGGCCGAGCGAGAAATCCACAAAGCTGGGGTCGAACATGTTTTCGTTCCAGTTGGTGCGAGTGCTGCCCTGTACCGAACCGAACAGGCTCAGATTCTTGCTCAGCGGCGTCCTGAAAGAGGCACCGGCAGCGAGGCTGAGATATTTGCTGGATTGTTCACGCGAAGCACTGGCAAGGGTGAGATTAAGACCGGGTGCGATACCGGGGGCTACCACCGTCGAGTTTGAAGTTGCGCTGTTGATGTTGCTGTCGAAGCCCCAGCCGCCGTCGATGAAGGCCGCGAATGTCGTGGCCTGGCCGGTCGCCTTATCGACAGCCGACATGTTGTCCTCGATCAGTTTTTTCAGCTGCGGGTCATCGCTTTGCCCGAGAATATTCTGGAATTCGGCTCGTGCGTTCTCAGCTTCACCACCCCTGAAGTAGCCCTTGGCGATCATGGCACGCGCACTAAGATGATTGGGCTGTTGGGCTAGCACGCGCTCCAGCGCAAACACACCGCGCGAAACCTGACCGCTCTCGATGGCTGCCACGCCGAGCAAATAGTCGTAATCGATCTCGCCGGCACGTTCGGATTCTAGTGGCTCCAGCAGTTCATAGGCTGGCTTGAAATTCTTTTGTTTGATGAGTTGAGCGGCCTGGTCAAGCTTTTCATCAGCCAGCGCCATCAGTGAGAAAGTAGCAAGCAGGAAGGTCAGTATCAGCGTCTGCAGACGTTGCGTGAACATTTGAATCATCCCCGATTTGGTTTTTATGTATATTTAGCGGTAACTATACATAAACACAGGAGATTTTCACATTTGATTATAGGTAAAGCAGTCAATCTGTTGCAATTTTGCAACAGATTGACTGCTTATTTTTTCGATTCAACTGCTGTATGCGGGCTACTTATTCGCCAACGATATCGGCACCGGCTGGTGGTTTGAACATGAAAATCTGCTCACTCAAGCCAGGATTGGTTTCGACAGACGAAAAGCGAATCGCAGTGAGGTTGCCGTAGCTGTCCTGCAATTCCATTCTTTCCAGCCCCAACTTGCCGAAACCGAGCCTGACCTGGTCAAATCCGCTATCCTGCCCTTTCGGGCTCGCTGCCACCCATTCCAGACCGTCGTTGGTCTTCATGTCCTGCAGCGTAAAGTTTTTTTCAACTTCCTTGCTACCGGCCAGCAAGGCCGCCGGGCTCGACCCAATGGCCTGGCTCATGTTGCGTACCGTCACCTGATTCAGTTCCGGGTCGTAGAGCCAGATGCGCGTGCCGTCACCGACGATCTCCTGCTCATAGGGCTGGCGGTAATCCCAACGGAATTTTCCTGGCCGCAGGATCTGCATGGTACCGCTGACTTCCTGCACTTTCTGTCCGCGATTGTCGGTCACCACCTGCTCGAACTGGGCACGCAGCGAAGTGATCTTATCGAAGAACTGCGTCAGGCGTTGCGTGCCGGCCGCATGAGCCGCCACTGGCAACAGGAAAAACAGGGTAAAAACAAGTTTGCGCATGGATTCCTCAACAAGTTCATTCTGATTTTGGAGCAAGCACTTCACGGTTGCCGTTGCTCTGCATTGCAGAAACCAGGCCCGCACGCTCCATATCCTCGATCAAGCGGGCGGCACGGTTATAACCGATGCGAAGTTGCCGCTGCACGGAAGAGATCGAGGCCCGGCGCGTCTTCAGTACGATAGCGACGGCATCATCATAAAGCGGATCGGCTTCACCTCCGCCTTCACCTGCACTGAACCCGTTCTCGCCGTTCTCTTCCGTTGCTCCGGTAAGAATGCCTTCGATGTAATTTGGTTCACCCAACGTCTTCAGATAATCGACCACGCGATGCACTTCCTGATCGGAAACAAAGGCACCATGGATGCGCTGCGGGTTGCTGGTACCCGGCGGCTGATACAGCATGTCGCCCTGACCGAGCAGAGCCTCGGCACCCATCTGGTCGAGAATGGTGCGCGAGTCGATCTTGCTCGACACCTGGAAAGCGATACGGGTAGGGATATTGGCCTTGATCAGGCCGGTGATGACATCGACTGACGGCCGTTGCGTCGCCAGCACCAAATGAATGCCGCAGGCCCGTGCCTTCTGAGCCAGGCGTGCGATCAGTTCCTCAACCTTCTTGCCGACCACCATCATGAGATCGGCCAGTTCGTCGATAACAACGACGATGGTCGGCATCTCCTCCAATGGCTCCGGCTCTTCCGGTGTCAGCGAGAACGGATTCCCAATCCGGCTCTCTGCTTTTTCCGCTTCGCGGATCTTCTGGTTGTAACCGGCAAGATTGCGCACCCCGAGCACTGACATCAGCTTGTAGCGCCGTTCCATTTCGGCCACGCACCAGGTCAGCGCACTGGCAGCCTGACGCATGTCGGTGACCACCGGCGCCAGCAGATGCGGGATGCCCTCATAAACCGAGAGTTCCAGCATTTTGGGGTCGACCAGAATCAGCCGCACCTGGCTGGGTTCAGCCTTGTAGACCAGGCTCAGGATCATGGCGTTGATGGCGACCGACTTGCCGGAACCAGTGGTGCCTGCCACCAGCACATGCGGCATTTTCGCCAGATCGGCGACCACCGGTTTACCGGCGATATCCTTGCCGAGCGCGATGGCCAGCGGCGAATGCATGTCGTGATAGACCTGCGAACCGAGGATTTCCGAGAGGAAGACGATCTGCCGCTTGGGATTGGGAATCTCCAGACCCATGCAGGTCTTGCCGGGAATCGTCTCAACCAGACGCACACTGACCACCGACAGTGCACGCGCCAGATCCTTGACCAGATTAGTCACCTGACTGCCCTTCACGCCTGGCGCAGGTTCGAGTTCGTAACGGGTGATGACCGGTCCCGGCAAGGCGGTCAGCACCTTGACCTCGATTCCGAAATCCATCAGCTTGCGCTCGATCAGACGCGAAGTGAATTCCAGCGTCTCAGCCGACTGCACTTCGATCTCACCCTTGGCTTCATCCAGAAGATGTAACGGCGGCAGGGCTGTATCCGGCATGCCTTCGAACAACGAAACCTGGCGCTCCTTCTGCACACGTTCGCTCTTGGGAATTTCCAGCGCCGGTGTCACAATCTCCACCGGCGGGCGGTCTTCCGTGCGCTTGCGTTCGCTCGCCACATATTCTGTGCGCAACTGTTCGGCCAATTTACCGGCTTTTCTATCCTGCCAGGCCTGGAACTGGTCAATTGCCGTGTGATATGTCCATTCCAGCGCGGCGCCCAGTTTTTCCGTCATCATGATCCAGGACCAGCCGGTGAACAGGCTGAAACCGACAGCAAACAGCAGCAACAGCGTCAGGCTGGAACCGGCAAAGCCCAGCAGGCTTTGCAAAAAACCATCGAACACTGTCCCGATCAGACCGCCTCTGGCCGGCGACAAGGGCAAGTCTGCCGGCAGACTCAGCAAATGTCCGGCTTCCAGTGTGGCAGATGCCAGCAGCAACATGCCGAAACCGGCGACGTTGATAATCAGTAGCGGTCGCTCATTGGTGGCCACTTCCAGCTTGAGATAGACCAGCCACATGGCATAAAAACTGAGGACAACCAACCACCAGGCCGAGAATCCGAACAGATAGAGCAGAATATCGGAGATCCAGGCGCCCAACGCTCCGCCGGCATTGTGAATGATGGCGCTGTCACTGGCGCTATGCGACCAGGCAGGGTCATCGCGATGATAGGTAAACAGAATCAGTGCGAGAAATATGCCGGTGGTCACCAGGACCAGCCACCAGGCTTCCCGCACCAGACGGACTTTTTTCGGGTTGACTTCAAGCATCGCCGGCTTGATGAGGCGTCCATTCACTGCATTCGCTTTTTTCTGAAAAAACAAGATGATTGAACCCAGCACAAGTTATTGAACGAATCGATTATAGCAGTATCAATGCCACTGACTAATAACTGTGGCAGAGTAAAATCCGCGTAAAATGAAAGTCTGGATTGATCACTGTTACGATTGCAGAATATGACGCTTACCGAACTTCGATATGTGGTTGCTGTAGCCCGCGAACGCCATTTCGGCCGTGCGGCTGATGCCTGTTTCGTCAGCCAGCCAACCTTGAGTGTCGGCATCAAGAAACTGGAAGAGGAACTCGGTGTTGCCATTTTCGAACGCGGCTCCAATGAGATCAGCCTGACCCACGTCGGCGAACAGATCGTCGCTCAGGCAGCGCGTATTCTGGAAGAAGCGGCCGGCATCAAGATCATCGCACAGCAGAGCGGCGACCCGCTCGGGCACCCGCTACGGCTCGGCGCCATCTATACCGTCGGCCCCTATCTGCTGCCTCAGATCATCCCCATCCTGCGCGAACGCGCGCCGGACATGCAGCTCATCATTCAGGAAAGCTACACCGGCGACCTGCGCGAACAACTGAAACGCGGCAGGCTGGACGTCATTATCATCTCGCTGCCATTCGAGGAGCCGGGCGTGATTACCCAATCGCTTTACGATGAGCCTTTTCAGCTTGCCATGCCCGCCAATCATCCCTGGGTAAAGCAGAAAAGCATAGACCCGGAAAAACTGATCGATGAAACCATCCTGCTGCTGGGTGCCGGCCACTGCTTCCGCGACCAGGTACTCAAGGTCTGCCCGCAACTGAGTAACACGCAAACTGCCAGCGGCATACAACAAACACTGGAAGGCAGCTCGCTGGAAACCATACGCTATATGGTCACCTCCGGTGTAGGCATGACCATCCTGCCCAGCACTGCCTGCGTGCCGACGCGCGAAGAGAACCGCATGCTGGCCTTTCGCCCGTTCAACAAACCGGCACCGATGCGACGGGTTGCACTGGCATGGCGCAAGAGTTTTCCTCGCCCCGAGGCAATTGAAGCTGTAAGGCAGGCTATTCTTCACGCCAGGCTGACCGGTGTCCAGCTACTGGATTTGCCGCCCTCGGAAATCAATCATCAAGGATGATTGCCGCCCCACAAAGATAGCCAAAATATATGAAACACATTTATATAATCAATTCGCGCTATGGATTAGCTTGATCTATGATGAGCACATAGTGTGACGATTAACTCGAATACCATTAACCCAGGAGCACAAAATGGATAACGGAATCAACGAAAAAGATCGGAAAAAGATCGCAGAAGGCTTGTCCCGTCTGCTGGCGGACAGCTACAGCCTGTATCTGAAGACACATTATTTTCACTGGAACGTTACCGGCCCGATGTTCAACTCCCTGCACCTGATGTTCGAAACCCAGTACAACGAACTGGCACTGGCGGTTGACGCCATCGCAGAACGCATACGCGTGCTGGATTTTTACGCGCCCGGCACCTACCGTGAATTTTCCAGGCTGACCTCGATTCCGGAGAGCGAGTCCGTGCCCAAGGCACAGGACATGATCAAGGAACTGGTCGCCGGCCATGAAGCCGTTTGTCGCACTGCCCGCTCGATCTTCCCGGCTGCGGAAAAAGCTTCGGATGAAGCGACCGCCGACCTCCTGACCCAACGCCTGCAGATCCATGAGAAGACGGCCTGGATGCTCAGGAGTTTGCTAGAAAAATAAACAGAGTCTTCAGGTGCAGGCTAAATGTGCGTGGTAAGTAAAGCACGAAGTGCGGCCGAAACCAAAAGACAGCATGGATGCTGAGGAGTTTGCTGGAAAAGTAAACCCTCAACCTTCGGGGCAGCATGCGCCGAAGTCAAAACTACAAACTGCCTGCAAATTCTGATCGCACGCCGCCACTTACCGCTGTGTAAACTGATAAAATAGGCGTCAATTCAAGTCGCAGAATATGCAGAGAAACCACAGCCTTGAGGCTGCCACTTTCAGTTCCGGGCATACCGCTGCGACCAAACTGATTTTCGATATTTCCAGGAGTTACACACGTTATGTCCACCAGGCATGCCCCTCTTTTGATACTTGGCTCAGGCCCTGCCGGTTACACCGCCGCCGTCTATGCCGCACGCGCCAACCTCAACCCCGTATTGATCACCGGCATCGCCCAGGGCGGTCAGCTGATGACTACCACTGAAGTCGACAACTGGCCGGCCGATGCCGACGGTGTCATGGGTCCGGATCTGATGGCGCGTTTCCAGAAACATGCCGAGCGCTTCAACACGGAAATGATCTTCGACCATATTCACACCACCCACCTGAACGAAAAGCCGATTCGTCTGGTTGGCGACTCCGGTGAATACACCTGCGATGCGCTGATCATCGCCACCGGTGCATCAGCCAAGTATCTGGGCCTGCCTTCCGAAGAGAAATTCTCCGGCAAGGGTGTTTCCGCCTGCGCCACCTGCGACGGTTTCTTCTATCGCAATCAGGAAGTGGCCGTGGTCGGCGGCGGCAATACCGCGGTTGAAGAAGCGCTGTACCTGGCCAATATCGCCAGCAAGGTGACTCTGGTACACAGACGTGACAAGTTCAAGGCCGAGGCAATCCTGGTCGACAAACTGATGGAACGCGTAAAGGAAGGCAAGATCGTTCTGGAAACCTTCCAGACTCTGGATGAGGTGCTGGGCGATGATTCCGGTGTTACCGGCATGCGCCTTAAACACGCAACTACCGGCGAAACCAAAGAAATCACGCTCAAGGGCGTGTTCATTGCGATCGGTCACAAGCCGAACACGGATATTTTTGAAGGTCAGCTGGAAATGGAAGGCGGCTACATCGTCACCAAGGCCGGCCGTGAAGGCAACTTCACCGCCACCAGCGTGCCCGGCGTATTTGCAGCGGGCGATGTACAGGACCACATCTACCGCCAGGCCGTCACCAGCGCAGGGACTGGCTGCATGGCCGCTCTGGACGCAGAACGCTATCTCGACCAGCTGAAATAAAGTGCCTTTGATTTTGCCGTGCTACGGCAGGCAGAATGAAGGAAATACTGTAAAAAAGCGTACAAGGGAGGCAGAATACAGCCTGCTTTGTGCGCTTTTTTCATGTTTTACTGATATTCAACATCCATCATGGCTGAAGACATCGACAAGGAAGATGAAGCCCAGCTGTTTCTCGAAGCAGTCAAGGGCGCGCGCCCGTTGAAAGCCAAGCGTGTTCTGCACAAACCGCCTGCGCCCAAACCCATCCCCAAACAGCTTATCCGCGATGAGCGCCAGGCACTGGTCGATTCCTTAAGCGATGGCTATATTCCGGCGCACGAACTGGAGAGTGGTGAAGAACTCCTGTACCTGCGCGACGGTCATTCCCCTGACATTCTAAGCAAGTTGCGGCGCGGTCACTGGGTAGTGCAGGCCGCTATCGACTTACATGGTCTGGTCGCCGATGAAGCCAGACTCTATGTCGCTGACTTTCTGGCAGAATGCAAAAAGCGCGGGATTCGCTGCGTCCGTATCATTCACGGCAAGGGACTGGGGTCGAGGAATCGGGAACCGGTACTCAAGCACAAACTGCGTAACTGGCTGATGCAGAAAGATGAAGTGATTGCCTATGCCCAGGCCAGACAGCAGGATGGAGGCAGTGGCGCCGTCATCGTGCTGCTCAAGGCTTCCTGAAACCGCCGGCCATATCCGCTTCGACTATTGCCGGAACCACGAATCGAGAATACCTCGCTTGGCCGGGGGCACTGATTTGCAACCACCCCGCAAGCGCTGATGCGGACCGCCGTCTGCGAATGACCGATACCGGAACAACGCCCTATTCGGACACCAGGAACTGGTTGTGGTCGGTTTTGATATAGAAGTTGCCCTGCGCGTCTATCTTCATGGCTCGAATGCGGTAGCCGTTCAGTACGGGCTCGGCATAAACCAGATGACTGCCTTCCTTTTTGATGCGGTAGAGCGTCAGTGAAGCCATACCCGCCACAAACAGATCATTGTCCCAATAGTCATTTCTGCCCGTGCTGGCATATTTTGCAATAGCGCCTATACCGACCGAGGGCATGAAGGTCATGGCAGGCTTTTCAAATCCTTCGTGGCTGTTGAATTTGTTGCCGTAGTAGTTGCCCATGCCATCCCGTTCGTAAATGGTACCGTAACTGACGACCGGCCAACCGTAGTTCCGGCCTTTTTTAACCAGATTGATCTCATCCCCGCCTCGCGGCCCATGTTCAGACAACCAAAGCTCGTTGCTTTCACGGTCATAAAACAAGCCACCAGATGGAGACCTGTGACCGAGGGAAAAGACCTCGGCGCTGAGCCTTCTCAAATCAATGCGAATGACCTTTCCGATCGAAGTGGTTTTATCCTGTACCCGTTCCGGCTTGGAAAAATCTCCGACACTGAGATAAAGGGTATTGTTGTTCTCTCCTGACACCAGTTTGCCGCCTACTTGATGCCCGAGAAAGGGTTCCTTGATAGCGGGACGACTCAGATATATCTCACGCTTGAAAATAATGTCGGCATTGGCAATATCCAGTTCAAATTCGGAAACCGCCAGTCTCGCGCCGTTGTATGTTTCGTCCCAGGTAGTGTAAGAAACGAACAGCGAATTCTCCAGCAACAGGGAGTCCTTGACACCAGACAAATCACGGCAATACACGACCTTTTTTGCACTGCTCTCGTCGGTGGAGTTTTCTGCCCCGGGAATATATTTGGTCAGGCTTTTTCCTGCTTTGACGAGCTCCAGCTGCTCAGTCAATCTGGTGAAATAAACATCCCCGCATTTGCTGATGAACAAGAACTGATCATTCTCAAGACGCTCGAACGGGCCTGTGGGATAACTATCCTCAAATGGCAGTTTGTGCAGCTTGAGGTTCTGCGTGCCGAAGTTGGACAATATCCTGATCGGCTCATCAGAATCAGATACCGCGTCCTTCCTGAACACATGAATGGGGTAGCTCTCCGCACCGGCAGTTTCCGGACTTTGCCCTTCAATCGCAGCGGAGGCATCGGAGATCGCTGATTCAGAAGCGTCAGCGAATACCGCCGGCATGTACAGCAGCAGTGCACTCAACAGACAGCTCAGATAGTTAATCCTGGAATTCATCGGGATATTCGTTTGAATCAAACCGGACAAGATACAATTCAGCGAATGCGCTGAAGCAGACAGGTATTCAACTTCGCTCTCTGCCCTTGAGTTCTCAGTTCTGATCTTTCGCCTCCATCAATGAAACTGAACAACGGTCAAAACCGCCCCTAGATCTGATACCGCTGTATCAAACAAACCGCTTCTGCAGCAACACCCTCACCACGACCGGTAAAACCGAGCTTCTCCGTTGTGGTTGCCTTGACATTTACCGCATCCCGCAACAGCTTGCAGTCAGAAGATATATTCATGCACATCTGCTCGATGTAGGGTGACAATTTGGGCGCTTGTGCCATGATGGTCGCATCGATATTCATGACATCGTAATGCTTGTTGTGCAGTAGTTTGTACACCTGTCGCAACAGCTCCCGTGAGTCGATGCCCTTGTATTGCGGGTCCGTATCCGGAAAATGCTGACCGATGTCCCCGAGTGATGCCGCACCCAGCAATGCATCACAGATCGCATGCAACAACACATCGGCATCCGAATGGCCCAGCAGGCCTTTTTCGTAAGGAATTTCTACCCCACCGATAATGCAGGCGCGCCCTTCCACCAACTGATGCACATCGAACCCATGTCCAACTCGAATCATCATTGCCCTCCTTCAGATTTTTCCGCATTCAAAATGGCTTCCACCAGCGCCAGATCACGGGCATAGGTAATCTTGAGATTACGCAAGTCGCCCAGCACCAGTTTCGGTTTGTATCCCAGGGCTTCTATCGCCTGCGCTTCATCGGTCGGTGCAGTGCCGCCAGCCTGCAAGGCCTTTTTCAGCATGGCATAACGAAACATCTGCGGCGTCTGCGCCTGCCAGAGATTTTCCCTGGGCTCGGTTCCGGCAACCCGCAGCGTTGCATCAGTACGCTTCAATGTATCAGCCAGCGGGATCGCCAGCAAGCCGCCCACCGGGTCATCCTGCAACTCATCCAGCAAGCGGTCCAGCAGCTCGTGTGTCAGGCCCGGCCGCGCCGCATCATGCACCAGCACCCAGTCGTCATCTGCCGCATCGTTCATTTGCTCAAGACCATTGAGCACAGTGGCTGCGCGCGTTTCTCCGCCGCAACGATGTACGGTGATTTTTGCATTGGGCACGATGCCAAGTTTTTGCCACTCGGCATCTTCGGCACTCAACACGAGATTGACCGAATCAATGCGGGAATTTCCGGAGAACAACTTGAGGGAGTGTGCCACCAACGGCAAACCGAGCAGCGGCAGATACTGCTTGGGGATATCAGAACCCATGCGGCTGCCGGAGCC
>DLMX01000040.1:0-203 GCA_002479405.1 Methylophilaceae bacterium UBA7525
CGCTTCAGACTGCCCCTTTTCCCGACGACGACCATCGGTTCGTTTCCGCAAACGCCGTCGATCCGCGCCGCCCGCGCGTCGTTCAAGCGCGGCGAGCTGAGTCGGGCGGCCTACGAGGACGAGATGCGGCAGGAGATCGCTTATGCCGTGAAAACCCAGGAGCAACTGGGGCTGGACGTCCTGGTGCATGGCGAGGCCGAGCG
>DLMX01000040.1:455-661 GCA_002479405.1 Methylophilaceae bacterium UBA7525
AACGATATGGTGGAATATTTCGGCGAGCAACTCGAAGGTTTCGCCTTCACGCAGAACGGCTGGGTGCAGAGCTACGGTTCCCGCTGCGTCAAGCCGCCCATCATTTTCGGCGACGTTTCGCGCCCGCGCCCTATGACCGTGGAATGGGCGCACTACGCGCAATCGCTCACGGACCGGCCGGTCAAGGGCATGCTCACCGGGCCGGT
>DLMX01000040.1:699-10507 GCA_002479405.1 Methylophilaceae bacterium UBA7525
CCCGGTCACTATCCTGAACTGGTCATTCGTCCGCGACGACCAGCCACGTTCGGTGTCCTGCTACCAATTGGCGCTGGCGATTCGCGAGGAAGTGCTGGACCTTGAAAAGGCCGGAGTGAGGGTTATCCAGATCGATGAAGCGGCGTTGCGAGAAGGTTTGCCTCTGCGCAGGTCGCAATGGAATGACTACCTGAAGTGGGCGGTTGAGTCTTTCCGCATCACGGCCAACGGGGTGCAGGATGAAACCCNNTTCGTGCGCGACGACCAGCCGCGTTCGACCACGGCGCTGCAAATCGCGCTGGCGATCCGCGACGAGGTCATCGATCTCGAGACCGCCGGTATCGGCATCATACAGATCGACGAGCCGGCCTATCGGGAGGGACTCCCGCTCAGGAAAGGCGACTGGGGCGGCTATCTCGACTGGGCCAGCCGGGCGTTCCGCATCAGCGCATCCGGCGTGGCCGACGCCACCCAGATCCACACCCACATGTGCTATTCGGAATTCAACGACATTATCGCGTCGATTGCCGACATGGATGCCGACGTCATCACTATCGAGACCTCACGTTCCGACATGGAACTACTCGACGCCTTCGACCATTTCAACTACCCGAACGAGATCGGTCCCGGTGTCTACGATATCCATTCGCCTAACATTCCTACACAGGAACATATCGTGCAGTTAATGCAAAAGGCAGCTGAACGTATTCCAGCCGAACGCCTGTGGGTGAATCCGGACTGCGGTCTGAAGACGCGCCAATGGGCGGAGGTCATCCCCGCACTGACCAATATGGTGGCCGCGGCCAAGAGCCTACGTATCTTGGCCTGTAATTAGCCATCTGCTGTGTGTGGCACGTCACAGACACACGTGCCGCGCACGGCATTTTCTATTTATAACTTCCCAAGCCACATTGGGATGCATCTGTCTGAAAGGGCAACATGTTTGAACGAAAACGCTACACGGTAGACCAGATCGATCCGGAAATATTTGCTGCAGTCGAGCAGGAAAATCAGCGTCAGGAAGATCACATCGAACTGATCGCTTCGGAGAACTACACCTCACCTGCCGTAATGGCCGTGCAAGGTTCCCAACTGACCAACAAATATGCCGAAGGCTATCCAGGCAAGCGATATTACGGTGGCTGCGAATACGTCGATGTCGTCGAGCAGATCGCCATTGACCGCGTTAAACAACTATTTGGTGCCGAGGCCGCCAACGTACAGCCCAATTCCGGGTCGCAGGCTAACCAAGGGGTATTTTTTGCCGTGCTCAAGCCTGGTGACACCATCATGAGCATGAACCTGGCCGAGGGTGGCCATCTGACCCACGGCATGGCGCTCAATATGAGTGGCAAGTGGTTCAACGTGGTGAGTTACGGTCTCAACTCCCAGGAAGACATTGACTACACTTCGCTGGAGCAGAAGGCACACGAGAGTAAACCGAAACTAATTATCGCCGGCGCCTCGGCCTTCGCACTTCGCATCGATTTCGAGCGCATCGCGCGCATTGCAAGGGAAGTCGGCGCATATTTCATGGTGGACATGGCCCACTATGCCGGTTTGATCGCTGCCGGCGTCTATCCCAACCCAGTACCGCATGCTGACTTCGTCACCACGACCACCCACAAGAGTCTGCGGGGGCCGCGTGGCGGGGTAATTCTGATGAAGGCAGAGCACGAGAAGGCAATCAATTCAGCTATTTTCCCTGGCATCCAGGGTGGCCCGCTGATGCACGTGATCGCCGGCAAGGCCGTGGCTTTCAAGGAAGCCCTTGCGCCTGAATTCAAGACCTATCAGCAGCAAGTGGTCAAGAATGCCGCCGTGCTTGCTGAGACATTGAAGGCGCGTGGCCTGCGCATCGTATCCGGTCGCACGGAAAGCCACCTCATGCTCGTCGATCTGCGTAGCAAGGACTTAACCGGCAAGGAGGCGGAAAAAATCCTCGGTGATGCACATATCACCGTCAACAAGAATGCGATCCCGAACGACCCGGAAAAGCCATTCGTGACGTCCGGCATCCGCTTGGGAACGCCTGCCATGACGACACGCGGCTTCACGGAAGAGGAATCACGCCTGGTGGGCAATTTGATTGCTGACGTGCTGGACAACCCGTGTGACGCTGAAAATATTGCCCAGATCCGTAATCAGGTGGCAGCCTTGGTGAAACGCTTCCCTGTCTATGGTTGAAGTGGTGTTCTGGAACGTGGTTAGCCTAGAATGGCGGCACACTTGGAATCAATACTGCAAACATGACGGAGCACATCCTGTTTCTGACGGGAAAACTGGCCGAGAAACAATTGAGGCAGATTCTTGCCAACATGGAACCGGAATTCAGTTACACCGTGCTGGAGATGGGCATCAAGGTGGCAGCACTGATGAATGCAGACATGATCGGCCGCCGTCTGAAGGATACTCACGGCGCCACCCGCATCATCATTCCGGGACGCTGTCCGGGGGACTTGGCAGCGTTATCCACACAACTGGGTGTGCCGGTGGAACGAGGGCCCGAAGAAGTGAAGGATTTACCGCTCTATTTTGGCAAAAAAATCAAACAGTCTGATCTGAGCCAATACAAAACCAAAATTTTCGCCGAAGTGGTAGAGGCTCCGTTTCTGAGTGTCGCAGAAATATTGGAAAGAGCCGAATACTATCGCAGCAATGGCGCAGATGTGATCGATATCGGCTGCCAGCCGGGCAGGCCCTTTCCACATCTGACGGAGTCCATCCAGGCCTTGAAGCAGGCAGGGTATACCGTCAGCCTGGATTCACTGGAATCAGACGACCTGATCGCCGGTGGAAAGGCTGGAGCGGACTATTTGCTCAGCCTGAACAGCAAGAGCCTGTGGATCGCCGACGAGGTGGCATCTACGCCCATCATCATTCCGGACGTTCATGGTGATCTGGATTCAGTGGAAGACACCATCCGGCAATTGCAGGCTAAAAATCGGGCCTTTGTGGTGGACCCGATTCTGGATCCGATCCATTTCGGCTTTAGCGAATCCCTTGCACGCTACAACACTTTCAGGGAGCGGCATCCGGAGATCGAAATGATGATGGGTGTTGGCAACCTGACCGAACTGACGCATGCTGACACCTCGGGCATCAACACCTTGCTGCTCGGTATCTGTTCAGAGTTGAACATCAATCACATCCTGGCCACCGAGGTCAGCCCGCATGCTCACCGTGCCATCCGCGAGGCGGATCGAGCACGCCGCATCATGTATGCAGCTGCACAACACAACGGCTTACCCAAACACGTGGCCGACGATCTGCTTACCGTTCACGACATCAACCCTTTCCCCTACAGCCGAGAAGAAATTGAAGCCCTGGCTGCCGAAATCAAGGACCCGAGTTACCGGATTCAAATCAGTCGCGATGGTCTGCATGTATTCAACCGGGATGGCCTGCATACTGCACAGGATCCTTTCGAGTTCTACCCTCATTTGCAGGTGGCGTCGGATGGTGGTCACGCTTTTTACCTGGGCGTAGAACTGGCGCGTGCCGAAATTGCATGGCAGCTTGGCAAGCGTTATGCGCAGGATCAGCGTTTAAACTGGGGCTGTGCCGTACAAGCCGGGGAGACAAAAATCGATTTGCACGACTTCAAGCCCATAGGAACCACCCAGAAAAAGCCAGATTTCTCTGAATGAACCACGGACGGGAAAGACATGAAACACCGTATGTTGTGTTTTTATGTTGACATAGACACATTTTGTTGTGTTTAATGGGAGCCACTACGGTTCCCGTTCTTCTTTCCGAAGGTCGGGATAATAGGGAATCCGGTAACAGGTGCAACGCCTGAAAGCCGGAGCTGCCCCCGCAACTGTATCCGGCGAGTGTGTCGCCAATTCAATGCCACTGGTGAACGCACCGGGAAGGCTGACGACACACAACGACCCGGAAGCCAGGAGACCTGCCGTGGAATTTTTCTACAACGTTTGAGGCGGGGTGTCCTCGGCAGACAGGAAGCGTCGTTTTTGCGTGCGCTCCTTCATGCAAGTCCTTGTGGCATGCGATTTGTCCCTGAATGTGGGATGTATTGCGTCTTAAAAGTGACTCCCCGCCCGACTTACCGGGAGCCATACCATGGACGATATAGCGGTCGGCAGCAGCCAAACCACCACTCAAGCATCCCCTTCATATCAGGTTATTCGTCGTAACGGCGCAGTGGTGACATTCAACTCAGAAAAAATCTCCATTGCCTTAAGCAAGGCATTCCTTGCCGTGCAGGGGGAAGGCGCATCGCTTTCCAGCGCAGCCCGTGAGCAGGTCAAGCGCCTGACCGACATGGTGATCCATGCACTGGCACGTCGCCTGCCTGCTGGCGGTACGGTACACATCGAGGATATTCAGGATCAGGTCGAGCTGGCCCTGATGCGCTCTGGCGAGCACGATGTAGCGCGCGCCTATGTGCTGTACCGGGAAAAACGCACTACGGAACGCGCCCAGCATGCCGCGCCGACGGCACCCTTGCTGCATGTGGTGGACGAGAGCGGTCAGCGGAAGCCACTTGATCCGGCCTTACTTAAAGTTACTGTCGCCGCTGCCTGTTCCGGCCTGGGCGATGCGGTTTCCGCCGAACGAGTGGTAGAGCAGGCGGTGCGTGACCTCTACGATGGCATTTCAGCGCAGGAAGTGCGCCGTGCGCTGATCCTCTCGGCACGCAGCTTGATCGAGCGCGAACCCGCCTACAATTACGTCACTGCCCGCCTGCTGCTGGATCAGATTCGCGCTGAAGTGCTTGGACGTGCAGTCGCTCAGGGCGATGCAGCAACAGCTTACCTTGATTACTTTCCGCAATATGTCAAAACCGGGATCGAGGCCGGCTTGCTGGACCCCCGGCTGGCGCAGTTCGATCTGGACAGACTGGCTACGGCGCTTGATGACGGTCGCGATTTACAGTTCGGTTATCTCGGTCTACAGACCCTTTATGACCGCTACTTCCTGCACATCGAGGAACGCCGTATTGAACTGCCACAAATCTTCTTCATGCGTGTGGCAATGGGCCTTGCCATCAACGAGATTGACCGCGAAACCCGCGCCATCGAGTTCTACCGCGTGCTGTCCAGCTTCGATTTCATGAGTTCCACTCCCACGCTGTTCAACAGCGGCACGCTACATTCCCAGTTGTCGTCGTGCTACCTCACAACGGTATCCGATGATCTGGACGGCATCTACCAGGGCATCAAGGAAAACGCTTTGTTGCAGAAATTCGCCGGTGGCCTGGGCAACGACTGGACGCCAGTGCGGGCGCTGGGTGCTCGCATCAAGGGCACCAACGGCAAGAGTCAGGGCGTGATTCCATTCCTAAAGGTGGTCAATGACACCGCCGTGGCTGTCAACCAAGGTGGAAAACGCAAGGGTGCCGTGTGTGGCTACCTGGAAACCTGGCATCTGGATATCGAGGAATTCCTCGACCTGCGCAAGAACACTGGCGATGACCGCCGTCGTACCCACGACATGAATACCGCACACTGGATTCCAGACCTGTTCATGAAGCGAGTGATGGAGAACAGCGAATGGACGCTTTTCTCACCCTCCGACGTGCCGGACTTGCATGATAAGTTCGGGCAAGCCTTCGAGGAGGCTTATACCGAATACGAGCGTCGTGCCGATCTTGGCGAAATTAAACTGTTCAAGCGCATTCCCGCCGTACAACTGTGGCGCCGGATGTTGTCCATGCTGTTCGAGACAGGCCATCCCTGGATCACCTTCAAGGATGCCTGCAATGTGCGCTCACCGCAGCAGCATGTCGGTGTGGTCCACAGTTCCAATTTGTGCACGGAAATCACACTCAACACTTCCGACACTGAAATCGCCGTGTGCAATCTGGGGTCGGTCAATCTGCTGGCACACCTGAGGCAGGAAAATGGCGTGACCGTGCTTGATCAGGATAAGCTCCGTGCCACCATTCACGTTGCCATGCGCATGCTGGATAACGTGATCGACATCAACTTCTATGCCGTGGGCAAGGCACGCAACTCTAATCTGCGCCATCGGCCAGTGGGTCTGGGTATCATGGGATTCCAGGATTGCCTGCATGCCATGCGCCTGCCTTATGCCTCGGAAGATGCCGTTACCTTTGCTGACCAGGCCATGGAATCGGTGTGCTATTACGCCTACTGGGCATCGACCGAGTTGGCGGAAGAGCGAGGCGCCTATTCCACCTTCCGCGGCAGCCTTTGGGATCAGGGCGTACTGCCGCCAGACACGCTCAGGAAGCTGGCCGATGAGCGCGGAGGCTACCTGGAAGTCGATACGTCGGCCACGCTGGACTGGGCGGCATTGCGTAACCGCATCCAATCGGTCGGCATGCGCAACTCCAATTGCGTAGCGATTGCTCCGACAGCCACCATTTCCAATATCGTCGGCGTCTCCGCCAGCATCGAACCGGACTACCAGAACCTGTACGTCAAATCCAACCTGTCGGGAGAATTTACCGTGGTGAACGAGGCACTGGTCACCGACCTCAAGCGCTATGGCCTGTGGGATGACGTGATGGTGGCGGACATCAAGTATTACGACGGCTCGCTGGCGGCCATCGAGCGCGTTCCATCGGAACTGAAGGCTCTGTATGCCACCGCGTTCGAGGTGGATCCGGTCTGGCTGGTCGAGGCTGCGGCCCGGCGCCAGAAATGGATAGACCAAGCGCAGTCGCTCAACCTGTACTTTGCAGCGCCATCCGGCAAGAAACTGAACGACATCTACCTGCTGGCCTGGCAGCGTGGCCTGAAAACCACCTACTACCTGCGCTCACTGGGAGCCACTGCGGCCGAGAAGTCCACCGGCCAGGGCGGCGAACTCAACGCCGTGTCGGCAACAATTGCAGAAGCGGAACCCAAGCAGTGTCTGATCGATGACCCTACTTGCGAAGCTTGCCAGTAATCGACATATCCATTGAACCAATTACCAAGGAACGACCATGCTGACATTTGAAGATGAAGTACTCGACGAGGCTACTGTAGAGCATCAACCCGAACAAAACCGCGTGCCATCCACTACGTCTGCCACTACAACGCGACCTGACACTACCCCATCAAGTACCAGTGGCCGCGTCAATGTCTCCGACAAACGAGCCATCAACGGCCAGACCGACGTGAACCAACTGGTGCCGTTCAAGTACCACTGGGCGTGGGACAAATACCTGGCGGGCTGCGCCAACCACTGGATGCCGCAGGAAATCTCCATGAGCCGCGACATTGCACAGTGGAAGGACAGCACCGCACTGTCCCCGGATGAGCGGCTGATCGTCAAGCGCAACCTGGGCTTCTTTACCACCGCCGATTCGCTCGCCGCCAACAACATCGTGCTCGGCACCTACCGCCACATCACCGCGCCGGAATGCCGCCAATACCTGCTGCGGCAAGCGTTCGAGGAAGCGATCCACACCCATGCCTACCAGTACATCGTAGAAAGCCTGGGGCTGGACGAGGGTGAAGTGTTCAACGCTTATCAGGAAGTCCCCAGCATCCGGGCCAAGGATGAGTTCCTGATTCCGTTCATTGAAACGCTGACCAATCCCGAATTCAGAACCGGCACACTGCAAGCCGACCAGCAGTTACTGCGCTCGCTCATCGTGTTCGCCTGCATGATGGAAGGCCTGTTCTTTTATGTTGGCTTCGTACAAATCCTTGCCCTTGGCCGGCAGAACAAGATGCCGGGGGCGGCTGAGCAATACCAGTACATCCTGCGCGATGAGTCCATGCACTGCAATTTCGGCATTGACCTCATCAACACCATCAAACTGGAAAATCCGCATCTGTGGACGCCTGTCTTCCGCGAAGAAATCAACGACCTGATGCGGCAAGCCGTGGAACTCGAATACCGCTATGCCGAGGACACCATGCCGCGCGGCGTGCTCGGGCTAAATGCGCACATGTTTAAGGAGTACCTGCGGTTTATCGCCAACCGCCGGTGCCAGCAGATTGGTCTGGATGTCTTATATCCGGGCGCGACCAACCCATTCCCATGGATGAGCGAGATGATCGACCTCAAAAAAGAGAAGAACTTTTTCGAGACCCGTGTGACTGAATACCAGACAGGAGGAGCGTTGAGCTGGGATTAGGGAATCATTCCCTGAATGAATTCAGCATCCGTTATGCCAGTCAATATTCTTAATCTCTCCGGCCTGCGGGTGCTGGACTTCAAAGAAATCGAACGGGAATACCATATCAAGGCGGAGCCGGTTAGCGTTGCCAGACTGTGCCCTCACTGCGGTCGATCCCAAGAGGTGATTGGCCACGGCAAGCTGCCGCTTTACGTGCGCGATCTGCCGACACATGGTAAACAGGTCATGATCCACCTCGATGCACCGCGACTAATGTGCAAGCCATGCGGCAGGACATTCACTGCCACCATTCCAGAGGTGGACGAGAAACGCCAGATGACGGAACGGCTGGTCCACTGGATCGGTCGCCAGTCACTTAATTACACCTTTGCGACTGTGGCCGAACAAGTTGGAATTGATGAAAAAACCGTCCGCAATGTCTTCGATGAATATGCCACTCAGCTCAAAGCCCAGCACAAGCGTGATACTCCTCGCTGGATGGGGATGGATGAGATTTACCTAGGTCGCGCTCGCGGCGTCATCACCAACATCGAAGACCATACGCTGGTCGATATGCTGCCTGATCGGAAGAAGGAAACCATCATCCAGTTTCTTTCTGGACTAGAGCATCGAGACCGTATTACACACGTCGCCATTGACATGTGGCGGCCATACCGTGAAGCTATCCAAGAAGCGCTGCCAGAGTCCATTGTTGTCGTGGACAAGTATCATGTTATCCGCATGGGCAATGAATCGCTGGAGCGCGTACGGCGCAGCCTGAATGACTCACTGCCGGGCAAGGTGCGCATTGGTCTGAAGCATGATCGCAAGCTCCTAACTATGCGTGAGCATGAATTGAATGACCAACTGCACTTGATCGTGTCCGGCTGGTTGCGCTCGTTTCCTCTGTTGGAAGCCGCCTACAAGCTCAAGGAGGAATACTTCAAGGTCTACGATGCTGCCAATCGGGAAGAAGCCTTGGAGCGATACACCGCTTGGGAGAAGAGCATCCCGCCGGAATTGTCCCATGCCTTCAAACCTATCCCGGTGGCTTGGCGAAGTTGGAGACCGTACATCCTGAATCACTTCGATGACGCTAGGCTCACCAACGCGTTCACGGAGAGCATGAACGCGAAGATCCGGAAGATGTATCGCGATGGACATGGTTACAGCTTTGAAGCATTACGGGCAAAGGTGCTGTTCTCAGACCAGTTGCAAAAGCGTGCCAGAGTTCAGGAAAAGGTGAAGGTCAAACGCAAGCGATTCGATGAGGTTAGCGACGGCATCATGTACATGTCATTTGGGCGCATGCCCGCTTACGCGCAGGAATACGACATCAAGACGGTAACCAAGGAAATCAACCTCGGAACCGACATACCCACATTACTTCGCCTGATTGATGAGGGCCAGATATGACCTCTCACCCACAGTTAAATCCGGAATCCCGAAAAAACCGGCTTCCTGACTCGGGCACCAGGTTATTCAGGGGGTTGCAACCTGGCACCCACAACCCTGAGTCAGAAGCCGGAGGTGGGAAACGGGTGTGCCACTGAATCGAGCAAGGCATGCTCAATTCAGCATAAAGCCGAAATTGAAACTGAAAGTCAGATCATCCTTGTTGCTCTCATCGCGATTGCCGAGCGCCTTGGCCAAGGCCATATCCATCACGCCCAGTACATCGGTCCTCAACCTCACACCGAGCGCCAGCGATTTGATCCGGTCAATATTCGACACTTCGATTTTTTGATAGGTTCTGGCCAT
>DLMX01000040.1:10723-12776 GCA_002479405.1 Methylophilaceae bacterium UBA7525
CCCATATTGGTAGCCACCGAACTGTATGCGCTCTGTAACAGGCACATAGTCCGGGCTGTATTGACCGGCAAAGGATAGTGCCGTACCCAGTCGCCATGGCCAGGCATTTCTCAATGTCGCGCCTACATTCACCTTCTCGAAATCGAGATCAGCCGGATTTTCGCCGACGAAATTCGACAGAAAATTGGTTTTGACGCTCTTGGCAGCCCCGATAGAATCCAGACCCTTGCTCAACGAAAGCTGCAAGGCCAGGTTCTTGTCTGGCTGTGTCAGCGTATAGTCTGCGGCCATCACCAGCGCCCTGGAATTCGTCCTGGAAGTAATGCTGCGCTGCGTCTCCTTGTGGCGAATCTCGTCTTCATAGTTGACGGCGTTGACGCCGATCGTACCCATCAAGGTTTGCCGCCTGTCGGCAATGAACGGGTAACTGAGCGATGTGCTGAGCCGCAGGGAAAGCACGTCTCTTTGCAGTCCTGCCGGATAATCCTCATCCGAGTCGCCGTTATAAAACGAACCGTCCAGCCTGAATCTCAGCCCGCTGCTGCCCAGAAGTTGGCTGTAGGCCACTGCGTAGTATTCCTCATTATCCTCGGACAGCAAGGTCGTAAAGTTCATTTGCTCGGCTGCCGGACCATGACTGTTGGTTTGCAGGCTGACGATTGCCCGTGTCCTCGGTCGCAAGGATTCAAAACGGCCGACGGCAGAGATCGACCGGCGACTTGCCTTGATCGTCATTTCAGCCGCCCCATTCCGTGTTCTTGGCAGTGGCAGATACGCCTGCAGATTCAATCCGGGCACAAGCCTTAGCAAACCGGTACCGCGTTCCAGCGCTGCTGCCGTCAGCGGCTTCTCTTCCAGCAGAGGACGCACGATCTCGCGCACCCTGTCTTCTGAATTGCCGAAGTCACCTTCGAGCACAAGCTTGCCGATGTAGCCTTCAATCACCTCTATCCTGACCACATGATTGGCGAACGTCTGGGAAGGAATGTAGGCGAAGGAGAGCGGATAGCCACGATCACGGTAAAGCTTGGTAATGACGCCTGCCAGGTCGATATACTCCTGCACCGTATGTACGGTATCCACATATGGCTTTGTAATGGCGTCAATCTCGCTCAGCGGAATTGCCTGCGCTCCTTGAATCTCAAAGGTTTTGACCAGTATCCTGGACGCCAGCAGGCGCTGCACCCCGGGATCGACTTCCTGCCGCGTATCCAGCTTGACTGACGGCTCGCTTGCAGGCTGTGGCTTTTCGATAACCGGCAACGTGCCTTCGGGATTGGCATTGGCCATTACCTGATGACTGATTGCCAGTAGCAAGAGAGCGCTGAGATATACCAATAGATGCTTGATTTGCATAAACTCAGCTTTTTATGAACATGGCTTCAGCAATCCCGGCGGCGAAAAGACACCGGGATTTACTGATGCAGTCTCAGTTCAGCAAACCGCCGAGCAAGCCTGTAACTGGTGCCAGCAGGCCGCCGGTATCCGGCTGACTTCCATCCAGCAGATCGGTCACCGGGGCCAGCAGACCACCGGCATCAGGGACTGTGCCGCCTAGCAGGCCAGTAACAGGCGCCAATACACCGCCCGCATCAGGAATATCGCCGCCCAGAAGCCCCGTCACCGGAGCCAGCAAACCTCCCGTATCAGGCACCCCCCCACCTACCAGGTCAGTTACCGGGCTAAGCAGTCCACCTGCATCCGGTACACCACCACCAAGCAGATCAGTGACAGGCGCCAGTAAATCATTACCTGCACCGGTTCCTCCACTCGTCAAGGGAAGCAAGCCTTCGGGACCAATCACAGGATCCAGCAGCGCCTGTTCACCGCCCGGCGGTGATGTAAGAGGTAACAACCCGTCCGAGCCGACAACAGGGTCAAGCAGTGTGGCTGTCGGTAATGCATCTCCACCCAGCAAATCGGTCACAGGTGCAAGCAGGCCACCGGCATCGGGTACATCACCACCAAGTAAACCGGTGACAGGAGCAAGCAAATCAGTACCTGTGCCGGAGCCGCCGCTTGTCAGGGGGAGCAAGCCTTCGGGACCAATCAC
>DLMX01000059.1:0-6470 GCA_002479405.1 Methylophilaceae bacterium UBA7525
CTGCTGGAGAAGATCGGCGATTGCGGTTCCATCACGCAGGCAGCCAGGGCGGTCGGACTCAGTTACAAAGGTGCATGGGACGCCGTAGATGCCATGAATGACATGTTCGGCGAACCTTTGGTCATCACCATGACCGGCGGCAAGGGCGGCGGCGGTACACAGTTGTCGGCGACCGGTATCCGTCTGATCGATGCCTACCGGGCCTTGCGCCGGGAACAGAAACGTTTTCTGGAAGCCGTCAGTGCCGGCATCCAGGATTTTGACAATATTTATCAAATGATCAGGAGGTTATCCGTGAAAACCAGTGCCAGAAACCAGTTTTTCGGCAAGGTCAGCGCCATCAAGCTCGGTCCTGTCAATGTCGAGGTTGAGCTAAGCCTGACCGGGGGCGACAAGATTCACTCTGTCATCACGCATGACGGCTTGAATGAGCTTGACCTGAAAGTGGACAGTGAAGCCTGGGCCTTGGTCAAGGCCAGCTGGATCATTCTTGCCATGCCCGATGTTGCAGATAAGGTCAGTGCCCGTAACAAGTTGACCGGCAGGATTGAGCGTATAGTGCCGGGCAATGTGAATGCCGAGGTGGTCATGCGGCTGGAAGGCGGCAATACCGTCTGCGTGGTGACCACCAACGACAGCATCGGCAATCTGGAATTGAAACAAGGGGTAGAGGTCTGTGCGGTGTTCAAGGCCAGCAGCGTCATCATGGGGGTCAGCAGTTGACGTTCAGCAGTAGTTTTTTGCTTTTCGTTATGTAGTCATATTTATTGCGAACAGTTTTTATTTTGTGAAAAGGAATTGAAATGAAACAGACGGCGAATTTGAGCTTGGGTATGGTGTTGCTCATTATGTGTGGCATGGCGCAGGCGGAAGACGGCGACAATGACAGAATCGCCCAGCTGCAGAAAATGCTGGAGCAGCAGCAGCAGCAGATGCAGGCCATGGCGGAGGAGTTGAAAGCCTTGCAGAAAGCCAGGACGGACGACAAGGGCAAGAGTACCGGCACACCGGTCCTGGCCGCATTCAAGGATGGCGTGAAGTTCGAGGATGGCAGCGGCAACTGGCAGCTGGCGATCAATGGCAGGGTGCAGTTCGACGGCCGGGCTTTCAACCCTGACCAGGCAGCTGCCGATACCTGGAGCCTGCGCCGTGGAAGGCTGGGCGGCACCATGACGTTCTACCAGGATTATTCGGCCAGGGTGGAAGGGGAATATTCCGGCAGCTCGACTACACTGACTTATGCCTATTTCGACATCAACAAGTTCAAGGCGGCCAAGCTGCGCATGGGCCAGTTCAAGCCGTTCTATGGGCTTGAACGCGCATCCAGTTCCACTTTCCTCGATTTTCAGGAGCGCAGCATTGCAGATGCAATCCTCGGCGGAACCTATGACCGCGGTATCATGCTGCATGGTTCGCCATTCAAGGGCGTGTATTACAGCACGGCCTGGATCAACGGCAACAACTCGGACGAAAGCGATGTCGAGTACGACAACAAGGACCTGATGGCACGCGTCACCGGCAACGTTGCCGAATGGGCAGGCTGGAAGGATAGCGTGGTGCATGCGGGCGGGTTCTACGCCAAGGGCCGGCAGGAAGGCAATTCCCCGATTCCAACGCTGCGTACGGAAGGCAGAGGCTACACCTTCTTCTCGACCGCAGATACCACGGCCAACAAGTTCACGGATAATGTCGATCGCAACCGTAGCGGTGTGGAATTGGCACTGTCGCATGGTCCGGTCAAACTGCAGGGCGAATATATCCGCGCCAAATTCGAGGGCAAGGATTTCGAGCGCGATATGTCGGCCTGGTATGCCAGCCTGAACTGGCTGGTGACGGGCGAGACCTTTGCCAGCACCTACAAGGATGGTGTGTTCGGGCGTCTGCGGCCGAAGCAGAGCTTCAGCTTTGATGGCGAAGGCTGGGGCGCGCTACAGGTCGGCGTGCGGTACAGCAGTTTCGATGGTGATGATTTTCTTGCCACGAATACCGCCGGCACCGGCAGGCTCGCCGCAGGCAAGGCCAACGAAGCGCACGCCTGGACGCTGGGCGCCAACTGGATACTCAACCCGAATGTCCGCGTGGTCGCCAATTATGTACACACCCGTTTCGATACGGACGTGACAAGTAATGGCAAGGATTTCGATGATGAGGATGCGTTCACCATGCGTGCTCAGTTCGATTTCTAAGGAACATTCATCATGAACCAGATGAAGATATTGTTATTGGTTTGTGCGCTTGTATTGGCAGTCCCGGCCCGTGCGGAAAAAATCACGGTCGCCGCGGCTGCCGATCTCAAATTTGCCATGGATGAAATCGTGACTTCCTTCAAACAGGCAAATGTCGGAGATGAAGTTGAAGTTATCTATGGTTCTTCCGGCAAGTTTCATACGCAGATTCAGCAGGGTGCGCCCTATGACCTGTATTTTTCTGCGGACATCGCTTTCCCGCGAGCCCTCGCGAAAGCTGGCCTGGCCGCCTCCGAAGTGAGGCCTTATGCCTTTGGCCGCATCGTGCTGTGGAGCGCCACCATGGATGCTACGCAGATGACGCTGGAAAGCCTGCTGGATGACAAGATCACCCGTCTCGCCATTGCCAACCCGAGGCATGCGCCATACGGTAAACGCGCCGAGGAGGCTTTGCGTGCCGCCGGTTTGTGGGAGAAGGTCGAGTCCAAACTGGTCTATGGCGAGAACATCGCCCACACTGCGCAGTTTGTACAGTCCGGCAATGCCCAGGCCGGCATCATCGCGCTGGCGTTGGCGGTCAATCCAGAACTGGCCGGCAAGGGCGGTTACTGGCTGATTCCCGACAAGTTGCACGAACCGCTCGAGCAGGGTTTCATTATCACCAAGCGTGCCGAGGGCAGTGCGCTGGCCAAGCGTTTCGCTGGCTACATGGGCAGCAAACCGGCACGTGCGGTGATGACGAAATACGGCTTTGTTTTGCCGGGTGAAGGGGCTGATAGTGAATAACGCATTACGAATTAAATCCCCGTTCGATACTGCAGATACATATGCGTAGAATTCTCATGACCGAACTGAATGAAGGAAATGAATGAACGAGCCGATGGAGGACATGCATGCACCTGAGCGATAGCGACCTGCAGGCCATCTGGCTGACAATCAGGCTGGCGAGCATCGTCACCCTGATCCTGCTGCTGGTCGGTACTCCCATTGCCTGGTGGCTGGCACGCACCAAGGCGTGGTGGAAGGGGCCGATAGGCGCGGTCGTGGCTTTGCCGCTGGTGCTGCCGCCATCGGTGCTGGGTTTTTACCTGTTGCTGGGCATGGGCCCGAATGGGCCAGTCGGTCACCTGACCGAAGCGCTGGGCATCGGTTTGTTGCCCTTCACCTTCTGGGGGTTGGTGGTTGCCTCCGTGTTCTATTCCTTGCCGTTCATGGTCCAGCCGTTGCAGTCAGCGTTTGAAAGTATAGGCGAGCGCCCGCTGGAGGCAGCCGCCACGCTCCGCGCATCGCCGCTGGATGCCTTCTTTACGGTAGCGCTACCGCTGGCTTGGCCCGGATTCCTCTCGGCTTCCATTCTGACTTTTGCGCATACGGTGGGAGAGTTCGGTGTTGTCCTGATGATAGGCGGCAATATCCCGGGCGAGACCCGCGTCGCTTCGGTGCAGATCTACGACCATGTGGAAGCGCTGGAGTATATGCAGGCGCACAATCTGGCAGCTGTTATGCTGGTGTTCTCTTTTGTCGTGCTGCTGTCGATCTATGCCTGGCGTCCCACCCCGAAGAGGGGCGTGTGATATGGCCGAGATCAAGGCGAAATTCCACCTTACCTGGCCCGGCTTCGACCTGGATGTCGATCTGGAACTGCCGGGACGAGGTGTCACGGCCCTGTTCGGCCATTCCGGTTCCGGCAAGACCACGCTGCTGCGCTGCATTGCCGGGCTGGAGCGCACGCCGCATGGCCGGATGAGCTTGAATGGAGAGGTCTGGCAGCGCGATGATTTCTGGGTGCCCACGCACAAACGGTCGCTGGCCTATGTGTTCCAGGAAGCCAGCCTGTTCCCGCATTTGTCAGTGATGGGCAACCTGCGTTACGGCATGCGACGCATCGTTGGCAATCATAAATTCAGTCTGGAGCAGGCCATCGAATTGCTGGGTATCGGTCATTTGCTCGAACGCAAGCCGGACCGGCTGTCTGGCGGCGAACGCCAGCGTGTGGCCATCGCACGGGCACTGGCAGTCAATCCGCGCTTGCTGCTGATGGATGAACCGCTGGCGGCGCTCGACCTCAAGCGCAAGCAGGAAATTTTGCCCTATCTGGAGCGGCTGCATGATGAACTGGAAATCCCCGTGCTCTATGTCAGCCATTCGCCGGATGAAGTTGCACGGCTAGCTGATTATATCGTCGCCATGGAGGACGGCAGGGCGGTAGCGCAGGGTCCGCTGCTGGAGACGCTGGCGCGGCTCGACCTGCCTTTCCAGCTGGGCGAGGATGCCGGTGTAGTGCTCGACGCTGTAGTGGGAGAGCGTGACGAACGCTGGCATCTGGCGCGGGTGGATTTTGACGGCGGCAGCCTGTGGACCCGTGATCAGGGTCTGGAGACCGGCCGCCGTGTCCGCGTGCGGGTTCTTGCGCGGGATGTCAGCCTGTCGACGCAAGAGCAGGGGAATACCAGTATCCAGAACATCCTGCCGGGCCGGGTAGACGCCATTGCCGGGGATCATCATCCGGGGCTGGCATTGGTGCGGGTGTTCGTCGGCAGCTCTGCATTGGTGGCACGCATGACGCAGCGTGCAGTCGCCACGCTAGGGGTAAGTCCCGGCCAGATGGTCTGGCTGCAGGTCAAGTCCGTGGCGTTGATGGAGTAACGAGTGGCCCCGGCAGCTTACAAGCCGGGGCGATGGTACTACTGGCCCAGGTCCCCGGTATGGATCCCGCTTTGCTTGCCGGTCATCATGTCGGCCAGTAGCCGGCCGGAACCGCAAGCCATGGTCCAGCCCAAAGTCCCGTGGCCGGTATTCACCCAGAGGCCGGGAATGCCGGTTTCGCCGGTCAACGGCGGTCCATCCGGTGTCATCGGGCGTAGCCCGGCCCAGAATGTACCCTGGGAGAGATCGGCCGCCTGCGGGAACAGGTCGGCGGCCACCATTTCCAGTGTTTTACGCCGTGCGGGGCGCAAGCTGAGGTCGAACCCGGCCAGTTCAGCCATGCCGCCAATGCGGATGCGCTGATCGAAGCGTGTGATGGCGACCTTGTAGGTTTCATCCATGACGGTGGAGACGGGTGCCAATTCCCGCTGCATGATGGGTAAAGTCAAGGAATAGCCCTTGACCGGGTATACCGGCAGCGCAATGCCCAGCGGTTGCAAAAGTTGCCGGGAGTAGCTGCCCGCCGCAACCACCACATGCTCTGCAACATGCAGTGCGTGGTCGGTTTTAACCTGGAATGTGCCTGCCTGCCGATGGATTTTCCGGATGGACTCATTGAATCTGAATTCCACGCCCAGCTTCGCTGCTGCGTCTGCCAGTTGGGTCGTGAACAGGTAACAATCGCCGGTTTCATCGCCCGGCAGGCGCAGCCCGCCGGTCAGTTTGTGGCGGACAGCGGAGAGGGCGGGTTCGGCAATTGCGCATCCCGCGCTGTCCAGGATTTC
This sequence comes from Methylophilaceae bacterium UBA7525, assembly GCA_002479405.1. GTDB lineage: Bacteria > Pseudomonadota > Gammaproteobacteria > Burkholderiales > Methylophilaceae > UBA6140. The sequence goes on from DLMX01000059.1 coordinate 5,618, forward strand.
ACAGGCAATGCCGAACCTGGCCAATATATCGGCATCGCGAGCTGCTGCATCGAGTTGCCGCCAGCTGCGGAATACCTGCAGGGTGCCGCCTGCGCGCTGTTCGTATTGCAGGTCAAGTTCGTCGCGTAAAGATTGCAGACAGTCGCGGCTGTATGCCGCAAGTTGCAGCATGCGCGATTTGTTTTCAATATAGCGCGCCTGAGTACAGTTCATCAGCATCGCGCCCATCCACTGCCATTGCCAAAGTGTGCCGTCGAGTCGCAAGGATAACGGTGCATGCCGCTGAAACAGCCACTTGAGCGCCTTCAGCGGAATGCCGGGCGCAGCCCACGGAGCGCTGTAACCGGGCGAGATCTGTCCGGCGTTGGCAAAGCTGGTCTCGAGCGCCGGTTGCGGCTGGCGCTCTATGACGATGACTTCCGCCCCGGCACGGGCCAGATACCAGGCCGTGGTGACGCCGATGACACCCGCCCCGATGACGATGACTTTCATGCAGTGCCCCTCTTTCCCGTTGCTTTGGTGTTTACAAGCATGGGATATGCCATTTGAACAGTGCTTCCCTGGAGCTACCTGTTAAGAGTGCTCCAGGCTGTCCGAAGTTTTGCGCTATCCGGTACGACCTTTGCTTTTAGCTGTCATGCACCTTTTTTGGGGTGCCGTCGTGTGCTGTTTGCGACAAATCAGACAAGCTATCAAGCAATCACAAACAAGGAGTGAAACAAATGCCAGTCGTTACCATCCAGCCATCCGGCAATACTACAGAAGCTGCTGCCGGCAGCAGCATACTCTCGGCGCTGCTTGCGGCCGGGATAGATATTAAGCACAAATGCGAGGGCAAGGCCGAGTGCGGTTC
>DLMX01000059.1:6684-21003 GCA_002479405.1 Methylophilaceae bacterium UBA7525
GGAAAACGAGAAACTGGATACCATCGTCGGTGTCGGTTCCAAGTCGCGCCTGGCCTGCCAGGCGATTCTCGGCGACGAGGATGTAACGGTGGAAGTGTTGAGTTTTATGTGATCTGTTATTCACTCGAGTCGAAACCAAGAGTCTGCAAATGCGGACTCTTGGTTGAGCTGAAATCGGAAGATTTTTATCTTGTGAGTGCGTATTCTGGCGGACATTCGGATTCAGAATGGAATTCTGAAGAAATTTACTCTTGAACCATATTTGCAGTAATATTCAAGAGCTTTCAGTTAAAAATGATAAAAGCATGAACATGGAAAGCTCTGACCCGAATAAGGAAAAGGAAAGGCAACTTAACCTTTGTCTGGAAAAAATCCTTTCAAGCCCTATCTTTGCACATGCCGAAAGATCACAGCGTTTTTTGCGATACATAGTTTCAGAAACCTTGGCCGGGAGAGCTGAAAAGCTTAAAGGCTATACCATAGGATTGGAAGTGTTCGACCGTGATCCATCCTTTGATCCTGCGTTGGATGCCATTGTCCGTGTCGAGGCTGCGAGGTTACGTGGAAAGTTGCGGGAATACTATGAGCTTGAGGGCAATGGTGATCCAATCCGGTTCAACTTGCCCAAAGGTAATTATGCCATTCATATTGATGTGTTTGAAAACGGGTCGCCTCAAGCTAATGGTGGCATTGCCTCAAGCATTCCTCAGCCCTTAGAGGATAAGCCGTCACTCGCAGTGCTGTCATTCATCAACATGAGCAGCGACCCTGAGCAAGAGTATTTTGCCGACGGGTTTACGGATTGCCTTATTACCGAAATATCCAGACTATCAGGTCTTTTTGTCATTTCCCGTCAATCTTCATTTATCTATAAAAAATCCAGCTTGCGTGCAGAAGAGATCGGCCTGGAACTCGGGGTCAGATATTTGCTGGAAGGCAGCGTCCAGCGTGCAGGGGGATGGGTACGTATTACTGCTCAACTGATTGATACGGTCTCGGGTGTGCACCTCTGGGCAGAGCGATACGATCGCGAATTGAAGGATATTTTTGCCTTGCAGGATGATGTTATCCGGCACATTGTCGCAGGGTTACAGATTAAGCTCACTGGCGCTGAGGCCGATCGCTTCGGCTATGAGGGCACGAGCAGTCTCGAGGCACATGATGAGCTGTTACGAGGAATGGAGCGTTTTTGGCTCTATACACCGGAAACCACGGAGCAGGCAAAAGTACATTTTTACAAGGCGGTCCAGCTTGATCCAGGCTATGCTGCTGCCCAAGCCTGGCTTGCCCGAAGCCTGGTTTTCCAATGGATATTCTTTTGGGATTTGCGAGAGCAAGCCCTGGAGGAGGCGTTGCGACATGCCCAAACAGCGATAAATCTGGATCCCGAGTACTCTCAAGGCTATGCTGTACTTTGTTGGGTGCAATGCTGGCGTAGACAGGGGGATGCTTCAATTGCCGCTGGTCGACGAGCGGTTGCATTGGATCCCAACAATGCCGATGCACATCTTTTTCTGGCAATGATTTTCGTGGCGACTTGGCAGGGGGAGGAAGCGCTGCGCTATATCAAGAAGGGCATGCGCCTCAATCCGCATCCTTCTACGCTAAATCAACTAGCCCTTGGATTATCTTATTTCGTATTGGAGAGGTATGATGAGGCAATTGCAGCCTTCAGTTATGGTGTTGAGCTGAGGGACGAATTTACTCCCAACCGTATCTGGCTTTGTATATGCCACATTTTGCTTGGTCAAGAGGAAAAGGCACGTCTTCAACGTGAGGCGGTGCTGGCTCTCAATAACGGCCAATATCCGGCAGTACAGATTATTTGGTTGGATGAGGCAGTGCGCACCCGAGCACGTGGCCTTTTGCAACGTGCCGGACTGGCTTAATCTCCGTCACTTTTTATCAAACAGGTAACTTTGACCATGCTCCGATAAGTGATGGCAAGATCAGGATGCCTCCACTCAGCAACATCTCCTGTTTCAACCGTGTAGCCAGTGTCTCGATTTGTACTGTTTCAGTGGTAGCCGTTCCATTACGCTCCATTATCGGCAACAAACTGGTGGCGATATCTGTCAGGTATTCGAGCACTTGACAATCCAGTGCGCCCCCCAGTTTTGCCTGCAGCTGCATCTGTGGAGGCGTAAGCCCGGCCTCTATGAATGTCTTGTGTAGTCTTGCCCCCATCTGAATGTCTACTTTGGCATGCAGAAAGGTTTCCTGAATCCAGGCGCCACATTGTTTCAGGAGGGGTGTTGCCGGCTCTGGCCTGGCGGCGCTTATATCCATTTCCTGAAATGCAACGATGCCACCGCGACGTATATGTTGTGACAGTTGCTTCAGAATGTGTGACGGATTCTGCAGGAACATCAGAACAAAACGTCCGATCAATGCATCATAAGTATTGATGCACTCAAGATCAGCCAGATCGCCTTGCACAAACTCGACATGATAAAGGTGTTCTGCATTTGCACGGTTGCGCGCAAGAGCGAGTGCTTGCGGTGACTTATCCAACCCGGTCACAACTCCAGTAGCTCCAACAAGGCGGCCTGCTAGCAAAGAAACGCAGCCAGGGCCACAGCCGACATCCAGCACTCGCATGCCTTCACTGATGCCAGCATTTCGGAGGAATGACTCGGTCAAGTCCGCATACAGAGCTGACTGTCGAATCAGGCGCTGCAATTCGTGTGCTGAGTCGCCCAGCACATAGTCAGTATGATGCGAATCACTCCGCATCATTTCTGCATTCATGCTACCGACACCACAACTTGTGGTATCTCGGTCGGATTTTTATTGAGAGTGCCGCGTTTGATCGCTGTCAATTCTGCGAGAATGGAAACAGCAATCTCTGGTGGAGTCTTGCTGCCGATAGGAATTCCCACCGGGCCGTGCAGCTTGGCGATTTGACTATCGCCGATGTCGAACATTGCCATTCGCTCCCGACGTTTTTCGGTATTTCTTTGTGAGCCGATGGCACCTACATAGAACGCATCCGAGATCAAAGCCTCAAGCAGTGCCATGTCATCCAGTTTGGGGTCATGTGAGAGGCAGATTATTGCTGTGCGTTTATCCGGTAGTATTTCCCGGACGACGTCATCTGGCATGCCTTGCAGGATGACGACATCCGGAACATTCCACGCTGGCAGATACTCCTCCCGTGGGTCACATACTGTCACTTGATAATCGAGTGCAATCGCCATTTCAGCCAGATAATGCGATACCTGCCCGGCCCCAATAATCAACAATCGCCAGCGCGGCCCCAGAACCGTTATCAGCTCATTTCCATCGAAGAACAGTTCCTGGTCCTGGTGCGCGGGCTGGATTCTCACGAGGCCATTCTGCAGGTTCAAGTTGCGAGAAATGATTTGTCTCTGTGCGATGGCTTCGAGTACAGGATGCAGGCTCTTGGCATGATTCAAAGGCTCAATCACAAGTTGTAGTGTTCCGCCGCATGGTAGACCGAGTCGTCGGCTGTCTTCCTGAGTCACGCCATAACTCAGAACTTGTGGAAGATTGCGTGCAAGGCCTCCGCCACAGGCGCGCTCCAGAAGATCTTCTTCCACACAACCGCCTGACACGGATCCTATTAAGGCTCCATCTAGCCGGATGCCCAGCATCGAACCTACTGGGCGAGGTGAAGAGCCCCAGGTTTTTACGACAGTGACCAACCAGACGTGATGACCTTCATCCAGCCAGTTAGCAATACCTTGCAGAACTTCCTGATCCATGGATTGCATGGCTAGACTCCGATCATGTCTGCCTTAGATCATGCTGACTGATAGGCAATGAACGTATACGTTTTCCGGTGGCGCTGAAAATGGCATTGCAGACAGCCGGCGCAATGGGCGGCACGCCAGGTTCGCCTACGCCTGTCGGAGCTTTGCTGCTGGGTACAATATGTACGGACACCTGTGGCATTTCATTGATCCTCAACGGCGCATAGTCATGAAAATTTGATTGCTCTACCTTGCCTTTATTTAACGTAATGGCACCTCTGAGTGCCGCTGACAGACCGAATCCGATGCCGCCATGCATCTGTTCTTCGATAATTCCTGGATTGATCGCCATTCCGCAATCTACTACGCAAGTTACCCGATCAATCTTGAGTTGGCCGTTTTGTGTAACTGTTACCTCTGCTACTTGTGCAACGTAGGTGTTGAAGGACTTATGCACTGCGATGCCACGGCCTTGGCCTTTGGCCAGTGGCTTACCCCATCTGCCTTTTTCTGCAGCCAGATTCAGCACGTTCAACAACCTGGGCTCATCAGCTAGCAACTGTTGCCTGAACTCTACAGGATCTTTTTTTACTGCGGCAGCCAATTCATCGATGAAGGTTTCAATCGAAAAAGCCGTGTGTGTATGGCCTACCGAACGCCACCACAGCACTGGCACGCCGATCTTTGGTGTATGCAAGTCAAGATGGATGTTGGGAATGTGATAAGGCATGTCACGCGCGCCTTCGACAGACATTGGATCAATGCCTTTCTGGATCAGGACTGGTTCAAGTGGCGTGTCGGCAAGTATCGATTGCCCGACGATACGATGTCGCCACGCGATCAGCTTACCCTGATCATCGAGGCCTGCCTCCAGCGTGTGATAGTTGAGGGGACGATAGTAACCGGCGCGCATGTCATCTTCACGCGTCCATAAGAGTTTGATCGGTACACGACCGGCTATGGCCTTGATGATGTAAGCCGCTTCGGACTGGTAATCTGCTCGAGGATTCGCGCGTCGACCAAAGCTGCCTCCGGCATAGAGCATATTGATTTTTACCTGATTGAATTTAACGCCCAGGACATTTGAAACCTTGAGTTGCGTCATTGTCTGGAATTGCTCGCCATTCCAAAGTTCCCCTGTGCCACTTTTCAGTGCCATGGTACAGCCCAGTGGTTCCATGGCAGCGTGGGCGAGATAGGGAAACTCAAACGAAGCACTAAGTTTTTGTGCTGCGTCCGTCATCGCTTGTTCGCAGTCTCCTTCAATACGTACAGGCAGCCCGGGAGTGTTTGCGATTTCCCGGTATTGCTGCATGATTTCTTCCGATCCTAGTTTATTTGCCTCGGATTCATCCCATTCAATTTCCAGTGCATCGCGTCCCAGCTTTGCTGGCCAGAAGCCATTTGCAAGCACTGCCAATCCGCTGGGAATCTGCAACACATCTACTACTCCCGGAATGGTTTTTGCCTTGCTTGCATCGAACGCCTTGACCTTGGCACCGAACAACGGAGGGTGTGCCACGAGGGCAGTCAACAGACCAGGCTGCTGCACATCCGCCGTGTATGTTGCCGTGCCATTGAGCTTTTCCAGCGTATCCTTGCGTTCGGTATTTTTGCCGATTAATTGGAAATCTTTGGCCTCTTTGAGCGTGACCATAGCGGGAATAGGCTGTTTTGAGGCGGCGACAACCAAATCGCCGAAACTTGCTCGACGGTTGCTACCAAGATGCTGCACGACTCCTTTATTTACACTGATTTCATTCTCCGGCACTTGCCATTGCACAGCTGCTGCCGCAACCAGCATTGCTCGTGCAGTGGCGCCGGCTTTGCGCATTTGCTCAAACGAATTGGCAATGGATGTGCTTTGGCCTGTACCCTGTGCCGGACCCCAGGCAAGGTTGTTGTACAGACTGCCGTTGGCGGGCGCACCCTCCACCCTGATTAACGACCAATCCGCGTCTAGCTCATCAGCAATCAATGTCGATAGACCTGTGTACGTGCCTTGGCCCATTTCAAGATGCTTGACGATAACAGTCACGCTGTTGTCCTGTGCGATACGCAAGAAGGCATTAGGTTCGAATGCGGTGATGGGTGTGGTATCAGGTGCTGCACCTGCAGTCACGGATTTAGCAAGACCTGATGGAAAATAAAACGCCAGTGTCAGCCCTGCCCCTAACGCCGCTCCCGACTTCATAAATTCACGGCGCGATATATTTATTCCAGTATGCATATCATCCCGCCTTTGCCGCACGGTGGATAGCGGCGCGTATTTGTGAATAGCTGGCGCAGCGGCAGATATTGCCGGACATCGCAAGATCGATATCCGCATCGGTTGGATGAGGTCTCTTCGCTAGAAGTGCAACGGCAGACATGATCTGCCCTGACTGGCAATAGCCACATTGTGATACCTGTACCGCAGCCCATGCCTTTTGAACTGGATGATCGCTATTTTGCGACAGCCCTTCGATAGTGGTGATTTTTTTGCCCGCGAGCGAGGATACTGGAATCACGCATGAGCGCACTGCTTCTCCGTCGATATGTACTGTACATGCGCCGCACAATGCCATACCGCAACCGTATTTGGTGCCGGTCAGCCCCAAGTCGTCGCGTAAAACCCATAACAGCGGCGTGTCAGGACTGGCCTTCACCACCTGCTTCTCTCCATTTACCAGCAGCGTGATCATTTTTGGTTATCCTCAAATGCAGTAGAGGTCGCAACTGGACGATTTATTTGAACTGGGTGAGTTCCCATTCGCTAACGTATTCGGTCGGCGATGTGAACATCACCTTGAATGTGCCGAAGGGGTGCATGGTTCCATACAAGTTGGTGCCATACACGCCATCGAATGTCCCAACGATTGTGGTAATTGGAGTCTTGCCATCCTCTGCCATGACCGTTGTTACATTTCCATCCAGGCGGTTGGTGACCTTTTCCCCATCCTTGGAAAATGTGATGTAACCACGATAACTGCCATTGCCGTTGGCCAAGTCGGCGAAGTCCTGGATTAGAACTTCGCCGCCATCGAAGTAACCGTTCTTGCCGGTGCTTGTATTGGTCCCGGTGCTACTGCCCATTACTATGACGAGGTTTCCCCCCTCCGCTATTGGCAAGATGTCTTGCTTGACGATGGAACCTTTGAAAGTACCTGCGTAATCAGCCGCATTTGCATTGATGACTCCGCCAAGTAATAAGCTTGAGCCGATTAAGGCGGTGTAAGTGATGTGTTGAAGTGTGTTCATCGCAGTGTCCTCCAGTTCGAAATGCTCTGTATTTAGTTGCATTCAAGAAATCTTCGCAGGGAGGGTCTGTACTGCTGATCAGACTCGCCATACGATGGAGGTACTGTGAACCAAGGAAGGTATTTAATGTAGTTTTAAACTGTTAGAAACATCACAGAACGGAGTTGATCGGATGATTGCATCCATCTCCGGTTCAGAAATCGGACATTGAGTAATAGCCGATTTTTTGCGATTGCAGTCCCTGAGCTTATTCAGCAGTGTGTCGCAGCAATTGCAGACACTCCTCCGTTGCTGCCAGGTCTACCGCAAGATAATCATCATCGGTGCGGATAAATGCGTCCGCGCCGTTATCCAGCAGAATCTTCATCATTTCATGTTTGCCGCTGGAAGCCGTGTACATCAGCGCGGTGGCGCCGGTGAGGTTGCGGTTGTCGAGATCGATGCCGGCATCGATCAATCGTTTTACCAGTGTTGCGTTGCAGGAGACACAGGCCAGCCAAAGTGCATTGTTGCCGTCGCTGTTGCGCAGGTGGATGTTGACGCCAAGCGCCAGCAGTTCTGCCGCAAGATCGTCGTGTCCGGATAGCGCTGCGCGCATCAGTGGTGTTAGTGCGTGGTGCCAGGGACTGTTCAGATTGCCGGCGTCAAAATGATGTTCCTCGATGAAGGCTGCCAGTTCCGGGCTGGATCCGGCGCCGAGCGCAGGCGGTTCTGGCAGAACCGGAGCCAGCGCTTCGTAGCCGCCATCGACGCTGTAGACCTCGGCATAGCGGAAATCGGCGAACATGTTGGCGTAGATCTGGCTGGCGTTGCCGTGATAACAGTAGATCATGACCGGGATGTGCTTCGGCAGGGTCGACACGACGTAGCTGAAATCCTGCTCGCTCAGATGGTCTGCACCCTTGATATGCCCCTGGCTGTAGCTTTGCTCATCGCGGGTGTCGAACAGTGCCAGAGCCCGGACGCCTGCATGCAGGCGGCGGATGTGGTCGGCGGCATGGGCCGGGCTGATGCGCTGGAAGCTGGTGGTCATGGTGTCTCCATTTCATAAAATACATAAAACATAGAAGTTGAAAGTTAAAGCGCACAAGTCGAGGAAGTTTCGATTCTTGAATCTTCCAGCGGCAGCCCCACCGTGAAATGGTAAAGGCTCTGGAAATCCGCATTTTTCAGGCCCAGCAAGTTGTGGAAAGGGTCGTCGAAGTAACAGCCAATGCCGGTTCCGCGCAGGCCCAGCGCTACCGCCTGCAGATAAAGTACCTGGCCGATGAGGCCGGCTTCGCGCAGCAGGTCGCGATAGCTGGATGGGTCTGCGCTGATGTTTGCATCGTATTCGGCCAGCATGCCCAGTGCAAAGCAGGCATTTGAAGCGATGTCCTGATGGCAGTGGATACTGCGCGCCACGCGCTGCAGTTCGGCAGCAGGTGCCGGCGTCAACAGTTGCAGGCCCGGATATGGCGGTGCGTTCTCAACCGGGCTGCACAGAAAATCCGGGTTCAGGCGGGTTTTCAGCAAAGTTGCCAGACGCTCGGTACGCGGCAGCAGATAGAGTCCGGGCTGCAGACCTTCGACCCGATGCACGAACAGCACCAGGCTGATATGCGGTCCGCTTGCCAGTGCATCCCACGGCGCATGTGCCGATGGCAGTGTGGCGGCCAGCAGTGCATGGAAATCCGCTTGCGGCATGACGTGCCTTGCATCGAAACGCTGCGCACTGCGGCGCTGCAGGATGACCTGTGCGGCAGTCCTGCCGCTCCCTGTGCCGGATGCCTGATCCGTTTGAACGGGATTGCTGTGCGAGTGGTTTTTTGTCGCGGCATGTCTTGTTGCCAAAGCCACCTCGTCGATGGCTTGCCAGCGATACATGGGATGCCGGTCGATGGTCGATGCCTTGCCGTACCAGCTTGCAGTCGCGCAGGCTTGCTGCAGCCAGTTCATATCCGCAGGTTCTGTCGTCAATGACAGCAGAGTTTCGGCTTCTTCGCGCTCGGTGTAGGTCTCGCGACCGGCAGTGAAGTCCTCGGTGCGGTCCAGCCCCAGCCAGTGTTGCAGCGATGAGGTTGATGCCTGTCTCTGCTCCGCCAGCGGCCAGCCGAGCAGCGCCGCGGCATAGCGCAGTGCACCGACGGCATGGCCGGTATCGAGCTGGCAATAACGGAAAGCCCGCTCGCCGTATTTCCAGGCTTCGCGCCACATCACGCTGGAGAGCGCGATCAGCACCTGCGGCGAGCCGCCGCTTGGGATGAATGTTGCCCGCTGTTCCAGCGTATGGCTGTCCGGGCAATAGTGGTAAAGGCCGTCGGCAAAACCGGCGATGCCGCGCAGAAAGACATAGGCTTCCACCGGATGCAGGTTGCCGCTGGACGGGTTGGCACGCACGGCCCAGCGATCCGGCCCCCATGATTTCCAGGCAGTGATGCCGAGCGACAGTTGCAACAGCACACTGAGCGAGGCTGCGCTGACAGCAATCGGTGCCGGCGCCTGGTTCAATGCGGAAAACGGGCGCTGCAGGGTGGCGCTCAGGGCCGGGTCCTGCATGGCTTCTTTCAGTGCGGGCAGGGCAAACTGCTCCGCGCCTTCGAAATGGCGGAAGGCTGCCGGCTGCTCGTCCCAGTCCAGTGCCTCCGGCCCCGGCGCGTAGGCCTCGAAGCGGTGTTTGCTGTACTGATGGTAGCCCAGTACGGTGTGCAGGTCGGCGTGCATATCCATCTCATCCACGCGGCAGGGAATGTTCATGATAGCGTACCGGGTTCTTCAGGGCCGAAGCATTTGTCGTAATCGATGCAGACGCCGCAGGACGGCGATTTGCAGATGAAGATGTCGGCACGCTCGCACAGTTGCTTGTAGAAGAATTTCTTCCATTTCATGTTGCCGCTGTTCTTGGCGAAAAGCGCAGGGAAATTTTTCTGCATCAGTGCTGTCAATGCAGCCCGGTCCGGCAGTTGCATGTCCTGCCACAGATGATTCTCGCCCATGCAGGACTGCGCGATGAACAGCACCAGCTTGTGTGTCTCGGTACTGTCATCGGCACGGTGATCCATCAAGAGCTGTACGATGTCATCGTATTCGTCGATACGGCTCTCTACCTCTACGATAGGGACGATGCGCGTCACGGGCTGTGCCTGCATGGCCGGGCCTTACTCCGTCAGGCTGCTGCCGGGGCGTGTGTGTAGCACTTCTTCGGGCAGATCTTGGCACAAGCCTCGCAACCGACGCAGTTTTCCGGGTGGGCGATGGTCATCACCTTCTTTTCATATTCGCCGTCGTCATCGTCGTCGCCGAGCGATACGGCCATGCGTTCGCCTTCGTCATCGATGCCGACCAGTTGCAGCACATCGCGCCCGCACACGCGGAAGCAGCGGCCGCAGCCTATGCACTTTTCCTCTTCGATATGTTCGGCGAATTGTGGGGTCCACAGTTTGCCGCCGGGCAGGGTTACGGTGTAGGTCATGTTTGTTCTCCTGCTGCAGCCAGCCGCTGCCGCGCATCGGTCAGCTGTTCATATGCCTTGAAAGTCCGTGCCGCAATCTCCGGAATCTTTTCCCAGCCTGTCGGCAGGTCTTCCGACAGGTCATGCAGATCCATCTTCAATTGCGTGGCCTGGGCATTGAGCTTTTTCACTTCGGCCTTGATTGTGTCGATATCACTCATTTATTGCTCCTTGCAGTTTCTGTTGCTTGCCGTCATTCGGCTCGCGCTCATCCGTAGTTGGCGACGTCCGGGAAAGTCTTGATCATGCCCACCGCGGCGGCGACAACTTTTTCACCTTCGGCGGCGAGTTTCTCAATGGTTTCAAAACCGAAGCGATGCACGTCGCGCAGCTGTTTGTTGACTACGACCAGGCGCCCGGCAGTGAGGATCATCTTGCCGAAACCTTCGTGGTGCATCTTCATCATGGGCGAAACCATGACCTTGGTTTCGCGCTCGACGGCGAGGCCGACGGCGTTGTAGAACAGTTCCAGCCGCCAGATGGTTTCCGGATCCGGGTCGCCGATGATCGGCATCTCGCGGCGCTGCTCCTTGCTGATGAGGTAGGGTGCGAGCAGGGTGGCGTCATCCTTGCCTTCCCAGGCGCCATGCGTATCCTGGGCGCGCCATTGTTTGACCAGTTCGATGACGAACGGCGACGCCCAGGGGTCTGTCGGGGTTTCCGCGATTGCGGCAGCGGTAGCAGTCATGTGTTTCTCCTTGAATTCAATAAATCTTTTAGCCACAGAGGGCACAGAGAAATTCGTTCGAGGGTTTGCCTCAGTGCGCTCTGTGTTCTCTGCAGTGCATATATCAAACGGTTTTCAAAATCTTGTAGCCGTAGAGGGTGCGGAGTTCACAGGGAAATTCGCCAGAGGGTTTACCTCTGTGTGCTCTGTGTCCTCTGTGGCTATAAGTATCTTTCTGTGGCTCATGTTCTAAGCCGGTTCATCTTCGAAATCGAAACTGCGCTCCTGGTCTTTCAGCAGCGCTTTTCTGAGGAATGGCGGCGGTGTGCCGTTGAGCACATCCTTGAGTTTTTCCAGCACTTCTTCGATCGGCTCCGGGCTGGTCACCTTGACCGGGTGTATCTTGTGCGCCACCACGCGTGCCGCGGCAGAGCCGCCGATGGCGGCAACATAGAGCAGGGCGCAGTCCTTGATGATTTCCAGCTTGGGCGCCAGCTTGTCCTCGTTGCCGTCTTCCTGCAGGTCACCTTCAAAGGCGACGGCTTCGAGAAATTTGTAGCCTTCCGGCGTCAGTTCGTAGATGGCGATGTTCTTGGCCCAGCCGAAATGGGCATCTACCCGTTTCAGGTCTTGTGTGGCAAAAGCGACTTTCATGATGTTCTCCGGGTTATCAAATCAAAATTGGCTTCATGCGATATGCGCGACTTCAGGTGGCTCTGCAATTGATACCGGCAATTGGCTCTGGCAACTGCCGCAGGCGCCATCCGCACAGTGGCTCTCTGTTTCCTTGGGCGCCCAGGATTCCGGGCCTACTTCATGGTCATCAGCGAGAAAGATATTGGCGATCTCAAAGGCCAGGTCGCGGGTGCCGCGGTAGCCGACAATCACCTTGTGTGCCGCGCCCAAGCGGTCAAAGGTCGGTATGCCCATGCGCAGGAAAGGGATGTGCAGGCGTTCGGCCATCTGGCGTCCATGCGAATGCGTGATCAGCAGGTCGCAATCCTTGGCGCGTATTTCGAGGTCTTCCAGGTCGCCGATCAGCACTTCTTGTGCCGGCAGCTTTTCCAGCATGGCGGAATGCGTCGTCGTGACGTTGGCCGTCAGTTCGCAACCCATCTCGGCGAGAAAGCTGCCAAGGCTCCACAGCAGGTCCGGTTCGGCGCCGATGGCGATCTTCTTGCCGCCGCTGAAGAAATGCGCATCCAGCAAGGCGTCCTGCAACTGGCTGCGCTGGCGGCGGTATTTTTGCGGCACCGGCCGGCCGGAAAGCTGCGCCAGGTGCTGCATGAAATTGTCGTTGGCCTCCAGCCCGGTCAGGCGGTCGAATATGGCATAAGGCACGCCGGTCTTCATTTCCAGCTCGATGGCGGCGGCATGCATCTGGTCGCCGATGGCGATGATGGCGCACGCCGCACCCATGGTGCGCAGTTGTTGCAGTGTTGTGCCGCCCAGCGTGGTGGGCGTGAAGTCCTCGGGAATATGGCCGTCCAGCGAGCCGGAAATATCGGGGACGAATACCGGTTCCAGGCCGAAGGCTTCGATGATCTCGCGAATCTCGTTGATGTCGCCCGCGGTCAGGTGCGAGCCGGGCAGTATATTGACGCGGTTGGCCTGTTTTACCTCGCACGGCACCGCCATCTCCTGCACGATACGCACCACCGCCTTGTTCCAGCCATCCTGGAAGGCGCCGATATAGTCCGGAGTGGAGACATAGATGATCGCCATGTCCGCGATTTCCGGATGTTTGGCGCGTATCAGCTTGATATAGGCATCGACGTCATCGCCCTTGGTTTCGGTCAGGCCGGTCGAAGCCAGCCCGAGAATTTCAGGCTGGTTGCGGTTCCAGATATTCATGATGGCCTGTTCGATGTTCTCCATGCCGCCGAGGATGGTCGTTACCTCGTTCATCGCCGTGGTCTGCAGCGGGATCATTTCGCGGAAATGGCGAACAAACAGCACCAGGCCGAACGAAGTGCAACCCTGTGAACCGTGCAGGGTAGGCAGGCAGTGATTGAGACCCATGAACGCCAGCGCCGCGCCTATGGGCTGGCTCATTTTCAGCGGATTGACCGAGCAGGCTTTCTGGTTGGTATGGACGGTAGCCATCAGGCAGCCCTCGCGACGGTTTCGGCTTTTGTCGGCAGGTCCCACGGTGCCGGTTTGCGTACCTGCTCCCATACCGGGTGATACAGTGCCTGATCGATACGCTTCACCAGTTCCACCATGCCGACATAACCGGCGTAGGCATGATGGCGTTCCTGGTTGATATCGAGCCAGGGCATTTTGACCTTGAGCGCGATGAACTGGCTACGACCGCCGGAAAGCATGATGTCGGCACGTGATTCCTTGAGCATGGCGTACATGTCGCGCGGGCGCATATCATCAAACATGTGTGCGTCTTCGCCCATGATCTCCTTGATCTTTTCCTTGTCTTCGACAGTGGATTTCTTCACGCTGGTGCCGACGACTTCCATGCCGCCTTCCTGCAGCGCGGCCACCACCGACCATGACTTGACCCCGCCGGTGATCAGCAGCACCTTCTTGCCTTCAAGCCGCTTGCGGTAATGGTTGATCTGCTTCCAGGCGCGGCTTTCCTCGCGGAAGATCAGTTTTTCAGTGCGCGACAGCAATTCTTCCGGCGCGCCTTGTTGCACCAGTAGTTTTGCGATCTGGCGCAGGCTTTCGCTCATGTCGCCGATGCCGTAGAACGAACCTTCGAAGAACGGGATGCCGTAACGTTCCTCCATCTTGCGTGCGACGTTGATCATGGCTTTTGAGCACACCATCATGGCCGCCTTGGCGCGGTGCGAATAGGCGACTTCCTTGTACTTGGCATCGCCCGAGATGCAGGAGAGGATGCGGATGCCGAGTTCGTCCAGCAGCGGCTTTACCTGCCACAGCTCGCCTGCGAGGTTGTATTCGCCGATGATGTTGATGTCGTAAGGCGTGGTGAATTCCGGCTCTTCGGTGCCGATGACGTACTCGAGCAGCGCCTCGCCCGCCAGCTTGTTGCCGAGGTTCTTGCTGCCAACAAAGCCCGGCGCATTAATGGGGATGATGGGCTTGCCGAACTTGGCCGTGGCCGCCTTGCACACCGCCTCGATATCGTCACCGATCAGTGCGGTGACGCAGGTCTGGTAAACGAAAACGGCAGGCGGGTCGTACTTGTCGAGGATTTCGCGGATGGATTTGTACAGGCGTTTCTC
>DLMX01000059.1:21214-21859 GCA_002479405.1 Methylophilaceae bacterium UBA7525
CCGCGGTTATCCCAGCCGTTGCCTTCGCAGGCGATGGGGCCGTGTACCAGGTGCGCGACGTCGGTGATCGGCTGCAGGGCGATCTTGGCGCCATCGAAAGCGCAGCCACCGGCCGCCGCGCCGGGCGTTAATTGCTTGGTACAGCCCTTTTTGCGTTCCTTCTCACCCTTGGCCTGGTTCTTGTCGCAACCGGGTTCGTTGAAAACGTCCTGCACCTTCTCGCTGAGGGATGCCATGATGAGTTCGCCTGTGTCTGTAATGGTCTGAATGACCAGGATAGTCAGACTTCAGCAAACTCCATGCCAGTCGGAATGTGCTAATCAAGTATCTGTTTTTAATGAATAAGTCTCGAGGTTGATGTGCGTCGCAAACCCGACAAAAGCGACGTTTTACTGTGGAGAGGTGATGTCAGGCCTAGCTCGCCTGTTCGGCGAGAAACTTCTCGATGACACTCGGCAACTGTTTGGGCGCCCGGATACGCAGCTGCTTGTTGACGTTGAACCTGCCGAACACCACCTCGATGTCGCCGATGGAGACGTCGAATGCCGGCGCCAGGAACTTGACCATGTGGTCGGTTGCCTTGCCGGCTACCGGTGTGGCTGTGACGCTGACCTTGAGCTGGCGGCCCTTGACCTTGCCGATGGC
>DLMX01000059.1:22176-22906 GCA_002479405.1 Methylophilaceae bacterium UBA7525
AAAAAAAAGCCCCCAGGGCGGGGGCGAAGAGAGGAGCCGTGATATAAATAAGGTCATACTTTGGAGAGGGGTAGTGTCCTCTCCTCGGCCATTGCCTTTTGAGCGATAGCCGGAAAACCAGGGATTGCCGTTAAATCAGTAATTCCTAGAAACTTACCAGTACATCTTCATTACGCACGATGAACTGGCAGGCCAGACGCCATGGTGGCGGGATGTCATTGACTTCGGCATCCTGGATCTGGTCCTTGGTGATCTTGCCGGCGAGGTTAAGCACCGTCTTTTCCTTTTCGGTGAGATGCATGCCCATGGGCTGCTTGTTGGCCAGGATAGTTACCTTGACCGCGCAGGAGCCGCATTCGCCGTTCTCGCACTCGAAATCCACCGGAATCCTGTGCTCCTTGGCCAGCGCCAGCAGTGTGCTGGTATCGCCTGCCGTGGCGTAGACCGTGAGGTCCTTTTTCATTTTTGGCGAGCTGAAAGTGATATTTGCCATGTTATTTCCTTGAACTGGCAGTCATCGGGCGGCTGGCACCCGATGACCGTTCTGCGATTAACGGATGATGTCGAAACTGTAGTCCGTCGTGGCAATGCCGTTGGTGTCAGCGTCCATCACATCGAAGATCTTGTCGAGGATGGTGACCAGCACGTTCATCGCACCTTGATAGCCCCACACCGGATAACGATGCTTGTGGTGACGATCGAAGATCGGGAAGCCGATACGGATCAGCGG
>DLMX01000019.1:0-557 GCA_002479405.1 Methylophilaceae bacterium UBA7525
TCGAAGAGGGCGACCAGGCAGGTCTGGCCGGGATGGTCTACCGCCAGCAATGCGCTCAGCGCGGCGTGGCAGGAGGCCAGGTTGTCCAGCTGGCTATCGGCGATGAATTCCTGATCCGCACCCCAGAACACGCCGGGCTGCGTGTCATACACGTTCATTTCCCAGTTCAATATCCGGCCCGGTTCCACCTTGAGTTGCGTTGCCAGCAACTGCAGGAAGGCCTGCGCGGCTGTTTCGTTATCCTTGCCGAAACCGAAGATCAGGGGCAGTTCGTTCTGCTTGTGCAGCTTCAGACCCTGCTCGTTCACTTCACGGTTCATGTGGATCGCCAGGTTCGGCAGACGCACCAGCGGCTGCTCGAAGCGCACCAGATGCGTCTCGAACCCCTGCCCGTTACGCACATTGACCCGGCCGGCCAGACTCAGGTCACGGTCGGTGAACGTCGCCAGGATCGGGCCGCCGTAAACCTCGACCGCGAGGCGGGCGATGCCGTCGGTGGCGTAGGCTGCCTTCGGTTTCAAGCGCAGGCCGGGCGAATCCGTGTGAGCGCCCACTAT
>DLMX01000019.1:716-3316 GCA_002479405.1 Methylophilaceae bacterium UBA7525
TGACGAAATAGCGGCCGCCCGGTTCCAGTGTCCAGGTCTCATGCTCCTGCAATCGAGTGAAGCCTTCACCGCGCAGGCAGGTTTCGATGCTGTTGACGGCGTGCCACGGGCTCGGGCTGGTGTCGATGAATTCCAGTAGTTGTCGGGCTTGGGTTCTGGCTTCTTGAGGGATGGCGTTCATTTGGTAATCAGCAATTCATGGCTTTCGTTTGCAGAACTTGGGGTGGCAAGAGTAACCTAACCCATAACGCATAGCATTCTACTGGATGATGGATTATTTCAGAAAACTGCCGGGTTTCAGGCGCTCCGCCAGCGGGCTGGAGTGGCGCGTACTGCGCAAGTTGCCGTGGATACTGCTGCTCGGCACGCTGTTGCCTGCCGCCTTCGTCTATGCGCTCTACCTGAGCGATGTGCTGGACCCCAAGCTACTGGACAGAATCAAGATCATCACCATCGCTGTCGTCATCCTGCACTGGACCTTGATGGTGGTCGTCGGCTTCGCCGCCTTTATCGTCATGATCATGAAAGGTCCGGCGTATGTGGCCGACCCCTACTATCCGCCGGACTTCAAGGATCGCGATGACGATGATGATCCGCTACGCGAACTGTAGAAGTTTCTCAGCCGTCCCGCTCTTTCTCCATAAACATATCCTGCACCAGTTCCAGCCTGACCAGAGCACTGTCCAGCTCAAGAAAACGCTGTTTCTGTTCGAGAGGAATGTTCAACAGCTCAATCCAGCGATTCGCCACCCAGGCACAATCATCAAACAGATAAGGCTGCGCGATAGGCAGGGTATCCTTGTCAAACCCCTGCTTTAACAAGGCATTGATGACATGTCGCAAACTATCGGCTGTTCTCACCAGGTCATCCGGCAGACTGAGCGACATGTCATTCTCTATCGCCTCCACCTCACCCAGCCACAAGCCATCCTCCTGCCGTGTGGCAGACTGTACTCGAAAGCGCTGCTGCGCAAGACAGCGGATATTGATCAGACCGATCTCCGGCACATCAAAATCGACGATACGCACTGCCGTGCCGACCTCACAAAAAGGAAAATAACCGCTTGCACCTTCAAGAGCGGCAACCACGCCGAATTCACCGTTATTGCGAAAGCATTCCGTCACCATATCCAGATAACGTGCCTCGAATATCCTGAGCGGCAACAGCCCCTGCGGAAAAATCACCACATCCAACGGAAACAAGGCTAATGTTCGTGTAATCATCTTGTAATTCATGACCGCGCAGTCGCGGATAAGTTACAGGCACAACTGCCAATATAGTGCGATTACGTGCGATTTCATGACTTTTTTCTATGGAAACTGCACTAAATCGCGGCAATATTGCAGTAAACTCGCACTACAACCAGGATTGCAGTAGAATAATTTCCTGGGTTATGACCCTACCATCACAACTACTGGGAGATATCAATGAAATTTTGGTCAACAACACTGGCTGCCCTGTTCGCCCTCACCTTAATCACTGGCTGCGGTCCCAAGGAAGAAGCACCTGCAGATGACGCTGCTCCTATGGAAGAAGTTGCACCGATGGATGATGCCGCTCCTATGGAAGAAGCTGCACCAGCGTCCAGCGGGCCTGGTGGTTATGAACCTTCCGATGACGAACGCGTGCCTCCAGCAGAAGAATCCGCTGGCAGCTGATCACTCTGATTTAATTATCCGAGTCACTGAAAGGCCAACAGACGTTGGCCTTTTTCTTTTTCCGGCGTAAGTCTTGGCACTAAACCTGAACGACAAGGTCCTATCGACGACCTTAACGCAATAACAAGCTGCTACTTCCAGTTTTGTCATCCTGCTTCAACAAGCCACTGGCATGATACCTGCTAACTCCAATATGGAGATTTAACAAACATCAATTTGATTCCAATCATTGAATTGGTGATGGTAAATTGAAAGGGAACCCATCATGTTACTCATCCTGCTGGTACTGATACTGGCCCTGCTGCCATTGATGCTGACCACTGCGCTGCCGCAACTGATGATAGTCAGCATCTACGCAGGCTTGGCTCATCTGCTCGCACTTGCCTGGGCCATTATGATCGTTGCTATTGTGGTGCGCCGCCACAGGATTGCAGAATGGCGTGCCTCCAGAAAGCTGCGGAAAATCCGCACAAAAAGACCCAGAGCGGCGCGCGCTGCCATCTAGCTCATCCCGAAAGAAACAAAAGGCCAGCCCCAAGGCTGGCCTCGTCCAGCGAATTTGTCCGCAATCAGGCCTTTGCCAAAGCCTGATCCAGGTCCTCCAGAATATCGTCGATATGCTCGATGCCAATGGAAAGCCGCACCATATCCTCGGACACGCCGGCCTTCTTCAGCTCTTCCGGCGACAACTGACGGTGCGTGGTCGATGCCGGATGACAGGCCAGCGACTTGGCGTCGCCGATATTCACCAGCCGGGTCACCAGTTGCAGCGCATCCTGGAATCGCGCGCCGCCTGCACTGCCGCCCTTGACACCAAAGGTCAGAATGCCGGAAGCCCTACCGCCCATGTACTTGTCCACCAGCTTCTTGTCCGGGTGATCGTCCAGCCCGGCATAGTTGACCCAGTTGACCTTGGCATGCCCCTTGAGGAACTGCGCCAC
>DLMX01000019.1:3513-5075 GCA_002479405.1 Methylophilaceae bacterium UBA7525
CCCTGCAGAATCAGGAAGGAATTGAACGGCGAGATCGCCGCGCCGGTATTGCGCAACGGCACCACACGAGCGCGGCCGATGTAGGCAGCAGGCCCCAGCGCTTCGGTATAGACCACGCCGTGGTAGGAAACATCCGGCTCATTCAATCGACGGAAACGCGTCTTGTATTCCGCCCAGGGGAACTTGCCGGAATCGACGATGGCACCGCCGATGCTGTTGCCATGACCGCCGAGATACTTGGTCAGCGCATGCACGACGATATCGGCGCCATGCTCGAACGGGCGGCACAGGTAAGGTGATGGCACCGTGTTATCAACGATGAGCGGCACACAATGCCGATGCGCGACTTCCGCCAGCTTTTCGAAATCGGTTATGTTGCCGAGCGGATTGCCCACCGATTCACAAAAGATCGCCTTGGTCCTGTCGTCGATCAGCTTTTCGAATGCCTGCGGGTCACGATAATCGGCGAAGCGCACATCAATGCCGTATTGCGGCAAAGTGTGTGCAAACAGGTTATAAGTGCCGCCGTAAAGCGTAGAGGCCGACACGATGTTGTCACCCGCCTCGGCGATGGTCATCACGGCATAAGTGATGGCGGCCATGCCGGAAGCCAACCCCAGTGCTGCGATGCCGCCTTCCAGTTCAGCCACACGCTTTTCCAGCACATCCGTCGTCGGGTTCATGATGCGCGTGTAAATATTGCCCTGAACCTTGAGGTCAAACAGGTCTGCACCATGCTGGGTATCGTCGAATGCATAGGATGTCGTCTGATAGATCGGCACTGCAACAGCTTTGGTAGTGGGGTCCGGTGAGTACCCACCGTGAACGGCTATCGTATCCAGCTTCATATCTTTCCTCCAGAATTGGCGCACATGAATGCGTGCAGAATATTGAAATTGTAAGGACGATTCTAAAGACATAGTGCGGCTTACGCAAAACTGCCGATTCGGCTGTAGCCCATCAGAAAAATAGTACAATCGGCACAGCCCGTGCCGTCATTAATACGACGGATTTACTGAAAATTTCAATAGAGAACCCTGATGAGCGAACACCTCAAGATTCTGGACCAAGTACAAAGTACGGTAATTGATCTGGCCATTCAATTCGGGCCCAGGCTCGTCGTCGCCATCGCCATCATCGTGGTCGGCGTCTATGTCGGACGCTGGATAGGCAATATCAGCAACAAGGCGCTGAACAAGATCAATCTGGAGCAGCCGGTGCAGGAACTGCTGGTGCGCATCATACGCATCATCGTGCTGGGCCTGTTCATCATCATGGCATTGCAGAATCTCGGCATCCAGTTGCTGCCGCTGATCGCCGGCCTCGGTGTCGCCGGCGCCGGTGTCGCACTGGCCATGCAAGGCGTGCTGGGCAATATCATGGCCGGCCTCACCATCATATTCACCAAACCGTTCCGTGTCGGCGAATACATCTCCATTGCCGAAGAAGAGGGCCAGGTTGAAAACATCAGCCTGTTCTCCACTGTGCTCGGGCACTACGATCAATCGCAGGTCGTGATTCCAAACCGCAAGATCGTCGGCGAAATCCTGCACAACTTCGGC
>DLMX01000083.1:0-6889 GCA_002479405.1 Methylophilaceae bacterium UBA7525
GCGATGATGATGATATCGGCATCCTGCATGGCCAACTCGGCCGGCGGATTCATTTCGTCGATGACGCCGAGATCGATAGCAGTTTGCAGACTGTCAGCATTGCGGTCGATGCCGACAATATGCAGATTCTGAATGTTGCGCCTGAGTGCCAGGGCCAGTGAGCCGCCAATCAGACCAACGCCGAAAATAACCAGTTTTTTCAAACCCGAGGAATTCAAACCAGAGGAACCTGTGATCAAAAGGCGATTGTATCACGCAGAGATGGCTGGATTGATGCCTGAGTCACAACAGGATACAGGCGACGCAGATGCAAAAACGGCGCTTCAATGCAGAATATTGTCCACATCAAAACGCCGCTTGCAGGGAGATGACAGTGAATAGATTATTATCTGTTCACTTGGTTCACAATCGACGCAACTATTTGTGATGCAAGTCCTCGATCGGTCTCCATTCCCCGTCCTTCAATGCCTCCAGTGGAGCAAAGTTCTGCTTGTAAGCCATTTTCCGGCTTTCGCTGATCCAGTAGCCTAGGTAGAGGTAAGGTTTGCCCAGTTGCAGCGCCCAGTTCACCAGCCATAGGATACTGTAGGTGCCATAACTGCAGTTGGTGTCGGCCGCATCATAAAAGGTATAGACCGCTGAAATACCGTCGGATACAAGATCCACGACGCTGACCATTTTCAGCATGCCGTCCAGCCGGAACTCGACCAGCCTGGTCTCCACGTTGCTCTGCACGAGAAAATTGCGATATTGCTCGACCGTATCCTGTTCTGCGTTGTCCTCGCTATGCCGGGCAAGTTGATAGGCCTGGTAGAGCTTGAAATGATCTTCACTGTAGCCTACCGGCATTACGGATGAGCTCAGGTTACGGTGCCGTTTTTCGGCACGGCGCTGATTGCGACTGGCGATGAATCCGGCGACGGGAATGCGCACCGGGATGCAGGCGCTGCAATCTTCGCAATGGGAGCGGTAAGCAAATTTTCCGCTACGCCTGAAACCCAGCTGAATCAGCCCGCTATATGTCCGGGCATCGATCAGGTGATGCGGCGCGGCGATCAGCGACTGCGCCAGCCGGCCATGGATGTAGCCGCAACTGTAGGGCGCTGTGACATAAAACTGGATTTTTTGCAGTGCCGCGTCGTTGGGTAGGGTCATGACAGTCCTGCTCTATATGTTTCTATGAAGTACGTGCTCCCATGTCGTGCATCGTGCGTGTGTCAGCGTGATGTTCACTCTATCAATTTCGCCAGCTGCTGACAAAATTCTCTGCGCGGAATCTCGCGTGCGCCCAGCGAAGCGAGGTGGGTGGTGTGCATCTGACAATCAATGAGTCCGCAATTCTGCCGCTGGAGTTCCTCTACCAGCCGAATAAAGGCAATCTTTGATGCGTTGCTGACCAGGTGGAACATGGATTCGCCGTAGAACATCCGGCCGATCCGTACGCCATAGAGGCCGCCAACCAGTTCGCCATCGATCCAGGTTTCGGCACTCAATGCATAGCCTGCGGCATGCAACGCGCAGTAGGCATCGATCATTTCATCGGTAATCCAGGTACCGTCCTGGTCGGGACGCACTACCCTGGAACATGCCTGCATGACTTCGCGGAATGCCGTATTGAAGCGCACTTCGTAATCCGGCTGTTTCAGGCGTTTCTGCATGGAACGGGAGATTTTCAGCTCCTGCGGGTAGAGCACCATGCGTGGATCCGGACTCCACCAGAGAATCGGCTGTCCCTCGCTGAACCAGGGGAAGATGCCGTGTCGGTAAGCGCTGAGCAGACGTTCCGCAGAGAGGTCGCCGCCTATTGCCAGTAGGCCGTTGGGTTCATCCAGTGCGTCCTCGACTACAGGGAAGTCGATATCCCGGCTCAGGACCTGGATGCGACCGCTTGGCAGTTGAAGGTATCTCTGGCTCATCAGGAGGAAGTTACATCAGCAGTTAGAGCTTGTGAAGGCGTCAGTGCAGTCATCCTGTCAGTTGCGATACTGCATCAATTGCCAGCCGGCCTGCTCCCAGTTCTTGTCCGGCTCGTAGGTTGTCAGCCATTGTTCGATTTCCCCTGCAGGCAACGGGCAGCTGATGCCGTGACCCTGCGCGATATTGCAACCCATGCGTAGCAGTTGCACGCCATGTTCGGCCGTTTCCAGGCCCTCGGCTACTACGCTGCGGCCGAATTCCCGGCTCAGGCTGATGATGCCTGCAATCACTGCACGGTCGTCGTTGTCATGCAGCATGTCACGCACAAAGGACTGATCGATCTTGATGACATCAATCGGCAGGCGTCTGAGGTAGGTCAGCGAGGAGTAGCCGACGCCGAAGTCATCCAGCGCAAAGCTGACGCCGAGCTTCTTGCAATGTTCTATGGTCTGTGTGACGCCGGAAATATCCTCGATGACCGCGGTTTCGGTGATTTCCAGTTGCAGCATTTCCGGGCTGACATCCGGATAAAGGTTCAGCAGTTCGGCCAGTCTTTCGGTGAAGTTTTTTTGCATCAGGTGGCGTGCCGCGATATTGACGCTGACCGGCACATGCAGGTCATGTTGTTGCCACTGCTGCAACTGCCTCAATGCCTCGCATATCACCCATTCGCCGAGTTTGATGATGAAGTCCGTATGTTCGACCTGTGGCAGGAACTCATTGGGCAGACGCAGGCCGGATTCGGGATGCTTCCAGCGGATCAGCGCTTCCATGCCCACTACCTGACCGAGTTGCATATTTACCTTGGGTTGGTAATAGAGTGCAAATTCCCCTGCCTGCAGGGCGCTTTCGATGCGTTCGCGCTGCTGGCGCTGACCGCGGGCATAGCGATCATGTTCCGCATCGAACAGGTGATGGCAGCGACCGCCGTTCAGTTTTGCCTGGTACATGGCATGGTCGGCGTGGCGCAGCAGTGTGTCCGGCGTCGAGTGGTCGAACGGGAAGACGGTATAGCCGATGCTGGCCGATACGCTGGCAGTGATATCACCCAGATGAAAGGGGGCGTTGATCGTCAGCAATAACCGATCCAGTGCGTAATTACATTCCTCGATGGACTTCAGTCCACACAGCAGCAACACGAACTCATCCCCTCCCATACGGGCGATGGTGTCGGATTCGCGCAGACTGCTGCGCATGCGGCCGGCGAATTGCACCAGCAGATTGTCGCCGGTTATATGACCATGCTGGTCATTGATTTCCTTGAAGTCATCCAGGTCGAAATAGCAGACAGCGAGAATCTCGCCCATGCGTTGGGCGTGAGCCAGTGCCTGTTGCAGGCGATCGGCCAGCAGTGTGCGGTTGGGCAGTTGCGTCAGCGGATCGTGATAGGCCATGTGCTCGAGATTCTCCCGATGCAGCATTTCGGCGGTGATGTCGGAAAAGACGCCGACGTAATGACTCACGCGTTGTTGTGCGTCACGCACTACGAAGAGATCAAGCGAGGCAGTGTAGGCTTCCCCATTCTTGCGCAGGTTGTGACTTTCGCCCATCCATTCGCCGTCATTGGGGCTTCCCTGCCAGAGTTGATGGAAAAACTGCGGTTCGTTGCTGGCGAAATTCAATTCCGCCGGCGTCCTGCCTATGGCTTCTTTACGGCTGTAGCCGCTGATTCGGGTGAAGGCGGGGTTGACTTCCACGATATGTGAGTCTGCATCCGTAATGAAAATGCCATCATTCGCGTGTTCGAACACGCTGGCAGAGAGCTTCATGTCATCCGCATTTTTCTGCAGGGTCTGCAGGGTTTTCTGCAGTTTTTCGCGCATGGTCAGCACGCTGGCCATGAGGGTGCCGGGCTTTGCCGTGAGTGTGTCCTGTTCCAGATTGCCTTCCGCGATTTTTTTCACCACCTCGATCGCCAGGGCAGGGTCGCTGCCGATCGGCTCCAGCACCAGACGCCTGAGTTGCCAGAGAATGACGACCAGCAGCAGAATGCCAAGCAGCGTCGCTTCGCTGATGATCAGCACTGAATTGGCCCAGCCTGCTGTATAAGCTTCTGATAGAGGATAGGCGACGACGATGCGGAAGCCCCAGTTCTCCAGCTTTTCTTCAACAAGTTTCCAGTCGTCTGGAGGTGACTGCAGGAATTGGTCGATGATTTCGTTAGGAGCATGTCGGGACGCGAATATCGTGTGCTGGTTATCATCCAGTACGGCCGCAAATCCGCTGCTCAGGTAACGCGAATTTTCCACTGCATCGCGTATGGCCGGCATATCGACCCTATAGCCGACATACCAGACGCCGATCAACTGGTCGTGCTCGTCAAAAATCGGTTCGTAGCGCGAGAGATAGGATTGCCCGAGAATCTTTACCAGTCCCTGAAACGCCTTGCCTTGATGGATAGCCTGAATGGCTTTGCCGTCCGGAGCCAGTTGAGTGCCGATGGCGCGACTGCCATCATCCTGCAAGACATTGGTCGAGACGCGGTAAAAATCGTTGCCGGACCTGACGAAAATGGTGGCGGTGCCACCGAACAGTGCCGTGATGCCATCAATCAGGGTGCTCGATTCCGAGACTTCGGTGTCGCCGAATTTCAGGTTGGGTAATTCAAGCTGGTTCAGTTTGAGTTCACCAGCCAGTCCGGGTTGTCCCTGTGCGAGGCTGCGTTCCTTCAGCAGTGCCATGGCGGAATCGACGCGCTGGGAGATGAGTGTGTCGGTAACTACCAACAGACGCGCGAGCATATGAACATGCTCTTGTGCTCCATGCTCGATAGCCGTGAGGTGTTGTGAGGTTTGTCGCCACATCAGCATACTGGCGGCGAAGGCCAGTAGCAGAAGTACTGGCAACAAGAAGCGCCAGAGTGTCGGGATTTTTTTTAGATTGGGCACGACTGACGGCTGGTTTTTTTTGTTTTTAAGGTAGCTTATTGTTCCATAACCATACGGTGCAAACAAATTTTATTCAAAAATCTGACAAAAGCTGACAAAACCCCGTCCAATCAGGTTTTGAGCAATGCTGAATCCAGAGTAAAATAGTCAACTTATGCAAAGTCTCAGACATATCAACAGCTACCGGCCGTATTGGGCGAAACGCTTCGGTACGGCTCCCGTTCTCCCCATGAGCCGCGCCGAAATGGATGCGCTGGGCTGGGACAGTTGCGACATCATTCTGGTCACCGGTGACGCTTATATCGATCATCCGAGTTTTGGCATGGCGCTGGTCGGGCGTTTGTTGGAAGCGCAGGGTTTTCGCGTCGGCATTATCAGTCAGCCGGACTGGCAGTCGGCCGATCCGTTCAAGAAGCTGGGCAAGCCCAATCTGTATTTCGGCATCACGGCCGGCAACATGGATTCCATGGTCAATCGCTATACTGCCGACCGCAAGATCCGCTCGGATGATGCCTACACGCCGAATGCGGAGGCGGGCAAGCGGCCGGACCGTGCAGTGCTGGTCTATTCACAGCGTTGCCGTGAAGCCTATCCCGATGTGCCACTGGTGATCGGCAGTATCGAGGCCTCGCTGCGCCGTATCGCGCATTACGACTACTGGTCGGACAAGGTGCGTCGTTCGGTGCTGGTCGATTCCAAGGCTGATATCCTGCTCTACGGCAATGCCGAACGGGCGTTGGTGGAACTGACCCATCGCATGGCAAAAGGTGAGAAGGTCAGCGAGATTACCGATATCCGCGGCACGGCCTTCTTGCGCAAGCATTTGCCCGAGGGGTGGTCGGAGGTGGCTTCGACCAATCTGGACCGGCCGGGCAAGATCGACACCCCGGTAGACCCCTATGTCATGGAGCCGGCATTGGAAAAAACCGGGGCTTCCTGTGCCAGTGTCTCGGCTCAGGCCGCAGAGCCGGAACCCGGCACCAACGTGATCCAGATCGTGCGCAAGCCCAAGGCCGACCGTGCGATGCAGGTCGTGCGCCTGCCGGCGTACGAAGAAGTGATAAAAGATCCGGTGCTTTATGCACACGCTTCGCGAGTGCTGCATCTGGAGGCCAACCCGGGCAATGCGCGGGCCTTGATTCAACGTCATGGCGACCGCGAAGTGTGGCTCAATCCGCCGCCGATTCCGCTCACCACCAAAGAAATGGATTACGTCTATGACCTGCCGTATGCGCGCAAACCGCATCCAGCCTACGGCAATGCCAGGATCCCGGCCTGGGAGATGATCCGCTTCTCTGTCAATATCATGCGCGGGTGCTTCGGTGGCTGTACTTTCTGCTCCATCACCGAACATGAGGGCCGTATCATCCAGAGCCGCTCGGAGGCATCCATCCTGCACGAGATCGAGGAGATCCGCGACAAGGTCGAAGGCTTTACCGGCATCATTTCCGATCTGGGCGGGCCAACCGCTAACATGTATCGCATGGCCTGCAAATCGGAAGCCATCGAAAAGGCCTGCCGCAAGCTGTCCTGCGTTTTTCCGGGCATTTGCGAAAATCTCAATACCGACCATTCCGCGCTGATTCAGTTATACCGCAAGGCGCGCGGTATCAGGGGCGTGAAGAAAATCCTGGTCGGCTCCGGTCTGCGTTATGACTTGGCAGTGACTTCGCCTGAATACGTGAAGGAGCTGGTGCAACACCATGTCGGTGGCTACCTGAAGATCGCGCCGGAGCATTCGGAAGACAACGTGCTGTCGAAAATGATGAAGCCTGGCATGGGGGCCTATGACAAGTTCAAGGAGATGTTCGAGCGTTTCAGTAAGGAGGCAGGCAAGGAGCAATACCTGATTCCGTATTTCATCGCGGCGCATCCCGGTACCACGGACGAGGACATGCTTAATCTGGCCTTNNAGCTCAAGATCGACCAGTCCTTTGTGCGTGATCTGCCGGACAATGCAGATGATGTCGCCATTGCGCGAACGATCATTGATATGGCGCATAACCTCAAGTTGCAGGTTGTGGCAGAGGGCGTCGAAACAAGAGGGCAGCTCGAATTTCTGCTCGAATGCGGGTGCGATGGAA
>DLMX01000083.1:7030-8288 GCA_002479405.1 Methylophilaceae bacterium UBA7525
GTGCGATGGAATCCAGGGCTACCTGTTCAGTAAAGCGGTAGCTGCCGATGAGATTCTTGCCATGTGGCGAAATAACGAGCGACTGTAGCCGTCCTCAATCGACACATCTCTTATGGCAGGCTGAATCATTGGCTCGGTAAGTTGATGGGTGGCGGTCTCAGTACATCTGGAATTCAATTGCCATTGGTACGAACCGGAAAGCGGTTATCAGTGTCTGAAGAAAACACATCGACTGCCCCATCACAAATAGGAATCGCCATGCGTGCTTNNGCCATGTATCACTCGGGCAAGAACCCGTTGCGCAAGGTCACGGACAGCAGTGAAGAGGTGCCGATTCCGCGGGCAGGTGGTGTGCGTCGCCTGCATAAGGCGTTCATCCGCTATCACGACCCCAATAACTGGCCCTTGTTGCGTGAGGCGCTGAAACGCATGGGGCGCGAAGATCTGATCGGCAACGGCAAGAAACATCTGGTGCCGGCCTGGCAGCCGCTCGCTGTGAAGCCGGTGGCAATAAAATCGTCAGCGACGAAACCTGCGGCGGCCGGTGCGCGTGCAAAAAAACCGGTCATCCAGATAAATTCCGGCGGCGGCAGAACCAGAAGCGCAAAAGCCATGTCGAAAAAGTCGAATCGACCCACTCACAACTAATAGGAATCGCCATGCGTGCTTCTTCTTATGCGTTTGCCGGCCTCGTTCGAGGCCTTTTTTTCGTATTGCTGCTCGGTTTCATGGCGGTGGCACAGGCTCAGGATAAAGGCCTGCTATGGAAGCTGGAGGCACCAGGTGGCAAGACCAGCTATCTGTTCGGCACCATGCATTCGGATGACCGGCGTGTCACCGACTTTCCGCCTGCGGTCATGCAGGCCTTGCTGGATAGCGAATTGTTCCTGATGGAATTACAGCCGCCGCAGAACCCGTCGGTCTACCTGATGAAAGAGGGTCGACTCGACCACATGCTGACCGAGCAGGAATTCGTCGAGGTGATCAAGCTGGCTGATTTCCATTCCATGCATACCGATATCGCGACTACGATGAAACCCTGGCTGCTGGCCGTCATCTTCGATCTGCCCAAGCCGCAATCTCCCTATACGCTGGATGCTATGCTGATGTCGCTGGCGCAGAGCCGTTCCAAGCCGATTCGGGCGCTGGAGACAATAGAAGAGCACTTTACGGTACTCGACAGTTTTAGCATTGAGGATCAACTGGTGATGCTTCGCAGTGTATTGAAGCGTACACCAGAACAGCGCGAGCGCAATTT
>DLMX01000083.1:8611-9359 GCA_002479405.1 Methylophilaceae bacterium UBA7525
CCGGTGAACTAGCTCTATCGTTTGCCTGTATCGCGGCCTGATTCGCCAGCTTCAGGATATGGGCAGCAAAATCCGGGTCTTCCCCCTGCAACAGTCTCGGCAGCAGCCGGCGGAAATCCTCGCGTGCGCACCATTCGCGCATGAAGTCTTCCCATGACAACCAGCGTCTTTGCTGCTTGCGCGTCATCTTCTCGTCGTAGCTCAGCAGGTAGGCACGTTCAAACAGGGAAATGAGTATCTCGAAGATGACCAGCACGCGTTCCTGCTGCTCTTCGGTCAGATCCTGCGTCATGGTTTGCGAGCGCAGCTTGAGGTCGGGATTGGCCATCACCAGCTTTAGGAAGTCGGTGTAGTCGGCCGTCAGCAGCTGATAGACCTCTTCGTCCTCGTTCTCGCGTTCCTTGCGCTGTTCGACGATGAAGGCAAAGATCGCCAGCGGCAGGCCGAAGACGGTGACGATATGACTCAGCAGTTCCCATGATTCGAGATTCATGCCATTACGATACCAGTTTCAAACCAATAATCGAACCAATCAACAGCACGAGGAACACCAGACGCCAGGTCGTGGCCGGATCGCTGAACCAGAGGATGCCAACCAGCGCCGTGCCTAAGGCGCCGATACCGGTCCAGACGGCATAGGCCGTCCCCATCGGGATCACGGCCGTGGCTTTGGTCAGCAGCCAGAAACTGATGACGGCGCAGACCAGGAAACCTGCGGAAGGCCAGAAGCGGCTGAAGCCCTCCGATA
>DLMX01000083.1:9544-16813 GCA_002479405.1 Methylophilaceae bacterium UBA7525
TGATCGACATAGATCAGTTTGTCGGTGTCGAAGCCGAGATGTCTGGCTTGCGCCACCAGTTCCTGTTTGACCGGGTAGGAGAGCTGGGGCGTGCGGGCCAGTATCCAAAGGTAGGAACGGTCAGGACCTGCGACCAGTGAATAATTGTAGTAGACCTTGTCCAGCGCGATGATGTTGTAGCCGCCGTAGAACGGGCCGAAGAAAGACACCTTGAGCTTGCCGATATCCGGGCTCTCGACAAAATAGGCCTTGCCTTCGGCTTCGTTCCATTTCTGCTTTTCGATGTCGAAACCGCGGTTGACGACCTTGATGCCGCCATCCTCGCGCTTGCTGTAAGTGGCGGTGACTTTCTCCAGTCCACGTTCAAAAGAATGGTCGAGCCTGGCAATCTCGTACCAGGTGCCGAGGTACTTGTCGGCTTCGAAGCCGCTTACCGGTTCTACCCCGTCCGGCACATAACTGCAGGCGGAGAGGAACAGGGCAAAAACAAAAAGCAGTCTGGTTTTCATGGTCGGCCTTGTGATGATTGGGTTTTGCTCAGACGCGAGAGGAAGCGATCCAGTTCCGCAGCGAATGCCTGGCGATCGCTGTGGCTGAAGGAAGTCGGCCCGGAAATGTCGACGCCGCTACCACGCAGTTCTTCCATGAAGTTGCGCATGGCCAGACGCTCCTGGATGTTGCCAGCTGTGTAGAATTCGCCGCGCGGGTTCAGCGCATGACCACCTTTGGCAATCACCTGCGCCGCCAGCGGGATATCGGCGGTAATCACCAGGTCGCCTGGATTTATCTGCTTGACGATTTCATCGTCCGCGACATCGAAGCCGCCCGGCACCTGCATCGCTCGCAGCCAGTGCGAGGGCGGCACGCGCAACAGCTTGTTGGCAACCAGGATGGTTTCAATCCGTGTGCGCTCCGCCGCCCTGAACAGTATCTCCTTGATGACGACCGGGCAGGCGTCCGCATCGACCCAGATTTTAAGCTTTTCGCTCAACTTCTAACGCCCGCGATTACCGCCCCTGTGCACCGGTTTAGGTGAAAATAGAGCCGGTTGCGGCATGGCTTGATGTCGAGCCGCCTCCGACATGTGTTTGCCCCCGCCATTTGGTTTGCTGGCGTTTTGTTTCTGAGACTGGGCGTTGGATCTGTTGCCGGCTTGATCGTCACCTCTGGCTGTGCCGCGCGCCTGATTGTGGTTCAGAGGGCGATCCTGAGTACGACTCCGGCCATTCGGCTGGCGTCGCTGTTCCTGATCACCGGCGTTGCTGCGTTGTCCCTGGCCTTGCGGGCGACGTTGCTGCGGTCTTGGTGGACGTGGCGCTTCCGGCTCGATTTTGCTAGGCGCGATAAAATCTCTAACTTCCACGCGGGGAATCTCGCGCTTGATCAGGCGCTCGATACCCTTCAGCAGTTTGATTTCCTCATGATCGACCAGCGACACGGCAGCGCCCGTACTGCCGGCGCGGCCGGTGCGGCCGATACGGTGTACATAATCTTCCGGCACATTGGGTAGTTCGAAATTCACGACCTGCGGCAGTTGATCGATATCCAGGCCGCGAGCAGCGATGTCGGTTGCCACCAGCACGCGCATGCTGCCATCCTTGAACTGCGCGAGAGCCTTGGTGCGTGCGCCTTGGCTCTTGTTGCCGTGAATGGCGGCGGCTTCTATGCCATCCTTTACCAGTTTTTCCGCAAGGCGGTTGGCGCCGTGCTTGGTGCGGGTGAATACCAGCACCTGTTTCCAGTCATGGTGTTTGATCAAATGGCTCATGAGGTCGCGCTTGTGACTCTGGTTGACCAGATGTACGGTCTGCTCGACCAGTTCCGAAGCGGTGTTGCGCCGTGCCACTTCGACGAAGCCCGGATTATTCAGCAGGCCATCGGCCAGTTCCTTGATCTCGTCCGAGAAGGTGGCCGAGAACAGCAGATTCTGGCGCTGTTTCGGCAGCAAGGCCAGGATCTTCTTGATATCGCGGATAAAGCCCATGTCCAGCATGCGGTCGGCTTCATCCAACACCAGGATCTCGATCGCTGACAGGTCAACGGTCTTTTGCCCGACGTGGTCGAGCAGGCGGCCCGGCGTGGCAACCAGAATGTCCAGAGGCTTTTTCAGGCGCGTGATTTGCGGGTTGATATTGACGCCGCCGAACATGACCATGGATTTCAGCGGCAGATATTTGCCATAGGTTTGTACCGACTCTTCAACCTGGGCAGCCAGTTCGCGTGTAGGTGTCAGGATCAGGCAGCGTGGTTGGCCTGCCTTGTTGGCTGTGGGTTTGTTGTGCAGTAAATGCAGCAAGGGCAGGGTGAAACCTGCGGTTTTGCCGGTGCCGGTCTGTGCACCTGCCAGCAGGTCGCCACCGCTCAGTACTTGCGGAATGGCCTTGGCCTGGATCGGGGTTGGGGTGGTGTAACCAGCGTCATTGATGGCACGCATGATCGGCTCAGCCAGATTCAAACTGGCGAAAGTAACTTCTGTAGACAATGTGTAAACTCCCAAAGGGTTTTATAAGCCAGCCTTATGCTTAGCAAGCAAAACCAATCGAGGCAAACGAATAAGGGATCTGTATGACCGGATAATGGATCGAAAGATCGGGTAAGAAAAAATGACCGCTACGCTGATTGGTATGGCGCAGGGAATCTGCATTATACGGAGATT
This sequence comes from Methylophilaceae bacterium UBA7525, assembly GCA_002479405.1. Taxonomy (GTDB): domain Bacteria; phylum Pseudomonadota; class Gammaproteobacteria; order Burkholderiales; family Methylophilaceae; genus UBA6140. The sequence goes on from DLMX01000083.1 coordinate 12,201, forward strand.
GACAGCTAAAGCCACAATAACCGCATTTAATTCACTTTTTTGATGATGAAAAACGGTTTGCGTAACGTTTACTTACAATTCGGCTGGGGACTGAAATATTTTAATTACATCATTATCTTAGAATTGTTTTCAATTGTTCATCTCCCCTTGTAACAATTTATACGCTTCTCCAAGCGAACCCCTCAAACCGCCCGTCTGGGCGGTTTCTTTTTTTTCAGCACCTGTATGTCGATAAACGTTTTTAGTCTCGTTTACTTTTCATCATTATTAGCCATCCAGGCAAACAGGGATGAGCGCATGGCCTCTTCTACCGACATGTTGATCGGTTGCAGCCATTCTCTTGGTACGAAGATGGTATAGCCGCCTATCATGTAACCCATCGGCAAATAGACTGCCACGCGGTCGCCATGCAAGAAGCCTTCGGGCAGCCCGGCGAGGCTTTGACGTGTGACCAGACCAACGATTTCCATGTCCTGCCCCGGGATGCGGACGGTAACTACCTGTTGTGACGGGCCTTTTTTGTTGGGGGCGAAATATTCGGCAAAATTCTTCAGTGAGGAATAAACGCTTTTGATGACCGGCAGGCTGGTGAATGGCACTTCCAGCAATGAGAGCAGTTTGAGTGCACGCTCATGGGAGATGATGAAGCCCAGCAGTACGATGCCCCCGATGCCGAGTACGAGGCCGAGGCCAGGAATATAGAAGTCGCCAATGATAGGGCGTACCCACCACATGGCAAAGCCTTCCATCCAGCTCAGAAACACATAGAGCAGGTAGATGGTCAAGCCCAGGGGAAGGGCGGCCAGTAGTCCGCGGAAAAAATATTGGTAGATCAGTTTCATTAACAACGGGCTCCATATGAGCGGCAATCGCCGCCAAGTTCCAATTTATCCCTGATTCGTTCAATATTGAACGAAATTTTCATGGCGGGTTCGTTATTTTTTCGGCCGCATTCAATTGCTGCAGTTCGCTTTCCGTCAGCCAACGCCATTCGCCCATAGCCAAGTCTGCCGGTAGCGCCAGTGTGCCGATGCGTATCCGCCTGAGGGCTTCGACACGGTTGCTGATCGCCGCCAGCATGCGTTTCACCTGGTGATACTTGCCTTCCGCCAGTGTCAGATGAATGACCTTTTCGCTGACCTGCGTACAGGCCAGTGCAGCGATCGGGGCCGGTTCATCGACCAACTGTACGCCATCCAGCAGGGCCTTGATCTGGACTGCGTCAATCGCGTGCTTGGCAGTGACTTCATAGACCTTGGGCACTTTCCATTTGGGCGAGCTCATGCGATGGATGAACTGGCCATCGTCCGATAGCAGGATCAGACCGGTCGTGTCTTCATCCAGCCGGCCTATGCATTGTACTCCGCGCGCAACCAGAGGGTAGGGCAAGAGGCTGTAAATGGTCGGATGATGCTGGGTCTTGTGCGAACATTCGTAGTTCCCCGGCTTGTTCAGCATCAGATACGCACGTTCGTGGTATTGCCAGGGCTCCCCGCGCACGGAGAAAGTCAGGTTCTGCACATCGAGTTCGACGAACGGATCGTCGCAGGCTTCGCCATTCACCTCTACCTCACCGTGCCGGATCATGATGCGACAGGCCTTGCGAGAGCCGAATCCCTGTGCGTGCAGTATGCGTTCCAGTTGCATGGACATCAGGGCGCTATCGCAATGCCTGGATCGCACTTGGCTTTGAGCCATCTGGCGCTGATATCCGTAGTCTGATCGACCGGCAGGCCTTCCTTGGTCATACCTTTCAACGCCCATTTGCCTTTGTAACTGGTGTTGCTGTCGACCGTCATTTCAAAGTGTCCCTGCGCTTTCAGATCGCCGTTGCACACCATGTCGCCGCTGACGGTTTTACCGGACTTCTTGTAATTTTTGATGACGCACTGCTGATCCGTATTTGACGAAAGGTCCAACGGTTTTTGCAGAGAGGCCTGTTCCGGCGTGATGCATTGCTGCATGACGGTAGGCTGGCCACTCAAAATGGACGTATCGATACCGAGCTGCTTCATCTGGGCGATCTGTTCTGTTGTGAGTTGCGGCATGCCGGCCATCTGCATATGAATTGTGGTTTCCCATTGGCCCGGCTTCAACTCCGGGTCGGCGGCCATTGCCGGAATTGCGATTGCGAATACGGTTGCGAGCAGCAGTATGCGGGATTTCATCGGTGTTCCTTTCATTTTCTGGGGGACTACTTAACGCCTGCCATTTCGGTATTGAGACGGTTGCCATTCGATGTCATCAAGGCAGAATTCTATCATTCGCATGCAGCTATAAATACGACAGTGGGGTTGGCGGTTGAATAAATGCACGCGAGCGGGATTGCCAAGTTAAAATTGCAGCAAATCTTATTTGCATACCGTTATGACCTATCAGCATATCAGCTCCCGCGACAATCCCTTATTCAAGCAACTCAAGGCAATCAGCGGCTCTGCGCGCGAACGGCGCTCCGCCGGCAAGCTGCTGCTCGATGGGGCACATCTGCTGGAGGCCTATCTGCAGACTTTTGGTGAACCAGAGCTGTTGGTCATCTCCGAGGGCAATATTGCTCTGGACGTCATGCATTTGCTGGACCAGATGGTTGAGATCCGGACCATTACCATGCCGGCATCGATGTTCGGTGCCATTTCTCCGGTGACAACGCCGACCGGCATACTCGCCCTGGTAAAAACTCCGGCATTGACGCCGCCGGAGCAGCCGGACTTTGTGCTGATGCTGGAGAGCATTCAGGATCCGGGTAATCTGGGTAGTTTGCTGCGAAATGCGGCAGCCGCCGGTGTCGACGTGGTTTATCTTTCCGAAGGCTGTACCGAGGCGTGGTCGCCACGAGCCTTGCGCGGCGGGCAGGGAGCGCAGTTTGTATTGCCCATCGTGGAGCAGGCCGACCTGCCGGCCGTTATTCGTGACTTCGAGGGCCAAACCCTGGCGACCACCATGCATGGCGCATCGCTTTATGAGCAGGAACTGTCAGGCAAGGTGGCTTTTGTGATCGGCAATGAAGGTGCCGGGCTCAGTCAGGCGGTCATTGATGTGGCGACAGCTCAGGTCACGATACCCATGCCTGGCAGGGTAGAGTCGCTCAATGCAGCTGCGGCGGCGGCCGTCTGCCTGTTCGAGCGCGTGCGCCAGACGCGGGTTGTCTGATATTACTGCTGTTCTGCGCGCTTCTTGCGGTTTCGTTCCAGACGCTGCCGACGGAAGGTGCTGCGCAGTTGCCAGACTGCGTGCGTCAGGCTGTAGGCCAGAAGTGAACCGACCACTGCAATGATCAGGATGCCGATGATGAAAGGCAGGCCGGCATCACGCAGAAAAGTTACCGCACCATCCATCCATCCCAGCCAGCCGCTGTTGGTGACGACATCGTCCGGGTTGATGGCAACGGAATCGGCAATCATGTCGGCGTGTCTGGACTCGGGGTTCCCCCCGGTGACCAACAGCCCCAGCTTGTAGGCCAGCCAGTAGATGGGCGGAAAGGTAAAGGGATTGGTGACCAGTGTGCTGGCAACGGCTATCGCAAGATTGGCGCGGAACATGACGGCAGCGACGGCGGCAAATATGATCTGGCCGAAAGGGATCAGAAAGCCGAAGAAAACCCCGATGGCTGCGCCGCGTGCCGTGGCATAACGTTCAAAACGCCACAGATGCCTGTCATGCAGATGTTCGCTGAACGGTGCAAGCCAGCGTGATTCCAGGATATGTTTGCGCTTGGGTATCCAGCGCGAAAAGTTGAAAGGCATTAATCAGCAGCCGGTGGTTTTGCTTCAGTGGCGACTTTGTGTGCCCGGTACGGTGATTTCGCTGACAAAGAGTTGTTCTGAATCGATCTTGTCGAATCGGTAACGCTGGTTGCAAAAATCACAATGCACTTCAAGTTCGCCACGCTCCTCGATAATACTTTTTATTTCTTGCTCGCCCATCATTCTGAGCATATTGCTCACATTATCACGAGAGCAGGTACAAAGGAACCGCACCGACTGACCCTCGTAAAGCTGCACTTCTTCTTCGTGAAAAAGCCGGTTGAGCATTTCAATGGTGGACAGTTGCAGCAGCTCCTGGTTCTGCAGCGTGTCGGCCAGCATGTTGGTTCTGTTCCATGCGTCCGGGTCGGTTTCCTGTTGGTCTGGTAGCTTCTGCAACAGCATGCCCGCTGCGCTTTGACCATCACAGGTAAGCCAGATGCTGGTTTCGATTTGCTCTGAGCGGCGCATATAATTTTCCAGAATTTCGCTGATGCTGTCGCCTTCCAGTGGCACAACGCCCTGATAGCCCTGCCCGCCATCCTTGGGGTCCAGCGTGATGACGAAGTGGCCCTCGCCTATCATTTCCTGCAGGTTGTCGCCGGCAAGTTCATCGCTGAATTTGGCGGTAGCTCTCAGTGTCAGGTCGGACTGCTCCTGCCGGCGGCTACACTCGACAACCAGCAATTTTAGTGGCCCCTTGCCCTGTATTTGCAGCACCAGCGCACCATTCATTTTCAGCGTTGCGGCCAGCAGCATGCCGGCCACCATCAGTTCACCCAAGATGGCTCTGAGCGCGGGCGGGTAATCGTGATTCTGCAGGGCAATGGCAAAGCTCTGGTTCAGGTGAACGGTGTTGCCGCGTATCGGTGT
>DLMX01000093.1:0-2275 GCA_002479405.1 Methylophilaceae bacterium UBA7525
GTCGCGACGAAGGCCACGGCAATACCGCTACCCAGCATATCCGGATCGGACAGGTTTTCCATCACGTGAATCAGGCCCAATACCGCACCGATAATACCGACGGTTGGCGCATAACCGCCGGCCGCATCCCAGACCTTTGCGGCGTTCCTCAGATTGGCCTCGTAATGATCGAGCTCGATATTGCAAATTTCCCGTATTTTTTCCGGCGGAATACCGTCGATCATCAGACGCAAGGCTTTTTTGACAAGCGGGTCCTTTTCGGCATTCATGTGCGATTCAAGTATCAAGACGCCTTCCTTGCGCGCCAGCATCGTCCACAAATTGATTTTTCTGGAGATCTGTTGCATATCGGTTTTTGGCGGCACAAAAATCCAGCCCAATACCTTCAGACCCAGGATGAAATGTTTGAACTCGGTCTGCAACAGGACTGCCCCCATCGTGCCGAAGAAGACAATGGTAAAAGCAGCGGGTTGCAATAACGAAGAAAGCGTACCCCCTTCCAGCGATTGCCCGACCAGGATGGCAGCAACCGCCAACAACAGGCCGATCAGGCTACCCCAGTCCATGCCTGTTCTTTCAGCCTCGCCCGCACCCTGGCGATTGCCTGGCTATGCATTTGACAGACGCGTGATTCCGATACGTTCAGAACGGCACCAATTTCCTTGAGGTTGAGCTCTTCCCCATAATAGAGACCCATCAGGATACGTTCACGCTCAGGCAAAGAATCAATCACTTCGACCAATGCCTCCTTGAACCCTTCCGACATCAGCGCTTGCAGCGGATCGCCCCCTGCATCGGACAAATGCCGATCGAGAAAGTGGTCGCCGCCATCGGAATCGTGAAAATCTTCGTAATAGACCAGTTGGTGGCCGCTGCAATCTCCCAGCATCTCGTAATACTCATCCAGCGTACATTTGAGATGCCGGGCAACTTCGGTTTCGCTCGGCGGACGACCATATTGCTGTTGCAGCGCATTAATCGCATCTTCCACCTGGCGCATCTTCTTGCGCAGACCACGCGGCAGCCAGTCTGCACTGCGCAACTCATCCAGCATGGCCCCATGGATACGCTGCGAGGCATACGTTTCAAACTGCGCGCCATGCGTATCCTCATAATTATTGACTGCGCTGAGCAGCCCCATCATGCCGGCCTGTATCAGGTCATCCACTTCCACGCTGGGAGGCAACCTCGCCTTCAGGCGGTAAGCGAGCTTTTTGACCAGGGGCGCATGCTTTTTCAGCAAATGGTCTTTCTGGTCGTTTTTTCCGTGTATGTTGTACATGATCCACCTTCCTTTTACGGGTGCCCGGATTGGGCAGCATCATCCCGCAACACAAGCATCGCGGCCGAAATCAAAGCGTTTCGCCAGGTCTTTGAAAGCCGTTGAGGCCAAAGCCCGCGGAAAAGCCTCAACCACCGGACGGCCAAGCTTGCTGGCCTGCTTGAAGTATTCATCCGGGGGAATCGACCCCATAAAATCGAGCCTGACTGACAGATAGCGCCGCGCCACTTGTGACAAGTGATTGAACAGGCGCTCGCCTTCCGCAGCCTGGACATCCGTCATCAGAACCCCGAAAGAACGGCAGCCCAGCTGGTTGTATACCTGCTTGATCTGGCAATACGCCTGCTTGATTGCGTCCGGATGATGGTTGAGCTGAATGACGATCTCGCCTTCATTCAGCATCGTTAATGGCAAAGTATCTTCGCCGGTAAGTTCGGCATCGACCAACAGCACATCGAACCGATTGGCCAAGTCCGCCAGCAGCTTATTCAGGGCATGATTCACTTCTTGCGTCATGCCGCTACGCAGTTGCTTGACGGTCATTAGCTGGGCCACCGAAAATCCCTGGCCTGCTGCCCTGATCGCCCCCTTCAGGCTGGCCTGATCCGCCGCCACTGCGGACAGCGGGTTCAAGCCACTGACACCATATGCCTGCATGGATTGCCGTGAATCCGCATTGATCACCAGAACCTCGCTGCCTTGACGCTGCAGGGAAACGGCCAGGTTGATCAACATGCGGGATTTATCAAACCCGTCGCTTGCCGACAGTACGGAAAATACCCTGGGCTGCGGTCCTGCCATGATCCTGCGCAAACCGTCAGCCTGGTCATCATGATTTGCGTAGAGATTAGCCAAGGCTCAACTCCCTTGCTGAAGCTCTGGCGGCATGCGCCATCAGTAAAGGCAGATCTTCATCACGGAACTGGAAAGGCTTGCCGGCAGGACTTTTTCTCAATTTGAATGCGTGATGCACCAGCATTTTCCTGTTAGCAT
>DLMX01000093.1:2399-7391 GCA_002479405.1 Methylophilaceae bacterium UBA7525
AGGTCTTCCGGCACACGCTGGCCATTGGCGACGTAGTAGAGGCGCAACTTTTCGCGCACGATGACATCCAGGGCGCTGCCTATCGTTGCCGCTTCATCCAGTTTGGTCATGATGCAGCCGGCCAAACCTTTGCCGCGATAGGCATTGACGACATCCATCAGGGTTTCGCCAGTGCTTGTCGCATTAATGCACAGCAGGCGCTTGATGTGATTGCCAGCCCCCGCCAACATGGCGATTTGCCTGGTCACCATCTCATCACGTTGATTGACGCCCACGGTGTCAATCAGGATGGTGTGCTTGCCCTTCAACTCTTCAAGCGCAATCTTCAGGTCCACCTCATCTTTCACGGCATGCACCATCACGCCCAGAATCTTGCCGTAGATGCGTAATTGTTCATGCCCGCCAATACGATAGGCATCGGTCGTAATCAGCCCCAACTTGGATGCGCCATGTTTCATGACAACGCGTGCCGCCAGTTTGGCTGTCGTCGTGGTCTTGCCTACGCCTGTTGGGCCTATCAATGCGAATACCCCGCCCTTATCCAGCAGGTCACTTTCGTCATCAATCGTGTTGAGATTTTTCTCCAGCACCGACTTTGCCCAATTCAATGCGCTCTCCTGATGCTGTGCCTGTTTCTGGTTCTGCGGCAGGTTCTCTGCAATCTGACGAGCCAGACCGGCACCGAAACCTGCACTCAATAACCGGCGCAGCAGTACCGAAGCAGCCGGACTGCGGCGTTGAGTGTTCTCCCAAACCAGTTCCGTAAGCTGTGACTCAATCACACCGCGCATGGAACGCACTTCCGACATCAGTTTTTCAAATTCCGGGACTGCCTGCTCCGATGGTTTTGCTGCAACAGCGGACTTGACTGAAGAAGTGACTGGCACCCTGCTTGCCACCGGTTTAACCAATGCCGGCCTGGAAGCCTCCGGTCCTGCTTGCACGGGCCTGATTACCGCCGGTTTTGCAAAAACCGGTTCGGATTCACGCAATGGATTCTTGCGAGCAGCTAATGCTGCAAGCGTTTCCGGTGACAGGGCAGAACCTTCCAGCGAGACGTCATCCTCAACCTGGGTTTCCTCCAGTCCGGCACCAACTGGCGGAATTACAAGCGGCTGTCTGACGTTACCAAAACCGAGTGACTCCTGCGCCACCAGGTTGTCCATCTCAGCGCCATCCAGAGCCAGAATCTCATTGCCGCCATTGACCGCCTTGTTGGAAAGAATCACGGCATCCGGCCCTAACGCCCTTCTTACAATGGCAAGGGCTTCGCGGGAATTGGCAGCGAAAAATCGTTTAACGTTCATGCTTGACCTCCAATAAGACTAGTCACACGTATGGTTTTTGAATCGGGAAGCTCATCATGCGAAAGCACGCGCAGATGAGGAATGGCGCGACGCAGGAATTTCGCCAACACCGCACGTAAAGGCGACGGCACCAGCAATACCGGCGTCATCCCCATTTGTTCCTGCTGTTTGGCTGCACGCTCGGTTTTTGATGCCAGGGTCTCGGCCAGACCGGGCTCGATCGCTGCTTTCTCTGCGCCAGCTTGCATCGCTTGCAGCAGAAGGTTTTCCAGTTGATGGTCGAAGGTCATGACGGAGACTTCATCACCTTCAGGGAACAGTTGCTGAACAATGGCCCGCCCAAGTTGCACGCGGACGACTGCAGTCAGGTCTTCGGCATCCGTCATGCGCGGCGCGTATTCGGACAAGGTTTCAATAATGGTACGCATGTCACGGATATGCACGCTTTCGGCCAGCAGGTTCTGCAGCACTTTCTGAACAGTAGAAAGCGGCATGGTCTTGGGCACCAGGTCTTCGATCAACCTTGGAGATTCCTTGGCCAGATGATCGAGCAGCTGCTGCACCTCCTGGCGACCCAACAGCTCGGCGGCATGCTGGCCAATCACATGGTTCAGGTGCGTTGCAATCACGGTACTGGCGTCAACCACGGTATAACCCATACCCTGGGCCTGGTCGCGCAACTCTCCTTCTATCCAGACCGCCGGCAAGCCAAAGGCCGGATCCCTGGTTTGCGTCCCCGGCAGGGAACCGGCAACCATGCCCGGATCAATGGCCAGGAACTGGCTGTTGATCGCCTCGCCCTTGGCAATCTCCACACCCTTCATGGTGATGCGATAGGCAGATGGTTTCAGCTCCAGATTGTCGCGGATATGCACAGGCGGCGTGAGAAAGCCGACCTCCTGCGCGAATTTCTTGCGTATGCCTTTGATGCGTTTGAGCAGTTCGCCGCCCTGGTTCTTGTCTACCAATGAAATCAGGCGATAACCGACTTCCAGCCCGAGTACATCGACCGGCAGGACATCGTTCCAGCTGGCTTCTTCGCTTTCTGCATTCAGCATGGGGCTTTCTTCCCCTGCAGGCTGCTGAACCATGGCTGCAGCCTTGTGGCTGGCGATAAAATAGGCGGCACCAGCCAATATGGCGGCAAGTGTCAGGAAAGCGAAATTGGGCATGCCCGGAATAATGCCCATGCCGCCCAGAATGCCGGCTGCAATATAGAGAAGCCGTGGGTTGGAAAACAATTGGTTGACCAACTGGTTGCCAATATCCTGATCATTGGCAACACGCGAAACCACAACGCCGGCTGCGGTGGAAATAATCAGCGAAGGAATCTGCGCAACCAGCCCATCGCCGATCGCCAGCAAGGTGTAATTCTTGACTGCCGCATCAAAGGCGAGGTCGTGCTGCACCATACCGACGATCAGGCCGCCGATGATGTTGATCAGGGTCACGAGGATGCCGGCGATCGCATCGCCACGCACATATTTACTGGCACCATCCATGGCGCCGTAGAATTCGGATTCCTGGCCGATTTCCGCACGGCGGCGGCGGGCTTCTTCTTCACCAATCAAACCTGCGTTCAAATCGGCATCGATGGCCATTTGTTTGCCGGGCATCGCATCCAGGGTAAACCGTGCGCCGACCTCGGCAATACGGCCGGCACCTTTGGTCACCACGATAAAGTTGATAATGGTCAGAATCACAAAGACGACAATACCGACGGTGTAGTTGCCGCCAATCAGGAAATGACCAAAGGACTCGATCACCTTGCCGGCAGCATCCGGCCCGCTATGCCCCTCAGTCAGTACCACACGGGTGGAAGCCACGTTGAGCGAAAGGCGCAACATGGTAGTGACCAGCAATACTATCGGAAAGGCGATAAAATCGAGCGGCTTTGAGGTATTTAGACTGATCAGCAGAACAATGATGGATAGCGCGATATTGAAACTGAACAGCACATCCAGGGCGATGGCCGGCAGCGGCAATATCATCATCGCCAGCAACATGACGATAATCAGCGGCGCGGCAACCGCGGCGCCGGCTTTAGCGTTGAGCCAGACCGGCAGGTTCAGGCCGTTCATGCGGAAGCTCCTGCCAGCGCATGCGGATCAAGTTCATCAGGTACCTCAAGCACGTCCGGCTGCCGCGGTTGCAAGCCGCCTTCTTTTTTGAAAATGCGCATCTGGTAGACATAAGCCAGGACTTCCGCAACTGCCGCATACAGCGCTTCCGGGATTGCATCACCCAAATCGGTATGGGCATAAAGCGCACGTGCCAGCTTGGGGGATTCCAACACACTGACTTTATGTTCAGCAGCAATTTCGCGTATCTTCAAGGCAATGGCATCTGCACCCTTGGCCACCACCACCGGCGCGCGCATGCTGTCATTCTTGTATTGAATGGCGACGGCATAGTGCGTCGGGTTGGTCACCACGACATCCGCACTGGGAATCTCCGCCATCATGCGGCGGCGCGCCATTTCACGCTGCTGCTGACGAATCCTGGCTTTAATTTCAGGATTGCCTTCGGTTTCCTTGCTCTCCTGACGCACGTCCTGCTTGGTCATTTTGAGCTTGTTGGCGTAACTCCATAATTGGAACGGCACATCAACCGCCGCAATCAGCACCAGGGAACTGGCAATCGCAATCATGGTGACAAGGATGAGATAGGCAGTACTGGTTAATGCTTCATTCACTGGCAGCAAAGGCAACATCAACACATCGTCGATTTCAGCCGCCACGACGAAAAATGCAACACAACCTACCAATGTAGCTTTGGCAACCGCCTTGAAAAATTCCATGGCGGCATTTTTTGAAACCAGCCTTTTCAGGCCGCTGAGGGGGTTCAGTTTATTGAACTGCGGAATCAATGCCTTGCTACTGACATTCCAGCCGCCGAGCAGCACCGGCGAAGCGATTGCAATGAATACGACCAGAACCGACAAGGGCAAAAAAGCCCAAAGCAGCTCCATCAAGTTTTGTGCGATGCTGACGATCAGCAAGCCGGGCTCGAACACGAGATTGCGCGGCAAAGTCAGACCGGACGCCATATTGGTCTTGAGCGCCTGTGTCAGTTGCGGGCCAGACGCCCAGACACCGACAAGTACAGCGAGAAGCACAGACACCGTTGCCAGCTCTTTCGAGCGCGGCACATCGCCGTCCTCACGCGCTTTTTCAATGCGCTTGGGCGTCGCCTGTTCCGTTTTCTCCAAATCGCTGTCTTCTGCCATACCAGCCCCAATTGATTGAGTCGATCAATTACCCATCGACGGTCTTCCATTGGAAACATTATTGATGAAGGCAGGAATTTCGAATCGGAGGAATAAAAGGGTGAATAGCCCCTTATTGATTCAATACAGCATGAACAGGCTGAGTGTAGCCAGCCAATTTTGCGATTGCCGGATATCCCGGGGGAATCAGGATGAACCCGGCAATACGGGGAGTCGAATCATCGGAATTGATTGAATGAAGCCGCTCCGGTTCAAGAGAGGCACTTTCTTGTTAAAAAAACCGGGCCATTAAAAACCCAGGCTATCCAGCAGATCATCGACCTGCTCCTGCCCGCTGACGGCATCCGGCGTTTTCTCCGGTGCAATTTGCGGCCCATTCATCAGGCTGTCCGATTCTTTTTTGGCGGATGGATTAAAGTCTATCAGCACCTGTACCAGCTGGTTTTCCAGATCCTG
>DLMX01000093.1:7699-9734 GCA_002479405.1 Methylophilaceae bacterium UBA7525
CTCTTCATGGATGGCGTAGTGAGCAGCTGCTGCCATTCCTGTTTAAGCGCCTGACCGTCGCCATCTATCCTGGACTGAATCGGCAGCGCGATATCGGTTGCATTAAGCACACGTTGCGCCGCCTGTTCCGTCATCCGCACCACATAGTTCAGGCGGTCACGGGCATCGGGGATCTCCTGGGTAACTTCCTCCAGGGCTTTATCCAGGCCCAAACCACGCAAACTGTCATGCAATATACGCGTCATATAGCCGATACGCGCAATGACCTCATCCTTGACGCCGGAGGCCGGCAGTGCAGATTCTGCGTTACCCAACTGTGATACCGGTTGTACTTGCATTATCAAGCCCCGATTTTTTCAAATATTTTTGCGAGCTTTTCATCCAGAGTTGCTGCCGTAAACGGCTTGACCACATAGCCATTGGCGCCAGCCTGAGCGGCGGCAATGATATTTTCCTTTTTGGCCTCGGCCGTCACCATGAGAACCGGCAAGGATGACAGTTTGGGATCGGCACGAATATGCTGAAGCATGGTGAGTCCGTCCATATTCGGCATATTCCAATCCGACACGACAAAATCATAATTCCCGGCCTGCAACATGGAAAGCCCCATGGCACCGTCTTCCGCCTCGTCCACATTGGCGTAACCCAGCTCTTTCAGCAGGTTCTTGACGATACGGCGCATGGTAGAGAAATCATCCACCACCAGAAATTTTGTATTTGGATTTGCCATCTGAAACTCCGTTAAAAACTTGCCATTCCAGTGCTGTCACACTGACCGCACAATGACGCATTACACTCTTGCCATTATTATCGGCAGAACCGGCAAAACCTTAAGTCCGAAAACGGGGATAAAACACGCTTAATTTCTTTTTGAAAGCACGCGTCGCAAGGTGTGCTTTTACCTCAAGCACAGATCAAACCCGAAGCGCGCGGCTGCTATCCAGTGCGAGATAATTCATGACCCTAGCCGGCAGGTCGTCCAATGACAGCACCTCATGCACCCCGCCGCGCGCAATGGCTTCCTTCGGCATGCCGAACACCACACAACTCGCTTCGTCCTGCGAGAAGTTGTAAGCACCGGCTTCGCGCATCCTGAGCATGCCTGCGGCACCGTCCTTGCCCATGCCGGTCAGAATCACGCCGATCGCGTTCTTGCCGGCATGCAGGGCTGCGGAATCGAACAAGACATCGACCGACGGCTTGTGGCGGTTGACCGGCGGGGCATCGCTCAGCTCGGTCATGTAATTCGCACCGCTGCGCGCCAACAACAAATGCGCATCTCCGGGAGCGATGTAGGCATGGCCCGGCAGGATACGTTCGCCGCCTTCCGCCTCCTTCACCGAGATTTTGCACAAGCCATCGAGACGATTGGCAAAGGATTTCGTAAAGCCGGCTGGCATATGCTGCGTGATAAGGATGCCCGGGCAATCCGACGGCATTTCCATCAAAAACGACTTGATCGCCTCGGTACCTCCGGTTGATGCGCCGACAATAATCAGCTTCTCGCTACTGAGCAGGCGGTTGCCTAATGACGGCAGGACGACAGACTTGTTATGCGCCGCAGACCTGGTCTGGATACGCGCCTTGGCAGCGATACGAATTTTGTCGGTAATCATGTCGGTGTATTCGCGCATGCCGTCGGCAATCGACAACTTGGGCTTGGTGACAAAATCGATCGCACCCAGCTCCAGGGCGCGCATGGTGACTTCCGAACCTTTTTCCGTCAGGGAAGACACCATCACCACCGGCATGGGACGCAGGCGCATGAGCTTTTCCAGAAACTCCAGGCCATCCATTTTCGGCATTTCCACATCCAGCGTCAGCACATCCGGGTTGTGCTGCTTGATCAGTTCACGCGCTATCAAAGGGTCCGGTGCAGCAGCTACGACCTGCATATCCGGCTGGCTATTGATGATTTCGGTCATCAGGCTGCGTATCAACGCAGAATCATCGACGATCAGGACTTTGGTTTTTATCATTTCATCCTCTACTTCTGATTTTTTTAAAACAATTCAACTTCACCCGCCACCGTATC
>DLMX01000093.1:9847-12131 GCA_002479405.1 Methylophilaceae bacterium UBA7525
TTTTTTTAAAAAAAAATCCACCTCCCCCCGCCACTGTATTGGTCGTAATCCGGCTGGCGTAACTCTGTTCACGCTTGACGATGGTACTGTTGTGCATTTGCCTGAGTTTCTTCACCAGGACGCGGCCGGTTGCGGGGAAGAAATACACCTTGCGCGGATAGATATCATTGAGGTCTTCCCCGACAATCCTGATGTTTTCCGCCGCCAGGAAATCCTTGACGAACTGCGCATTGCGCTCGCCGACATTGGTCGTGGCGAACGCCCGCAGCACATTGCCGCCGCCGAAAATCTTGGCTTCGAGGTTCTGGCGCCGCGCGCCGCTTTTGAGCAGCTGGTTGATCAACACTTCCATCGCATAGGCGCCATAGCGCATGGATGCCGAGACCACGCTATCGTCACCGCCGCTTTCCGGCAGCATGAAATGGTTCATGCCGCCTATGCCGCTGACCCGGTCCCGGATGCAGGCTGAGACGCATGAACCGAGCACGGTGACAATCAGCATGTCTTTATCGGTGCAATAGTATTCGCCGGGCAAAATCTTGGCGGCCTCGCAATCGAATGTGCGATCGTAATAAAGATTGCTCGACAACTCTTCTTCGTAACCCCGGCTCATGGTCTGCCACTCATCGTTATTCGGAATGAGCCTTGCTCAGTTCATAGACAGTCTTGCCCCTGAGCCTGAACGCCTTGGTGGAATAAAGAAAGTTCTCGGAATGGCCGCCAAACAACAAGGCATCCGGCTTCATGACCGGGGCAAACCGGTTGAGGATGGCGCTCTGCGTTTGCTTGTCGAAGTAGATCATGACATTGCGGCAGAAAATCACATCGAACGGACCGTTTAACGGCCATTGCGGCGCAAGCAGGTTCAGCGGCTTGAAGGTGATCAGTGAACGCAGCTCATTGCGCACCCTGACCTGTCCCGCCTTGTCGCCGGTACCTTTCAGGAAAAAACGCTTCAGCCGCTGTTCGGATAGTTTATCCACCCGCTCCCACGGGTAAACACCGCGTTCGGCAGTGGCCAGCACATTGGTATCGATATCCGTCGCGATGATCGAGACCGGCGGTTTCAATGTATTGAACGCTTCGCAGGCCGTCATGGCAATGGTATAGGGTTCTTCACCGGTAGAAGCAGCCGAGCACCAGATCGAGACCGGTTTTTTGATCTTGAGTAAATGTTCGGCAAGAATCGGAAAGTGGTGCGCTTCCCGGAAAAATGAGGTGAGGTTGGTGGTCAGGGCATTGGTAAAAGCCTCCCACTCCGCGGCATCCTCCGATGTCTCGAGCCGGTCCAGGTACTCATCGAAAGAACGCAGCTCGACCGCGCGCAACCTTCTGGCCACACGGCTATAGACCATATCGCGCTTGGCATCGGACAGGGAAATACCTGCGCGCTGGTAAATCAGTTTGCGAACGCGCTGAAAATCACGCTCGGTAAAATTGAATTCACGGTCTGCAATATTTTCTTCCCTCTGGGCCAGCATATGCGATTCCCGATCCATCCTTGTTGTTAAAACAGCCCGGGCTGAACCGTCACCCGGAACCTGACTGGAGACATGCACGACATCACTCAAAACTCTTCCCAATCGCCATTGTCAGTGCCGGTTTTTACCGGCTTGGCCGGTGCCACGGACGCCCCGGATTCGACCCTGGCCTGCATGGCATGAATCGCCTTCACTGTCCGGTTGGAAGTCCTCGAGAAATCCGCACCCAGCAGCTTCTTGGCTTCATCGATCCGGCTGTGCTCAACGGCCTCCACGATGGCCCCTACACTCTTGTGGAACTCGGCATGAACCTGGCGCAGATCACGGTATTCGGGCATCGAAACATATTTTTGTGCATCGCCATAAATCCACTGACCCAGATCGCACTTGTCGTCGCATGAAACGACGGACGCATCCAGATGCTCCTGGGAGTGTCCATGCATGTAATCGATCAGGCGCATCTTCCACCGGGCATGCGCCTGTTCGGCTTCCCTGAACGAGAATTTCTTTACCACACCGGATTGTCCCCCAACGACATTCAGGTTGCGTTTTGCGGCGACACCTATGGCTTCGCTGCTCAGCTTGAACACGCCAACGGCAGCATTCATTTCCTCGGCCTGTTCCATCAACGATTCGGCAGCTGCGGCAGCCTGCTCGACCAAGGCGGCATTCTGTTGCGTGACTTCGTCCATCTGCGTCACGGCGCTGTTGACCTGGTCGATGCCGGAGCTCTGTTCGATCGAGGCGGCAGCAATCTCGCCGATGATGTCAGCCACTCGTTTGACCGAGCTGACGATCTCTTC
>DLMX01000121.1:0-8667 GCA_002479405.1 Methylophilaceae bacterium UBA7525
GCCGGCACCGGCGGCGACGAATCGGCGCTGTTCGCCGCCGACCTGTTCCGCATGTATTCACGCTACGCCGAACGCCAGCGCTGGAAAGTGGAAATCGTCTCCGCCAATGAATCCGAACTGGGCGGCTACAAGGAAATCATTGCCAAGATCATCGGTCACGGCGCCTACTCAAAACTCAAGTTCGAATCCGGCGGCCACCGCGTACAGCGCGTGCCTGAGACCGAGACGCAGGGGCGCATCCACACTTCGGCCTGTACTGTGGCGATTCTGCCGGAAGCCGACGAGGTCAGCGACGTCACCATCAACCCGGCCGACATCCGCATCG
This sequence comes from Methylophilaceae bacterium UBA7525, assembly GCA_002479405.1. GTDB lineage: Bacteria > Pseudomonadota > Gammaproteobacteria > Burkholderiales > Methylophilaceae > UBA6140. The sequence continues at coordinate 326 of DLMX01000121.1, forward strand.
ACACTTATCGTGCCTCTGGCGCAGGGGGGCAGCATATCAACAAGACCGATTCCGCCGTTCGCATCACTCACCTGCCCACCGGCATCGTCGTCGAATGCCAGGACGACCGTAGCCAGCACAAGAACAAAGCGCAAGCCATGAGCGTGCTGGCCGCGCGCATCAAGGCGGCACAGGTCGACGAGCAGCAGTCAAAAATTGCCAGCGAACGCAAATCGCTGATCGGTTCTGGCGACCGCTCCGAACGCATCCGCACCTACAACTACCCGCAGGGCCGCATCACCGACCACCGCATCAACCTGACGCTGTACAAGATCGATGCCATCACCCAAGGTGACATGGACGAGTTGATCAACGCCCTTTCTGCAGAACATCAGGCCGACCTGCTGGCATCGCTCGGCGAAGAATGAGCATACGCAGACGGCTGACAGAAGCCCGTCAGCAACTCGAAGTCACACTGAAGCTCGACGGACGTGAAGCTGCCCTGGAAGCGCGCCTGCTGCTGCAGGAAACCCTAAACGTCAGTCACGCCTGGCTGCTGACACATGAAGACGACAAGCTGCCAGACGATGCCGCCACAACATTTGAGGACAAACTACGACGACGCCTGCACGGCGAACCTGTCGCTTATATTGTGGGCCACCGCGAATTCTATGGGCTTGAACTGATCGTCAGTCCCGACACCCTGATCCCGAGGCCGGACACGGAAACGCTGGTCGAAGCTGCACTCGGAAGGATTCCGCCACATCAATCCTGCAAAGTGCTGGACCTCGGCACCGGCACCGGTGCCATTGCGCTCGCCATTGCCAGCCAACGGCCTCACGCCGAACTGACTGCCGTCGATTTCTCGGAAAAAGCCCTGGAAATCGCAACCGGCAACGCAAAACAACTGAACATCAGTAATGTGCTGTTTTTACAAAGTGACTGGTTCTCGAATCTGGACGGGGAGACTTTCGACGTCATCGTCAGCAATCCGCCCTATATCGCAAAAGCCGACCCGCATCTCACGCAGGGCGACTTGCGCTTCGAGCCGCAGAGTGCGTTGGCTTCGGGCGGCGACGGACTGGATGACATCCGGCGGATTATTGCAAGCGCCGTCGAACACCTCAATCCGGAGGGCTGGCTGCTACTGGAACATGGTCATGATCAGGCTGCAGCTGTAGCTGACCTTCTGCATCAACAGCACTTCAGCGAAGTCAGCCACAGCCTTGATCTGGCGAATATCGTGCGCGTGACTTCAGGTCGTCGGATGTAGATACTGATTCTTCAACTTGATGTAATGATTCGCCGAATACAGGAAATGGGCGATTTCAGCTTCAGTCAGCGCCCGCACCTTTTTGGCCGGACTGCCGAGATAGAGAAAACCACTTTCCAGCACCTTGCCTTCCGGCACCAGGCTGCCCGCAGCGAGCAATACATTCTTCTGCACAACGACCTTGTCCATGACGATGCTGCCCATGCCGATCAGGCACTCATCCTCGATGATGCAACCGTGCAGTATCACCTTGTGTCCGATAGTGACGTTATCGCCAATAATCAATGGCGAACCATCCGGGTCCCAGGTCGACTTGTGGCTGACATGCAGCACGGAAAGGTCTTGCACATTACTGCCGGCACCGATGCGAATATGATTGACGTCGCCGCGTATCACGACACCAGGCCAGACCGAGGCGTGGTCACCCAGCACCACATCGCCGATGACCGAAGCGGTCGCGTGAATGTAAACATCCGCGCCGATTTGCGGAGTGAGGTCCCGGTAAGCTGAGGTATTCGCAATCATAAGCCGTAGTATAATCCCGCCATGTCTGAAACATCATCTGTTGGCATCGTCACTGCGCAAACCGCCCACTTTTCCGAGCCTCTGAAGCTGAAAAGCGGCGAGGTGCTGCCGGCCTACGACCTGACTTACGAAACCTACGGCACGCTGAATGCGGATAAATCGAATGCCGTGCTTATCTGCCATGCGCTCTCCGGCAACCATCATGTGGCCGGCAAGTACGCCGAAACCGACAAATATCCGGGCTGGTGGGATAACCTGATTGGTCCCGGCCGCCCGCTCGATACCAACCGGTTCTTTGTCATCGGTCTCAACAATCTGGGCGGCTGTCATGGCAGCAGCGGACCTTCCAGCACCAACCCGGCGACCGGCAAACCCTGGGGAGCAGACTTCCCGGTGGTCACGGTCGAGGACTGGGTGGAGTCACAGGCCAGACTGGCCGACTACCTGGGCATAGACCAGCTGGCGGCGGTCATCGGCGGCAGTCTGGGCGGAATGCAGGCATTGCAATGGACCATGAGTTATCCGGATCGCGTGCGCCATGCACTGGTCATTGCCTCCGCACCCAATCTGACAGCGCAGAACATGGCTTTCAACGAAGTCGCACGTCAGGCCATCATGACCGATCCCGAGTTTTACGACGGCCACTATTACGAACATGGTGCCGTGCCGCGGCGCGGCCTGCGCATAGCCCGCATGCTTGGCCACATCACTTATCTTTCCGATGACGCGATGGGTGCCAAGTTCGGCCGCAAGCTACGGGATGGCGAGATCAAGTATGGCTTCGGCGTGGAATTCGAAATGGAGTCCTATCTGCGCTATCAAGGCGACAAGTTCGCCGGCGAGTTCGATGCCAACACCTATCTGCGCATGACGCGGGCACTGGATTACTTCGACCCGGCACTGGAATATGGCGGTAATCTTTCTGCCGCACTGGCAAATGTCAAAGCCAGGTTTCTCGTCGTATCCTTCACCAGCGACTGGCGTTTCTCACCGGCCCGTTCACGCGAGATCATGAAGGCACTGCTGGATAACGAATGCTCCGTCAGCTACGCGGAAGTGACCGCCGCCCACGGCCACGATGCCTTCCTGATGCCGGATCCGCACTACCACAATATCCTGCGCAACTATCTGCAGAACATCCGGACTGGGGGCACAGAATGAACGCCACGCACAAATTTGATAAAATCGCAGAATTTCGTCAAGATTTTGCGATAATAGCAAATTGGCTCAAATTCGGCTGCAAGGCGCTCGACCTCGGTTGCGGTGACGGCGAACTGCTGCATTTTCTACAAGGATCAATGGAAGTGCGCGGCTACGGGGTGGAAAAGGACGACGCCAACTGGCTGAGCTGCTTGCAGAACGGCATCAATGTCATCCAGATGGATCTGGAAGCGGGACTATCCGGATTTGAGGCGCAGTCGTTCGATGTGGTGATTCTGTCACAGACGCTACAGGCCATGCACAATACCGAGAACATCGTGCAGGAGATGTTGCGCGTCGGGCGGGAGGCCATCGTCACCTTCCCGAATTTCGGTTACTGGCGCAACCGCCTGCAATTAATGGCCGGGCAGATGCCGGTTTCACGCGACATTCCCTACCAGTGGTATGACACGCCAAACGTGCACCTGTGCACGATCAAGGATTTCGACCAGTTCTGCGAAAATCACAATATTCATGTTAAGGAGCGTCTGGTGCTGACTTATGGTCAGCGCATCCAGTTCATGCCCAATCTGCGCGGCAGCCTTGCCATGTACCGCCTCGGCCGCAAATAGCCGCGAATTCCTCTTAAAATAAGCGATAAAGCGCCAGCAGACCGAAACTGACGATCAGCAGTCCGCTCAGCCGCCTGAACCAGAGATTCTGCAGCAGGTGTTTCAGGCGCACCGCCGTCATGCCCATCGCCAGCAACGTCGGCAGCGTACCCAAACCGAACGCCAGCATCAGCATGCCGCCCTGCCAGGGGTTGCCACTGGCGACCGCCGCCACCAGCACACTGTAGACCAGGCCGCAAGGCAACCAACCCCAGAGCACACCGAGCAAGAACGATTGCGGCAGCGTTCTGACCGGCAGCAGGCGCTTTGAATACGGCTGCAAATGCCGCCAGAGCCTGCCGCCCACGGCTTCCAGCCGCGTCAGAACGCGCCAGATACCGGCCAGATACAACCCGAGCAGCACCAGCATCAAGCTGGCCAATGCATACAAGACCTTTTCAACCGGCAGCACATGTTCGAGAAAGAAACTGGAGGCGCCGACGGCACCAGCGATAATGCCCGCCAACGTATAACTGCCAATGCGGCCCAGGTTATAAGCCAGCACGAAAGGAAGTTTCGGCTTGCTGCCGGGCAAGGTCATGGTAACGGCACCGACAATGCCGCCGCACATGCCGACGCAATGCCCGCCGCCCAGCAGCCCGACCAGAAATGCGGCAGTCAGGGAAAACTCAAGCACGGCCCATGGCCTCTATGCTTCGACGCATGACAAACAACAACAGCAGACCCGGCAAGGCAATCAGAAAAGTGAAACCGAAGAAGATGGTCCAGCCTATGGATTCGACCATATAACCGGAAGCCGGCCCGACATAGACCCGTCCGACGGCGGCCAGCGCCGACAGCAAGGCAAACTGGCTGGCTGTGAAGCGTTTGTCGCACATGCCCATCAACAACGCGACAAACGCCGCAGTGCCCATGCCGCCGGAAAGGTTCTCGAAACCGACAGCCAGCACCATGACGGCATAATCCTTGCCGATAGCTGCCAACCACATGAAAGTGAGATTGGAAATCGCCTGCAGGATACCGAACGCCAGCAGCGATCTGAACAACCCCAGCCGCGCCATCAGCATGCCACCGAAAACTACGCCGACCAAAGTGGCAGCCAGCCCCATGCCCTTGTTGATGGCACCGACCTCGGTCGGCGTGAAATCGACCCCGCGGATCAGAAATGCCGTTGTCAGCGAGCCGGCAAAGGCGTCCCCCAGTTTGTACAGCACGATCAACAGCAACAGCCCCCAGGCACCATGTCGGGCAAAGAACTCGCGCAAGGGCTCGATGACCGCTTCGGTCAGGGTTTTCGGCGGGATCACTTGCACCTCGGGTTCCGGACCGAACAACGTTGCTCCGATTGCTGCGATCATCAGGGCAGCCATCAACCAGTAAGTGTTCTGCCAGCCGATCTGGTCAGACAGAATCAATGCAAGCGCACCCGACACCAGCATCGCCACACGATAGCCCAGCACAGACACTGCGGCCCCGATACCGCGTTCCTGCGGCCGCAGCACGTCTGCCCGATAGGCATCGAATACCACATCCTGGGAAGCCGATATGAACGCTACCATCAGGGCCAAGGCCGCCAAAGCCCAAGGCATGGTGACGGGATTGAGCGCACCCATGATGGCAATACCCGCACCCAGCAACATCTGCATGGCGGCTATCCAGCCGCGGCGGCGCCCGAGAAAGGGCGGTACATATCGGTCCATGAAAGGCGCCCAGATAAATTTCCAGGTATAAGGAATACCGACCAGGGTGAAGATACCGATAGTTGCCAGATCGACTCCGGAAACCGTCATCCATGCCTGCAAAGTGCCGCTGGTCAGCGCCAGCGGCAACCCGGAAGAAAAGCCAAGCAGACAAACCACAGCCACACGGCGACTACGAAATATTTCCAGATAGGCATTCATCGAATTGTTCTTAAAATAGTGGAACAGGAAAACGGCCAAGCCGCCTGATTATAAGCGAGGACTCTTCACTTGCCGGCAAGTTGGAACAGTTTAAGGGATGACCACGGCTTTCAAATAATAAAAATCACATGGCCGGCATGGAGGAGGATAAAACGGTGGTTTATTTGGAACAACTGAGTTAGATTTACGCACATCGCACTCATCGGACTCCCAGCATGCAGATTATCGATATCAAAGCCCTGGATGCCCATAGTTTTGAAGTCCGTGTTGACGGCAAGCACAGCACAACCCACATCGTCACCGTGCGCCCCGAATATGCCGCAAAACTGCTGACCGGAGGCACCACAGCGGAAATGCTGGTGAGAAAATCATTCGAGTTCCTGCTCGAGCGCGAATCCAACAGCAGCATCCTGCGTAGTTTCGATCTTTCGGTAATCGCCCGCTATTTCCCGGAATACGAACGCGAGATTGCCGACTTGCTAGGATAAACAGCTGCTACGCCTGTTCTCCACGGTCAGTCAATCGACCGAATCGCCAGCGCCTCAGTAACATCCTGCAGGTTTTCGGGATATTCCGGGGTCAGAGGAACGACGGAGGCCTCCTGCAGCGCTATATGCAACTCAAGCTGTTCACGACTGTGTTCCACATCCCGCCACCAGCCATTCTGTGGCGGCGCATCATGTTGCAATACACTGCAGGCAGAACGCACATCCCATTCGCCATGCTGCAATATCTGCAATGCAATATCGACCGACTCGCTCCGTTGCGCAGGTTTCATTGAGGAGACCGCCACTTCACCTCCAATTACCGAAGTCGCAGTAGAAGCGGCACTGGTAATCAGACTCGTTGCCGTGCCTGCTTGCGCGGCAGTGCTGGATGCGGTAATCACGGCAGCAGCCGGAAACAGGACTGAAGCCAATGCAGAGATCATCAATTTGGTGGAGGTATTGGTGCGATGATGGCCTGCCAGCACATGCCCTATTTCCCTTGCCATGATGAAGGCCAGTGCATCATCACTCAACTGCATGTCCTGCAGACCGCGAAACACCATGATTCTGCCCTTGCTGTTGGAAGCGATACCGGCATCACGTTTTTCAACCACGCTGAATTCCATGCTGCCCAGCCTGGACTGCCGTTGCGGATAAGCCAGCTGGGCTGCCTGGGTCAATTCCAGGCCCAAAGCCCGGATACGCCGATCAAAGGCATGATTCTGCTCGCAGGCCAGATTCTCACAGCTTTCCGCATCCGCCTTGATGGCCAATCTGAAGCGCGTATCAATCTCGGAATACATGTCAGTGATCGGCAACCCCCGTGCTTCTTCCGCACAGGCCATCGTGCTGCTCACACTGAAAAGCAGCAAGGACAACAATGAGTATCTAAGCAGCGGTTGTTTAGTCAATTGAATCGACATTGAAATCGTAATCCATGATTAAAGGAGCATGATCGCTGAATCTTTCAGATTTATATACTACGGCAGTTCTGGCAGTTTCTGAAATCTTCGGCGTGGCGATCTGATAGTCGATACGCCAGCCGACGTTCTTCGCCCATGCCTGACCGCGGTTACTCCACCAGGTATAACTATCATCTGCAGCATCCGGATGCAGCTTGCGATAAACATCAACCCAACCGACGCGATTGAACAGATCGCTCAACCATGCGCGTTCTTCCGGCAGAAAACCGGAGTTCTTGCGATTGCCTTTCCAGTTCTTGAGGTCGATTTCCTTGTGCGCGATGTTCCAGTCCCCGCAGACGATAACGTCGCGCCCTGAAGCCTTCAGCGATTGCAGATAAGGCAGGAAACGATCCATGACACTGAACTTGAAGGCCTGACGCTCCTCACCGCTGGAACCGGAAGGCAGGTAAAGCGAAACCACGGACAGATTACCGAACCTGGCCTCGATATAACGGCCTTCACTGTCGATATCGGCGATGCCCAAGCCTTCGATGATGGCATCCGGTTGCTTTTTGCTGTAGATGCCAACACCGCTATAGCCTTTTTTTTCGGCATAATGAAAATAGCCGTAAAACCCGTCCGGCTGGAGCATCTCGCGCGTCATGTCAGTCGCCTGCGCCTTGATTTCCTGCATGCAGACGACATCGGCATCCTGCTTTGCCAGCCAGTCATAAAACCCCTTGGTCCTGGCCGACCGTATGCCGTTGAGGTTTACAGATATAATTCGCATCATGCCCATTTCCTTTATTTATTGATTCTTACCCACAATGACAGACACCACCCAGGATTTTATCCGTTTTGCCATCGACAAACAGGTCTTGCGCTTCGGCGAGTTCAAAACCAAAGCCGGTCGCCTGAGCCCATACTTCTTTAATGCGGGTCTGTTCAACGACGGCGAAAGCCTGATGAAACTCGGCGAGTTCTATGCAGCTGCCATCCTCAAATCCGGCATCCAGTTCGACATGCTGTTCGGACCCGCCTACAAGGGCATCACGCTGGCCGCCAGCATCGCCATCGCACTGGCACGTCAGGGTCGAAACCTGCCCTATGCATATAACCGCAAGGAAGCCAAGGACCACGGTGAAGGCGGCACGGTAGTCGGTGCACCATTGCACGGGCGCGTGCTGATTGTCGATGATGTCATCTCCGCCGGCACCTCGGTACGCGAGTCGGTCGACATCATCAAGGCTGCAGGCGCAACACCCGCCGGCGTCGCCATTGCTATCGACCGTCAGGAAAAAGGTCTGTGCGAGTTATCCGCCGTGCAGGAAGTCGAGCGCCAGAACGGACTGCCGGTCTGCAGCATCGCCGACCTGGACGGTCTCATCAAATACTTGCAGAATCAACCGGATATGGCGCAGAATCTGATTGCCATCGAGGCGTATCGCAAACAATATGGCTGCAGCACCTAAGGAAGCGCTGATTAAATGAGTGAGCGG
>DLMX01000121.1:8786-11975 GCA_002479405.1 Methylophilaceae bacterium UBA7525
CGGCTGCCAAGACCGTAAAGGTCTTCCCCGTTAATATGGCTGCTAAAGCAGCTCATCTTAACGCGAAGGCAGCTCGGCTTGACGCCACAACCACAAGGCGCCCGGAACGCAGCAGCCGAGATAGTATGTGGTATACAGCGAGGTTGCGAGTACCGGGCACCGCAGCAATTCGTCCGCGTAGCCATTTAATCAGCGTCTCCCTAACCACCGATTCCGGGGAAATCATGCAGGCTATACGTATCACCACCTTCAAGCTGACACAGGCCATGCTCATCACATTGCTGACCTGTACGGTCGTGCATGCAGGTGGTGGCAAGATACACAAATGGGTCGATGAGAAAGGTGTGACCCATTACGGCGACAAGATGCCGGCCAAGGATGTTCACCGTGACAACGCGATATTGAATAACCAGGGCGTTGTCATCCGCCGCAATCAACTCAACCATCAGCAGGAAGTCGACGAAGCATTGCTCGAACAGCAGCGGCGTGACCGCGCCCTGCGCGCCTCCTATACTACCGAAGATGAAATCGACCTGGCCCGCGACCGCCATTTGCAAATGGATCATGTAGCGATACAGGCATTGGAACAGCGCAAGGCCGGCGCATTGAAAAGGCTGGGAAACAGTCAAAAGAGCGCGGAATCATTCCACAACCGGCAGAAACCGGTGCCGGACGACCTGAGCGCTGAAATCGCCGAGATCAAGTCTGAAATCAGCAGAATCGATCAGCAAATCGACGCACGCAAAAACAACATGGAACTGACCCGCACTCGTTTCAATGAAGACAAACAACGCTTCATTGAGATCAAGGCGCAAAACTAGCCGGATTCCGGCCACTCAAGGCGACCGGATTCACATGCTTTTCAGCCCAGCTTCTTCTTCAATACCTCATTGACCTGCGCCGGATTGGCCTTGCCTTTGCTGGCCTTCATGCACTGACCAACCAGCGCATTGAAGGCTTTTTCCTTACCGGCCTTGAATTCCTCGACCATGGCGACATTGGCTGCCAGCACTTCATCGATGATGGCCTCGATGGCGCCAGAGTCAGTGACCTGTTTCAGGCCTTTTTTCTCAATGATGGCATCCGCATCGCCTTCACCATTCCACATGGCATCGAACACTTCACGCGCGATCTTGTTGGAAATGGTGTTGTCGGCAATGCGCTTCAGCAGACCGGCAAGTTGTACCGAGGACACGGGTGAAGCGCTGATATCCTTGTCTTCCTCATTCAATTTGGCGGCTACACTGCCCATGACCCAGTTGGCAGCCAGCTTGGGCTCGCCACCGAAAACCTTGACGGTAGCCTCAAAATAATCGGCAACAGCACGCGAAGCGGTCAAGGTCGAGGCATCGTATGCGGACAGCTGATAATCCTGCATGAAGCGCGCCTGCATGGCCTGCGGCAGTTCCGGCATCTCTGCCTGGACAGACGCCTTGTCCGCCTCGGTGATCTCGAGCGGCAACAGGTCGGGGTCAGGGAAGTAGCGGTAATCGTTCGCTTCCTCCTTGCTGCGCATGGAACGTGTCTCGCCGGTATCCGGATTGAACAGCACGGTCGCCTGCTCGATCTTGCCGCCGTCTTCCAGCGTCTCGATCTGCCAGCGGGTCTCGTACTCGATCGCCTGCTGCATAAACTTGAACGAGTTCAGGTTCTTGATCTCGCGGCGGGTACCCAACTTGTCCGAGCCTTTGGGTCTGACTGATACATTGACGTCGCAACGGAAGCTGCCCTCCTGCATGTTGCCGTCACAGATACCGATCCACTGCACCAGCTCATGCAGTTTCTTCGCATAAGCCACCGCTTCGGCCGCCGAACGCATGTCCGGTTCGGTGACGATCTCCAGCAACGGGGTGCCGGCACGGTTCAAATCGATGCCGGACATGCCTTCCTGCGCGCCGTGTACTGACTTGCCGGCATCCTCTTCCAGATGCGCACGGGTGATACGAATGGTCTTTTCGGTATCGCCTACCTGTATGGTCAGCGAGCCCTTGCCGACCACCGGCAATTCGTACTGACTGATCTGGTAGCCCTTGGGCAGATCGGGGTAAAAGTAATTCTTGCGCGCAAATACCGATCGCGGCGCAATCTCGGCATTCACCGCCAGGCCGAACTTGATCGCGCACTTGACCGCTTCCTTGTTCAGCACCGGCAGGACGCCGGGCAGGGCGATACTTACTTCACAAGCCTGGGTGTTTGGCTCAGCACCGTAAGTAGTCGATGCTCCGGAGAAAATCTTCGATTTGGTTCTGAGCTGGGCATGTGTTTCCAGCCCGATGACGACTTCCCATTCCATTACGCAATTCCTTCTGGCATGCGGGTATGCCAATCTGTCACTTGTTGATAGGCATGGCCGACATTCAGCATGCGCGCTTCATCAAAATAATTGCCGATCACTTGCAAACCGACCGGCAGCGACTTGCCTTCGACCTCGGCGAATCCGGCCGGGATGCTCATGCCGGGCAGACCTGCCAGATTGACGGCAATCGTGTAAAGATCTTCCAGATACATGGCCACAGGATTATCGGTTTTCTCACCGGCGCGGAAGGCTGTACCGGGCGCTGTCGGGCCCATGATGATGTCGCACTGCTTGAAAGCCTGCTCGAAATCCTGCGCAATCAGGCGGCGGATCTGCTGGGCTTTGAGGTAATAGGCATCGTAGTAACCTGCACTCAGCACATAGGTGCCGATCAGGATGCGGCGCTTGACCTCGGCACCGAAGCCTTCGGCACGGGTCTTGCAATACATGTCCATCAGGTCGGTATATTCTGCCGCACGGTGGCCGTAGCGTACGCCGTCGTAACGTGACAGGTTGCTGGAGGCCTCCGCAGGCGCCAGCACGTAATAGACCGGGATCGACAGTCTGGTGTTGGGCAGGCTGATATCGACGATCTCGGCACCGAGCTTGCGGTATTGATCGATCGCCTCCTGCACGACCTTGGCGACGGTTGCATCCAGACCTTCCGCGAAAAACTCGCGGGGCAGGCCGACTTTCAGGCCGGCCAGAGGCCTATCACTGCCTTCATGCTTCGCCAGATCGCGGGTGTAGTCTTCCTTGTCGCGCTGCAACGAGGTCGAGTCGCGTTCATCGAAGCCGGCCATCACGTTCAGGAGCAGGGCGCAGTCCTCGGCACTCTGGGCCATCGGGCCGGCCTGGTCCAGCGAGGAGGCGAAGGCGATCATGCCGTAACG
>DLMX01000039.1:0-194 GCA_002479405.1 Methylophilaceae bacterium UBA7525
ATCCACAACAGGGTGGATGGTGACATCGGTGGCCACATGGGCAGAGTAGCCCAGAAGCCAGGCAAAAGCCTTGCGCCGATTGTGGCCCCGTAGTTTCTTGATGTGGCGGATACCGGCTTTGATCATGTCGCCAGTGTTGATGTAGTGCATCATGTCCGCCCACTTGGCAGCATTGCTGTCACCCACTGTAAGAT
>DLMX01000039.1:318-4241 GCA_002479405.1 Methylophilaceae bacterium UBA7525
CCCACTGTAAGATAAGGATAATCCGGGCTGACGGCACCCAACTCGCAGAATTTGAAGAAATCCAGGACGGCGGTGATGGCATCCGGGCCAAAGCCGGGGAGCGCTTCCAGCCGTAGCGGCTCCTTCAGTTCATTGACCAACGTAATATGGGCAAATGCGCCTGGCATGGTAATCCCCTTATTTTTTAGGGTCTTAGGAAGTTATCATACCTTAACAGGTACATTGCTTCCCAAGATCCAAGATTTCATTGTATAAAACTTATTGAATCGAAGTCAGATATTGGCCAGAAGCGTTTTTCACATTCTACCCAGACCAACCTTTGCCTTATGTCCGGGCAGATTTCAAACTTACTCATTCAGAATGATAGTGGCAAGCTGGTAAACTGACGCTGCTAAAATCTGTTAGCATCCCTTGTTGATTAGCGTGCCGGTGGAGTAATAACAATAAGCTGTAGCCCATTCAACCTTGGATTCACTTGATGGATAGCACCGAAAAGAAAAAACTCAGCGAGTCCGATATCTGCGATTTGTTTATCACGCCTGCAATAAATAGTGCAGGGTGGGAACCAATGACGCAAATCCGTCGCGAAGTGACGCTTACACCGGGGCCGGTTGTCGTGCGCGGAAATATGTCGTCCCGCAACAAGAAAAAGAAAAAATTTGCCGATTACGTTCTGTCTTGGGAGCCGGGTGTCCCGATCGCCGTGGTTGAAGCCAAGGATAACAATCACATCGTCAGTCACGGTATCCAGCAAGCGTTGGGCTATGCAGAAATTCTGGAAGTGCCGAGCGCTTTCAGTTCCAATGGCGATGCTTTTGCTTCGCACAACAAGGCGCCATCCACGGGTGAAGAAATTGAAACAGAGTTTTCGCTTGATGCCTTCCCTGCACCGCAAGAACTGTGGCAGCGCTATAAGAGGTATCGCGGTATTGAAGATGATGCGGAAAAGCTGGTCGTTCAGCCTTATCACACAGATGTCTCAGGTAAGGAGCCGCGCTACTATCAGGTGGAGGCGATCAATCGCACAGTAGAAGCGGTTGCCAGTGGCAATAAGCGCGTGCTACTCGTCATGGCAACGGGCACCGGCAAGACCTATACGACTTTTCAAATTATCTGGCGACTGTGGAAAGCTGGCCAGGTCAAGCGCATCCTGTTTCTAGCGGACCGGAACATCCTTGTTGACCAGACGCTCGTCAACGACTTCAAGCCATTCGGCTCGGTCATGACCAAAATCAAAAACCGCAAGATTGATCCTTCCTACGAAATCTATCTGGGCTTGTATCAAGCCATCACAGGGCCTGACGAAGAAGATAAAATTTTCAAAAGTGTCTCCCCCGATTTCTTTGACATGATCGTAATCGATGAATGCCACCGCGGCAGTGCGGCGGATGATTCAGCCTGGCGTGAAATCCTTGAATACTTCAAGGACGCAGTTCAAGTTGGTCTCACCGCCACCCCGAAGGAAACCAAGTATGTTTCCAGCACCACTTACTTCGGCGAGCCGGTTTACACCTACAGCCTCAAGCAGGGCATCGAAGATGGCTTTCTCGCGCCATACAAGGTGGTGCGTATCGGCATAGACAAAGACCTTGAAGGCTGGACGCCTCCACCGGGCATGACAGATGACCTGGGTAAGGAAATTGAACGGCGTGAGTATAACCAGAAGGACATGGATCGCATCCTCGTGCTCAACCAGCGCACCAAGCTGGTTGCCAAGCGCATCATGAAATACCTCAATGCGACCGACCCGTTTTCCAAGACCATCGTTTTTTGCGAAGACATTGACCACGCCGAACGCATGCGCGTGGCGCTGGTGAATGCGGCAGGCCAGCTCGCGCTGGACAATCCGAAATACGTCATGCGCATCACTGGCGATAGCGTTGAGGGCAAAGCCGAGCTGGATAACTTCATCGACCCGGAAAGCAAGTTCCCGGTCATCGCCACCACGTCGGAATTGCTGACCACGGGCGTTGATGCCAAGACCTGCAAGCTCATCGTGCTGGATAAAACCATCACCTCCATGACCAGCTTCAAGCAGATCATCGGGCGCGGCACCCGCATCGACGAGGAAAACAACAAGTGGTTCTTCACCATCATGGACTTCAAGAAGGCCACCGAACTGTTCCGTGACCCGGATTTCGACGGTGAGCCGGTGGTGATTTACGAACCCGGCAATGATGACGACCCCGTGCCGCCTGATCCGGGCTATCCGGAGGAAGACGACAAAGAACCCGGTGGCGTCGAAGAACCGCCAGGCGTGTACAAAGTCCGTGTCAGCGGGGTGGATGTAAATATCCTCTCTGAGCGGGTCGAATACATCGGGCCGGATGGCAACCTGATCACCGAGTCCTACAAGGACTTCAGCCGCAAGCAAATCCAATCTGAGTTTGCCTCGCTGGATGATTTCCTCAGCCGCTGGAACAGCGCCGCGAAAAAGCAGGCCCTCATCGACGAGCTGGAAGAACACGGCATCGTGCTCGACAATCTTGCCGCCGAAATCGGCAAGGATTACGGCGATTTTGACCTGATCTGCCACATCGCCTGGGGCCAGCCTCCGCTCACTCGTAAGGAGCGGGCCAACAAGGTCAAGAAGCGCAACTACTTCACCAAGTATGGCGAACAGGCCAGAGCCGTGCTCACTGCGCTGCTCGACAAATATGCTGACGAAGGCATCGCCACACTGGAAAGCGCCAAGGTTCTGCGCCTTGACCCTTTCAAGACCATGGGGACACCCGTGGAAATCATCAACACCATTTTCGGCGGTAAGGAAAAATTCGACACCGCCATCCAGGAACTGGAACAAGAGCTGTACAAGAAGGAAGAATCTGCATGAGTAATGTTTCCGGCGTCATCAAGTCCATCCAGGACATCATGCGCAAGGATGTCGGCGTCGATGGTGATGCGCAGCGCATCAGCCAATTGGTATGGATGTTTTTTCTCAAAATATTCGATGACCGAGAAACCGAACTGGAATATCTGGAAGACGATTACAAATCACCCTTGCCAGATCACCTGCGCTGGCGCAACTGGGCTAAAGACCCGGAAGGCATGACTGGTGAAGCCCTAGCCGCGTTTGTTAATGACCAGCTTTTTCCCACACTCAAGGAAAAACTCCCTACCCACGGCCCGGCAGGTGAGCGTGCCAAGGTGATTCGCAGCATGTTCGAAGATACTTACAACTACATGAAATCCGGCACGCTGATGCGCCAGGTCATCAACAAGATTTGTGAAATCGACTTCAACAACAGCGGCGACCGCCACACCTTCGGCAGCATCTACGAACAAATCCTGCGCGACCTGCAAAGCGCCGGCAATGCCGGTGAGTTCTACACCCCGCGCGCCGTCACCCGCTTCATCGTCAACCGCGTCGATCCCAAGCTGGATGAATCCGTACTCGACCCCGCCTGCGGCACCGGCGGCTTTCTCACTTGCGCCATCGACCACAAACGCGAGCACTACGTCAAAACCCGCGAAGATGAAGAAGCACTGGTCAACTCCATCCGTGGCGTCGAGAAAAAAGCCCTGCCTCACATGCTGGCCGTCACCAACATGATCCTGCACGGCATCGACACCCCAACCCACATCAAACACGACAACACCCTGAGCCGGCCCTACAAGGACTACGGCAACGCCGACCGGGTCAACATCATCATCACCAACCCGCCCTTCGGCGGCATGGAAGAAGATGGCATCGAAAACAACTTCCCCGCCAACTACCGCACCCGCGAAACGGCCGACCTGTTCATGGCCCTCATCATCAAGCTGCTCAAGGAGGGCGGCCGCGCCGCCGTGGTCCTGCNNCTGCCCGACGGCTTCCTGTTCGGTGAAGGCATGAAGACCCGGCTCAAGCAATCGTTGCTGGAAGAGTGCAACCTGCACACCGTCGTCCGGCTGCCCAACGGCGTGTTCAACCCCTACACCGG
>DLMX01000039.1:4391-5046 GCA_002479405.1 Methylophilaceae bacterium UBA7525
CCTACACCGGCATCAAGACCAACCTGCTGTTCTTCACCAAGGGCCGGCCCACCGAGCTCGTCTGGTTCTACGAACACCCCTACCCGGAGGGCGTGAAGAGTTACAACAAGACCAAGCCCATGCGCTTTGAGGAATTCGCAACCGAGATCGCCTGGTGGGGCGACGAGGCCGACGGCTTCAAGGCGCGCAAACAAACCGAACAAGCCTGGCAAGTGCCGGTCGCCGACATCGTCGCGCGCAACTACAACCTCGATATCAAAAACCCCCACATCGGCGAACAGATCAGCCACGATCCGGACGAACTGCTGGCCCAATACCAGCGGTTGATGAACGAGGTCGCCGAAATCCGCGATGCTCTCAAGCAGCAACTCATGGCGGCACTGGGAGGGGAGTAATGAACAAGAAAGGGGATCTCACTGCATCCTCCAGTTATCTGGAATTTCCGGGTAACTGCCGCCGCCGGCAATTCCTGAGAGACCGCTTGATGGCGGCGCTGGAAGGGCAGAAGCCGTGAGCGAAGTCGTCATTTACCAGGCCGAAGACGGGCAAACCCGTCTTCAAGTGAATCTGGATCACGAAACCGTCTGGCTTTCATTGGCGCAAATGGTCGAGCTTTTTGGCAGAGACAAGTCGGTGATCTCCCGTCACTTGAAAA
>DLMX01000039.1:5319-5804 GCA_002479405.1 Methylophilaceae bacterium UBA7525
GTCGGCTACCGGGTCAAATCGCAACAGGGCACGCGGTTTCGCCAATGGGCTACGAACGTGCTGCGCCAGCACATCGTCTCCGGCTACACGGTCAACGAGCAGCGGCTGCGCGAGGAGGGCGCCAAGCTACGGGAGATGCAGCAGACCGTAGCCCTGCTGGCCCGCACCTTGACCCACCAGGAACTGGTAACCGAGGCCGGCAAGGATGTCCTGGCGGTCATCACCGACTACGCCTATGCCCTCACCCTGCTCGACCGCTACGACTACGGCACCCTGGCCATCGAAGGCACCACCGGCGAGCTGCGCCAGGCCATCGGCTACGAGGAAGGCATCGCCATCGTCGCCGGCATGAAGGGCCAATTCGACGGCCTGTTCGGCCTGGAAAAGGACCAGGGCTTCAAAAGCGCTCTGGCCACCATCCACCAAACCTTCGACGGCCGCGAGCTCTATCCCAGCGTCGAGGAGAAGGCCGCCCACCTGCTCTA
>DLMX01000081.1:0-4277 GCA_002479405.1 Methylophilaceae bacterium UBA7525
TCATCTCCATTTTTGAATCTCCAATAAATTTGGTTTGATTACTTATAGCAGGATTGCCTAGAAACTTTGGCAACCCACTTCTGATGAAACAGACTTGTTAACATCAGGTCACAAACTGTAACCAAATGTTAACGAACAATAATCATCCAGATTTATAAACTTTGATGGTCCAGATGGTCCAGGTTTTTTCAAGCGCATGGTCCAGAACTTTCATGCTATAAATATAGTCAGTTAAATTGAATCTGTAGTTACAGGCTGGCTTGGATGCATTGATTTAGAGCCTGGTTATATTAGGTCAGGCAGGCCGTTCAAATCAGCGGTGTCGATGGATAATTCCCGAGAACTTAAAAGCTCATATTCAGGATTAGGATCAGATCACAATGTTGCGACCATGGAATCTAAAACTGGAATTACAGAAAGACGCGAATCAGGCAATTTATCTACAGATTGCACAAAAGATTATTGAAGAGATTCAAACCGGCAGACTGCCGCCTGCTTCAGTCATGCCCGGCACGCGTGAATTGGCCAGGACGCTCAACGTCAATCGAAAAACTACGGTATTGGCCTATGAAGAGTTGATCTCGCAGGGCTGGCTGGCCACGGAAAAAAGAAGAGGCACCTTTGTTGCGGACAACCTGGGCAGCATACCCGGCTTTAACGCACCATCGCGTCTGGCAACGCATGAAAAAGAGCCGGTTGCTCTCACGCCGTTGATGGACGCCGAAATTGAGCATTTCAAACAGGCGTCGTGGGTCGATTTTACCGAAGCCACTGCCGATAATCGTTTGACTCCACTGGAAACCTTTGCCAGAGCTTTCCGCAAAGCATTGCTGGTCGCTACTCGCACCAATCATCAGCTTAATAACCCCCAAGGTTATCAGGCATTACGCAGTGCCATCGCAGCCATGGTCAATCTGGAAAAGAATTTCCGGATTGATGCCGATCAGGTTTGTGTGCTGTCCAGTAGCCAGATGGCGATTTTTATTCTGGCTCGCGTGCTGGTAGGTCAGGATGATTGTGTGGTGTTCGAGCGTCTTTCCAATCCTTTGTCGCGACAGGCATTTGAGTCCTGCGGTGCGAATCTGAAGTATGTGGATATCGACCGGCATGGTGTGGATGTAGAGCAGATTGCCTGCCTGGCCAGGGAACAGAAAATCCGTGCTGTTTACGTGACGCCGCAACATCAGTTTCCGACGACGGCGACAATGACGCAGGAGCGCAGGAATGAATTGTACCGGCTGTCGGAGTTGCATGATTTTTATATCATCGAGGATGATCGCGAACACGAGTCATATTTCGATGAAACCCTGCCCTTCCCGGTTGCCAGTCTGGATAACTCAGAGCGGACAATCTATCTGGGCTCACTGAGCAACGTGCTTTCACCGGCATTGCAGATATCCTACCTGATAGGCGGGCGCGAACTGATCGCCCAATGCAAGGTGGAGAAGAAGCTGATTGATTGCCAGAACAAGCAGCTTTTTGAATATGCTGTTGCAGAACTGATCGCCTCCGGCGAAATCCAGAGGCACCGGCGCAAGCTGGGCAGGACCTTTGCCGAAAGGCGGCAGCTTATGCAGGAGCTGTTACGCCAGGAACTGGGCCAGCAAGTGGACTTCGATCCGCCTAGGGGAGGATTGGCCTACTGGTTGCGTTTCCGTCAACCGGTGGATATGGAAGCTTTATCCCAACATGCAATGGAAGAGAAAGTGAAGTTTTCACAAGGTAGTGATTACAGTCCCGACAAAGGCGATGTTCAGGCTGTGCGGCTCGGGTTTGCAAATCTCAATCAGTCGGAACTGAGAAGCGGCATCAAGCGCTTCAAACGTGCGCTGATGGCATCGCTTTTGACCATGATATTTGTGGTTTATGAACCGCTAATGTATTGATGCAATAAAAACCCGGATGCTGTATCCGCCCGTATACATTATTTAAACAACCGTTCGTGTTCAAGGCTTCAGGCAATGGTGCAATAATGTTGCATGATTTCCGTTGAACACACCGCCCCCATTTTGAAATCTCAAGCCATCAACCAGGCGTCGTCATGGTTCGATGCGCTTGCCGGACGTTACACGCCAGAAGAAATAGAAACGCTGCACCAGGCGTTTGAATTTTCCCGGACACTTTATATCGGCCACGTTGAACTGACCGGCATGCCATTGATCGACCACGCGCTGGATGCTGCATCGATTCTGCTGGGCATGCATATGGACCATGAAACCATCGCGGCGACATTGCTGCATGCAGTACCTGCCTATCTTGAGGATTGGCAGCAGGTGCTGGAAGCCCGGTTCGGCGCTTCGATTGCAGGTTTGGTGGAAGGACTTTCGCGTATGGAGCAGATACGTGAATTCAGCGAGATGGCCGGCCTGCATCATCCAAACCGCAAAAGCCCGGATGACGGTCAGCAGATCGAACGCCTGCGAAAAATGCTGCTGGCCATGGCGGAAGATATTCGCGTGGTATTGATCAAACTTGCGGAACGCACGCAGACCATGCGTAATCTGTCGGCCACGCCAGTGGAGATGCAGCAGCTGATCGCCCGGGAGACACAGGGCATTTTTGCACCTCTGGCCAACCGCCTGGGTGTCTGGCAATTGAAGTGGGAGCTGGAGGACCTGTCGCTGCGTTTTCTCGAGCCGCAACTCTACAAGGAAGTGGCACGCCTGCTCGATGCAAAGCGGGTTGACCGTGAGCAGTACATCGCCGATGTCATCCGGCAGCTGCAGCAGGAACTGCAGCAGGCAGGCGTCAAAGCCGAGGTCAGCGGCCGGCCCAAACACATCTACAGCATCATCAACAAAATGCGGCGCAAGCATCTGCAGTTCGATGAACTCTATGACGTGCGTGCCGTCCGCATCCATGTTGATGACATCAAGGATTGCTACACTGCGCTGGGACTGATACATAGCCTGTGGCAGCCCATTCCCGGGGAGTTCGACGATTACATTGCCCGCCCCAAGAGCAACAATTACCGCTCATTGCATACGGCGGTAATCGGGCCGCAAGGCCTGGCGCTCGAAGTGCAGATACGCACCCATGAGATGCATCATGATTCCGAACTTGGAGTGGCCGCGCACTGGCGCTACAAGGAAGGCGGTAAATCCGACGCGAAATTCGATGAAAAAATCGCCTGGCTACGGCAGATTCTGGCCTGGAAGGACGAAGTCTCGGATAACGGCAGCCTGCTGGAGCAGTTCAACAATGCGCTGATACAGGACAAGGTTTATGTGCTGACGCCGCAAGGCAAGGTGGTTGATTTGCCGCAAGGCGCAACTCCTGTGGATTTTGCCTATACCCTGCATACCGATCTCGGCCACCGCACGCGTGGCGCCAAGGTTGATGGCAAAATCGTGCCGCTCAATTACAAACTGCAAAACGGCCAGCGCGTGGAAATTCTTACCGCCAAACAAGGTGCGCCCAGCCGTGACTGGCTCACCCCATCGCTCGGTTATCTGCACAGCCCGCGTGCACGGGCCAAGGTGAGGAACTGGTTCAAGCTCGAGCATTTCGAGGAAGATGTTGCATTGGGTCGTAACAAGCTCGATCGGGAAATGCACCGGCTTGGCTTGGCGGCTGGTATCGTCAACCAGGAAAAAATCGCGCAGAAATTCCACTTCAACAAACTGGAGGAATTTCTCGCCGCAACCGGCCGCAACGAGGTGACCGAACACCAGATCGAGCAGGCATTGCGCGAAGAACGTGCACCGGAGCTGGAAGATGACAGCAAACAGCCGCTCTTCAGCCCACCCGCCGGCACGGCAAAATCATCGCCCGGCATCGTCATCGAAGGCGTCGGAAACGTGCTGACCAATCTGGCCAAATGCTGCAAACCCGCCCCGCCGGAAGCCATCGTCGGCTATGTCACGCGTGACCGCGGCGTTACCATTCATCGTCGCAGTTGCGCGTTTATTGCGCGGCTTGATGCAGCAAGGCAGGATCGTTTACTGCACGCACAGTGGGGAAGCAACAACGCCACCCGGACCGATGTCGATATCGAAATCGAAGCCTATGACCGTCAGGCATTGCTGCGCGATATCAGCGATCTGTTCGCCCGCGAAAGAATCAACGTGACCCAGGTCAACACCGTCAGCCGCAACCAGCAAGCCAGAATGCAGTTCTCGGTTGAAATTACCAATCTGGATCAGCTCAACCGGCTGCTGGCATTGATCAAGCAGGTGCCGGGTGTCGCCGTTGCGCGGCGTAAAAACTGAGTGGTGAAATTCTGGAGATGGTAAAACAGGGGGATTCGTTATCGGGATAGTAAATAATAGGGGACA
>DLMX01000081.1:4457-33535 GCA_002479405.1 Methylophilaceae bacterium UBA7525
AAATAATAGGGGACAGACCACGATTTCCGTTAATCACTTAACAACCATTTCATTTTTAGGTCTCCCCGCTTTACCTGGCAATACTCTTCTACCTAATGCCTCTGCAATCTGTTCTGCGAACCTTGAGTCTCCAAGAACGTAGTTGCCATTCGTCGCCTTACGTATTTCATCTACCAGTTTGGGTTCTAATTCGTAGCGAAACAATTTACGGTAAGCTACTTGCCTGCTTTGTTCGTCTAACCCTAATTGCGTATACATCAAATGTGGGGTAACGACATTATCTGGCTCGCCTTGAGCATTGATTCGATAACTACTCCATTTGTATTCTGCTGGGTGCGGCACCATGTTAGCTCTTACCGGGTTCAGTTCGATGTATCGCTGGCAGGCTAAAAGATAGGTTTCTGCTTGTGTAGGGCATGATTTGTAACGCCCTTCCCATAACGTGCCGCTGCGTTTATAAGTACGGTTGATGTATTGCACATAGC
Source organism: Methylophilaceae bacterium UBA7525 (assembly GCA_002479405.1). Taxonomy (GTDB): domain Bacteria; phylum Pseudomonadota; class Gammaproteobacteria; order Burkholderiales; family Methylophilaceae; genus UBA6140. Next base: position 4,943 of record DLMX01000081.1, read on the forward strand.
GTTGACCGAGTGCTTTCATCATTGCGCCTACGGCTTCTGGCTGTTCGGTCGAGATCAAAAGATGAACATGGTTAGTCATGAGCACATAAGCGTGTATTTGGCAGGCTGTTTTATCTGCGTACTCTTTTAGCCATTCCAGGTATTTACGGTAGTCTTCGTCCGCATAAAAACATACCGCTCTGTTATTACCGCGCTGGATAATATGTTGCGGTACGTTTGGCAGAATGATTCTTGGGCGGCGGGGCATGATTAAACCTGATAGGGTGTTTGCCTAAATGCTGTCATAAATCGTGGTCTGTCCCCTATTGTTGCATGTCCCCTATTGTTGCATTTCGGGGGAAGGTCAGTGCCGCCAAAGGCTTTGAACACCTGATCCACCAACCCGCCTGCCGGCTAGGTGTAGCCAGCAAAGGTGGCGGTGCCCCCCTGAATGCCGCCGGTAAGGTCGGCGATTTTCATGGTGCACCGCATAGCGGCCTTGCCTTCATATATTCGCTGGAGCAATTTCCGGTATAGTGATATCCGCTTCGCATGATACAGCGTTGAAATTCATCGCGTTGTCGTCTCGAACTCTGTTCATCACTTTCTCCAGGAAATTGTTCCTTCACTTTCCAAGAGAAAGTGCCATTATTATTCCCCCCGCATGCCACCCAGTCATTCAGTCGACTTTCCTCCGTCATTCCTTCCTTGTGCCAGTAAGCGATGTAGGGTTTGATGGATTTGATCATCCTTTCGCGTTCAAGCGCACACGGTCCATCTAGACATTGACCATAAAGGCACCCTGATAGCAGCAGCGGCAACCAGAGTAGTTGCAGTGTCCTCATTTCGCCCTCACCAACAGAATCGAAATAGCCTTCCAAACTTCGGGCGGCAACAGTGTTGCTGCTGCAAAAGGGGCTGACGGCAGAAGTGCAACTTCACTTAAGCGGTCATGAATTGCCTTTTCGGATGTACTTATCCCCCGCGTGATATTCCCTTGTCCATCATACAATCCCGTGGCCTGTCCCCCGATGAAGTCATGTGGTCCGCCAAACGCTTCGATGAGATGGTCCTGCCAGCTTCCCACTTCATACGGCTTACCAAACAGCGTGCCCATTATGGCTTGGATGCCGCCGGTCAGACCTTCCATTTCCTTACCTTCGGGCGTTTCTAGCCATTCGGCGAGGGATTTGCCATCAGCCTCTTCGCGGTTCCACTGAACCATGCCGTCTTTCAGATCAAGAATCAAGTTACCGTTCCCATCATCCCTCGTCATACACCGTTTGTTGTCCGCCCCACAAATTCCATCCAGATCGAGTCGTGTGCCACCAGTCTTGGTGGGTTCTAGATCCCACTTACCGCCCACACTCTCCCCCGAGAGATTAGTCAGAACAAAGTCGCCATCAGCAATGCCGTCAAATAACCTTGAGTTCTCGATGGTGATCTTACGCAATTCTTCTGAAGCGGCCGCGAGGCTTTCGTGGGCGAGCGCCGTGCCGCCAAACCCTGTGACCGCTCCAATCAGTACGTTGAGAACATGGGTTTCCAGACGCAGTTGATCAACTTCGGCCTGTAACGCTTTCTTTTTCTCGGGATCGGTTTCGTCTGCGTATCGGGCACGCAAGTCGCTCATCTGTTTTTCTGCATAATTATCGACCGCCTGGCTCGCCTGCTGCCCAAACGCCTGCGTAATCTGCACCTGCGCCTGAATTTCCTTTTGTACCTGTTCTGCATCGAAGATTGGGGTGATGGTATTGGCTGTGCTGTTGCCCTGGCTATCTACCGCTTGCCCTTTCTCATCCACATGCACATCACGATTGAGCAATGCCACAGTAGTCAGAGCATCTTTACCAGTAAGATTTTGTTGGGCGGGATTATCGGTGACGCTGACTGTACCGCCACTGATAGCACTAACCGTCACACTTTCTGCATCATCACTATCACTACCAATACCCGCCCCGGAGAGCTGTGGTAAGCCTGCTTGTAAACCGCCGCCGATGGTGGCCGATGCGCCCTTGGCATCATACACTGCCTTGTTCTGGATATCGGAGACCGTCAGCGTCTCTGTGGTGAGCGTGTTCTTATTGTCAGTAATCGCTTGTTCGGAAGAGGCAATCACCGCCCCTGTCAGATTGGTATTGCCCGCTACATTGACCTGGAAGCCCTCATCCCCGGCAAAGATGCCTGCCTGTTCGTTGACGCTGGCGTAATCGCTGTTGATCTTGCTTTGGCTGGCACTGACCGAACCGCCATAACTGCCGGCACCTATCGGCACGCTGATGCTGATGCCAGCGCTTTTCTGTTTGGCTTGGTAGGTGCTGGTATCCTGCAAACTCTGGATATTGAGATTGCCACTACCCGATGTGCCGACATCAGCCACGACTTGTTCACCCCGCACTTGCGCGCCAATCAGGTTGGTATTGGTACCGCTTTCCAGTGTGACCTTGTTGCCGGCCTCAACATGGGTTTCTGTCCAGGTCACATCATTGCCGCTGGCTTTGCCTTTACCTTTTGAAGCGCTGGCTGTTACTGCCAAGCCGCTTGAGGTACCAACACTGACGCCGACACTGGCACTGCTGTTTTTATTCTTGCTGTTGAGCGTCTCGGTGTTTTTAGCGGCCATCAGGTTGATCTCATCCTCAGCCTTGAAGGTGATGTTGTTATCTGCCTTGACCTGACTACCAATGACGTTGATATCAGATTCCTTCCCAGCCCCCGTGGCTGTGATAGCAACATTGCCACCTGCCACGACTTGGCTGCCTTGGGCGCTGCTGCTGGTTTGGATGGTGGTGCTGCTGCTCTTTGAACTGCCGATGCTGATGGAGAGGTTGACCCCACCAATCTGATCTGCGGCATTGGCTGATCGCACGTTAACGAGATCATCCGGCCCGGTATTACCAGCAGTCGGCACATTGCCGTATTGGTCGGGCAATTTGATGGTGTCATAGGCATTCTTCGCCGCCAATGCCGTGGTACCTGCCGCCAGGGCTTGCATACGGCTGTCTGAGGTATTTCCCGCCGCTTGTTTCATTTGCTCTGCCGTTTGTACGGCACTGATGACCGGACTCGTCACAGCAAGTTGATGCCACTCTGCTTGTATTTCATGGTTTGTTGGTTGGCGCAGGTGTCAGTGGCGGCACTGATAACCACTCTCACCTTCCAACTCTCGACCTGTTTTAGTGTTCTTGATTATGATTTTCGCGTCAGGATAATTGGCACATAAGGCATTACGGACGCTATAAATTCTGCTGCCTTCAGCAATTAGCTGAACCTTATTATTGATAGGGTTACCAGATGCATCAACGGCATATACATGATAGGTGCCGCTCATTGTGACGCAAGCATTAAGTAACAGGACAATATACAGGTAAATTTTTTTCATTTTATTTTTTCACTGAAATAAGTGTGTATAAGTTAGTGCTTTAATTTTGGCGCAGTATCTTTGAGCATTTTTTCCATCTGGCGATTGCTGTTGTTTTGCATGTCCATCTGCAATTGGTTGGTTTGCTCTCGAAATCTGTTCTGTTCAAAATAATCATCAGCCTCGAAACCTGAAATTGGCTTATCTGCAGGTGAAGATTTTTGTGGAATAGACTCCTGACCGGGTGGTTGGCACTCAGGCGTATTTTTGCCGTAGTTGGTGCAGTAATAGCTGTTCAGGCGACGTTCCACGCTGCGAGTGGGGATGATGGCGTCAGGTTGGCAAGCTGGTGGTGGGTTATGCAAACCTTCGCAAAAATAAGAACTGTTCACAAAACCACTATTTTTCATACAGCGATCCCATTGTGCTATTTCTTGATTAGTACTTTCATAAGGATTAGTACCACTTGGGCTATACCATCCACATTCCAATAAAGCTCTCTTTATTTCTAATTTTGTAGCACCATGCTTTCTCCATGTTTCATGCTCTGGCGGCGGAGGTTTGAAACCACGCGTACATCCTAAAAAAGAAAATATTATCAAAATAAAAATTATTAAACGATCCACTATTTGATTTCCTTCAGTGGTTGGACTATTACAGATTTTGGCAATCCATCATCCCATAGTTTGCTGCAGTTTTTGTTCTGAGGCGCACCATAACAATTATGCACCGTAGCTTCTCCGGTAAAGGTATTCAGCACCTCTTCTGCAACACTGCTACCTTCCGGCACTGTGCCACCCGTAGATGGATTCATGCCAAGAATACGCCCCACAAAGTCATATTGATGGGTTTGTACACTGACACTTGATGTTTCCGAATCGGAATTACCATTGAGTGCATCAAGATTGTTAGCAGCATTTTGTGCATTGTAGGCAGACCCATAGAGTTGAATGGTGGTTTGGCTCAAGCTATCCGATGCACCATTTTCCAGTTGAGCCTCCAGCGCATTACCAATGGTCATGCCGCCTCGGCTATGGCCTACAAGGTTAAGCCCACTGCCTCCGTAGTATTCGGAGAGATCAAATATCTGTTGCGTGGCATTAGTCAACCCGAGTGCTGAGTTTTCCATAAACTTCTGATAGCCTGCTATCAGCAGCTCGGAAATCATGTTATTGGCTTCAGGGAAGTAAACCAAATATACTTCTCCTACACCGTTCTGTGCCATTTGCGTTGAGTAGTTAGCGGCGAGTTCTGCATCATTGTAAATGCCGTTGGTATAAACATTCACTTTGCCGTTTTCTCCAGGTTTCAAGTTATATTTCTCTTCAGGTTTAAGTTCAACTTGAATTGGTTTTCCGTTCTCGTCAAGTGCAGCAGTGCCATCATCATTACGTTGTATTTTATAAATCTTGGCTTCTTGTAAGAAGGCTTTACGGAAAGCTTCATCAGTAAAGGCAGTCACCGTATTCACTAACAACATCCTATCTGTCTGCTGTTGCTGAGCCTCTTGCTGTAGCGCAGCTAAATCTGGTTTTGCCAGCACGCGATTAGTATTACTAGTGTCGCGGTTAAGCATGGCAATTGTATTAGGTGTATCGTTACCGGTGAGTTGTTGTTGTAAGGCTTCATCGGTAATGGTGATAGTGGCCGGTGAAATGGCGCTCAGTGTGGTGCTACTATCACTGACATCTGCTACTCCATGGTTTTGCAGGTTTCCGGCCATGCCTTTAATCGCTTCGTATTTGCTGGTGAGCATTTTGCTGTCAAGCGTTAAGCCGCTACTGTCTGCTTTTGCTTCCATGTGGTTTTGAATGTTGCTGACAGTGAGCGTGCCGGTAGTGAGTTGGTTCTTGTCCGCTGTGGCTTTGCTGTCTATCACTGCGCCTCTTAGGTCTGTATTGCTTTGGGTGGTGATGTTAAAGCCTTGCTCTCCGGCTTGAATGCCGGATTGCTCATATACGCTGGCATAGTGGTTGTTGCTGTTTTGTTTGCTTTGGCTGACTGCCCCAAAGGTGTTGCCTAGTGTGGGCGATGCTACAGGTACGCTCACGCTAATACCGGTGTTGCTTTGTTTGGCTTTGCTGCTAGCCGTATCTTGCAGGCTTTCGATGTTAAGGTCGCCTCCGATATCTGCAATGACTCGATTGCCACTGGCATTGGCACCGATCAGGTTTGTATTGCTTCCTGATTTTAATTCCAGCGTTTCGCCAGCCGTTACTTGCGTATTGTTATAGGTCACGCTGTCGCTGTTGGCATTACCTTTACCTCGGCTCGCTGCTAAATCCACACTAAGTCCGGCACCGCCATTACCTACGCCCACAGATACACCAATGCTAGTACTGCTGGATTTGTTTTTGCTTTGGTTGTTTTCGGTATCTGCGCTGGCAATCAGGTTGATGTTCCGGGCAGCATCGAGCATGACGTTCTTATCCGCAGCAATCTGACTACCTGCAACGGTTAAATCATCCTGGGTAGCTTTGATGCTGATATCACCACCGGCCTTGACCAGGCTACCTTGATGAGTAGTGAGGCTGGAACTACTTGAACTTTCACTTTTGGCGCTACCGATGCTGACACTTAACTTGACGCCTGCTGCATTGGCTGCGTCTTGAACATTACCTGCTTGAGCAGCAGTTACTATTGCTTTGCCTTGTTCCTGCAATAAAGATGCATTTGCATAAGTTTGCAACGTATTGAGTGCTTTATTACGAGTGCTATCACTTGTTATCGTGGCTTCTGCTGTTCCTGCAACGTTTTGAGCAAGGTTAAGTGCGCTGCTACTTACAGAGACTGTGATCCCTCTCTGCTTGTACTTCATGCTCTGCTGGTTAGCGTAGGTGTCGGTCGCGGCAGTAATGTCCACTTTCTGTGCCGTGATATCAATATCACCTTGCGGTGCCAGCACATCGCTGCCTGTTTGTGTATAGGTCTTGCCTGCCTCAATCGCCACATCGCCTGCCATACTGCCTACGGTGCTGCCGGTTTGGGTGGTGCGGGTAGTGTTGGTGTTGGTCATGAGCTGTTGCGAGCCAATGCTGACACTGGCACCGCTGGTGCTGATGCCGGAGCGTTTGGTTTTCTGGTAATGGGTTTCTTCATGGGTGTTGGTGGCACTGGTGATGCTGATATCGCCATCAGCTTGTATCAGTGTACTGCTGTCGCTCACTACGTTACTACCCTGGATGGCGATATCTTGCCCTGCTTGCAGGCTGATGGTATCTGCACTGAGGGTGCTACTGATACTGGTTTTATCTTTGAAAGTATCGCGTTGCTCTTTTTTGCGGCTACTGAAGGTGCCGCTGCGCGAGGTGGCCCAGCCGATATCCGAGTTGTAGGTGGCGGTACCGCTTTCAATGCGGATGTCGTTGCCTGCGTTAATAGCGAGTTGTCCTGTCGTGCTGCTCACTTCTGCTGCGCGCGCTACAACGTCTTGCCCTGCATGGAGCTGGATATCGCCCTGGGTCTGGATGACCGTGCCGATCTCTTGCGTATAGCCACTGCGGTTGAAGTCCTTGGCGCTGTGGATGCTGTTGTTTTGCTCGGCAATGGTGACGGTGCCCAGATTGAGGTTGCTGCCGGCATCAATCAACGTCATGCCGTTTTCTCCAGCGTTAATGATTTGGGCGGCAAACAGGTTGATATCGTTGGCAGCGCTTGCGACCAATATGCCGTTTTTTCCCGTGACGTAAAGCCCGGCAACACGTTCGATATTGGTACGGCTAAAGGTGCTGGCGCCTATGCGGTTCTGTGCATCGACCGTGGTGCTGGCAACGGTGATGTCGCCCCCTGCCTGTAATACGAGCGCATCGCGTGCGGCGAGTGTGCCGCCCTGAATGTCAATATTATTGCTGGCAGTGGCACTCAATACATCCGCTTGTATTTGCCCGCCGAGGTTGTGAATGTTGCCGGCATTAAGTGCAAGCAGTGTGCGCCCGGCAATCGTGCCGGAGTTGGCCATGTCGCCCGCGATATCCATGGTGACTTGATTACCTGCCATCAGGCCCATCGTAGGTTGGAGGTCTTCTGCTTGCAGGCGCACATAAACTTTTGGCACAAGTGCTTGCGTGATCGTGCCATCCGGCAGGGTGACAGTTTCTTCCACCAGCCAGACGATGTCGGAGGTGAGTTGGGCGATCTGCTCGGCGGTGAGCGCAACACCGGGCACTAGTTGCCATGCATTGGCAACGGTGATGCCTGCTTCCATCAAAGCCTGATATTGCGCTTCATCCGAGGCAAAGCCATCAAGAAATCTTCTACCCGTGAGCTGGGCGATTTGCTCTCGTACCAGCTTTTGTTCGTAGAAGCCATCGCCAAGACGTTTTTGCATGGTGGCTGGGTCAAAAGCCAATTGGCTTAGCATGTAATCAGAACTCAACCAAGTGCGATAGTTGGCAAAACGCGGGTTGGTCTCAATCAGATAATTGGCCGTGATATCCGGGCTGGGCTGAAACAGGCTGCCGGTGACGACAGGTGTACTGACACTGGCAACCGAAGTGCCGCTGCCTGTTGCGCTGGCGTTCTCTTCCAGTTGGCTGATGGCAAGGTTAACGGCAGTGACCTTGGAGGCGGGGCTGAAGGCCACCCATGGGCCAAACTCGAGTTCTTCGTCATTACCATCCCAATCTCTAAACTGCCTGCGGCCACTATAGCTGATGATTTGCTCACCGGTTGTGCTGTGGTTTTGCACCGTGGCACCCGTCACATCCAGATTGCCCCCCGCGATGATCTGGCTGTCACTGTTGGTGATATTACCCACCAGGGTCATATGGCCGCCAGAGAGTATCTGCCCGGGCAGGGAAGAAGTGACATGCGTACTGCTGGTGGTGGCGGTGTAGTCGTAAAAGGTGTAGTCCTCGAAGTAGGCGACGATGTTGCCGTTTTCATTGAGGAAAGGTTGTGCCTCGATGTTGTAATTATTGATGGTGGGGAAGCGCGAGATGTCATAGCGCTGTGACCAGCCCTCGGGCTGCACTTCGCGGATGCGCTCTGTGCTGTCTACCACCAGTTCAGTCTCTAGCCCCGCATTGAGGTTTTGTATGTCGTTGGCTGTGATTTGCAAATTGCCGAGCGCTTCTATGATGCCGTGTTCATTGATCAATGCATCTGCTGAACCTGTGGCTTCACGGTTGCTATCCAGAGCACCGCCAATGGCGAGGGCACCTGCACTAAACAACAGACCATTGCTGCGATTTTCAATGGTAGCGGCGCCAATATCCAGTCGATCTCGAGCTGAAATCACCGCGCCTGCGTCATTGCCCAAGTGCGCAACCTGTATGGAAAGATGGTCACCATAGATACTGCCGGTTTGGGTGTTGGTCAGTGTTTCAGCGTTGATGCGGGTATCCATGCCATCAATCAAACCGCGGTTGAGCAAGCTATCGGTGGCGTTGATTTCGGTGGTAGTGCCGACGATTGCACCAGTGGTGGTGTTTTCTATATGGCGTACATTGAGGGTGAGTGCCTGGCTGGCGAGTATGGTCGATTGGTTGATCAGGTCACCAGTGCTACTTAGGTTAAGGTTGTCGCCTGCCTGTAGTTCTCCAATATGTGTGTAATCGGAGGATAGCTGAATGGTGATGTCGCCATCCGCTTTGATGCTGCCCGGGTTTTCCAGCGCAACCGTATCCAGTTGAATGTTGGTTTTTGCGCTGAGGCTACCTGTGTTTTGCAGCATGCCATCGGCAGTGATGTTAATTTCTCCGACACTGGCGCCCATGGTGCCTGCATTGCGCACGCCCACTCCGGCTTCGGTGCCTACCATGTGAATCTTGCCTGCATACATGCCGCCCAAGGCTGCAACATCGACAGCAAACAAGGGAGCCACATTCCCGGGATCGGGGGTGGTGGGCGTCACACTGGTTGCATGGCCGTTGCTATCAATATTGACCTGATTCACGCCGGTTGTGATATTCAGTGCATTCGCCCAGATACCGGCATTGACCTCCACCGCACGTGCAATCACATCGGTAAAGTTGGTTTGGGCACTATCCATGCCGTCGCCATCAAACTGAATAGTGCCGCCGCCCACTCGATAACCCAGCAGATTGCCGCCACTCATCATGGGGGTGCCGGTAGTCAAGGTGGCGCGATTGGCATTGATAAAGCCACATCCATTGCAGCTGATGCCCGCCGGATTGGCAATGACAACTTGGGCACGGCTACCCGCTACTTCAATAAAGCCGTTGAGCAAGCTGGGGTTCTGGCTGTTGACCTCGTTCAGAATGATGCGCGCAGTCCCACCAGCCAGATGTGGATTGCCCTGCACCCATCCCCCCAGTTGAGTTTGCACACTCGTATTGCTGTTATTGAGGATGGCGCCCTGTGACTTTACGTCGAATTGTTTGTAAGTATTGCGTGATACGCCAGCAGCACTGGGTGTCTGGATGTTGACCAGCGGCAAGCCATTGGCGGTTTGCAGAATCACAGGCCGCTGGTTTGCAGCTGCAACCGGGTCGGCCACGATATCTGCCTGAGCAGTGTTGACCAGCATGATCTGGCCGCACATCATCAAAAGCGAGAATGGGATGGGTCTCAAGAAGAACGCTATTGATACTGATTGACGGCCACTACCATTATCGGTGTTGGTATGACCTTTCGTACCTTCTGGCACTGCCATCATTGAGCCACGAAGTTTGTTAAACACGATTCTGAACTTGTTTTTATTCATGTTTTTATTTCCCCCGAAGGTATGGTCAGAAGGACAAATTCAAGTTGAAGCCTGCGGCAGTGCTCGCAGTCTCAAAGCCCCGCGGTTTCTTGAGCGCCTTGCCCAGGAAGAGGTCGTAACTCAAATTGCGGTAACCACCCCTCATGCCTATCACGCTACCTGCGAGTTGTTTGCCGAGCAGGAGGTCGCTGGATTGTCCGCCGACTTCGCCATAATCCAGTCCGAGATAGACGGCTTGTCCACTTTCACCAAGCCATGCGCTGAAATCATTGCGCAGGAACCAGCCGCGATCTGCGCTCAGTGTCAGCTGACCGTCAAAGCCGCGAACGGTGTATCGATTGCCTATGGCAAACCGGTCTTGCGGAGTCAGTGGCGTAAAGTTTGATTGCGCGCGGATATCCGCAGCGTATTGCAAACCTTGTCGACCCCAAGGTGCCTGTACGGAAAACGGCAGGCTGAAAGTAGCATCCAGCGTCAGTATTTCCATGCGCGATGACCCTTCATCAAACGCTTCTTCTGGCGCCTTGATTGCGTTCATGGCACCAGTGCCGCGCCTGTAGGCAAGCTGGTAATCAAGCAGGGATTGCCCCAGAAACCAGTTTTGACCGAAGCCCAATTCCCAGCCTGCAGTCCTGCGTCGTTGCACTTCTATCTCGGTGTCGTCGATAAAGTTGGATGATTTCCTGAAAAAACCGCGCAGGGAAAGATAACTTTTATTGATGGCGTTGCGGTAAACCAGCCGGCTGACCTTGATGTCAGAGTTCTGGCTGTGACCGCTGTAGATATAGGATTGGTTGAGTCCGGCAACTGCCTGGTGGTAGTCGTAGCTGGAAGTAGTAAAGCCGAACAGCCAGTAGCCGAAAGGCAGGGAATAATGCACTGTATGGCCTTCTGAACCCCGTTTCCCATGCTCCCCGCCGCCAAGGTCGTGGTTGTAGTTGACGTAGAACAAATCATTCAGCATCAGCAGATTGTCACCTGAAAGTGTGACGCCGCCCTGATATTTGCCTGTGGAATCGAAACCCGCATCGTCGGCACTCAGCGTCAGCCGGAAAGGGAAACGTTGCCGGTAATCAATGACGATGTCGCTTTCTCCAGGTTTGGCGTTCACATCTTCAGCGGGTGTGATCTGAATATCCGCCTCAGCGGTAGGTGTGCGTTTGAGGTTTTCTAATCCCTGTTCGATATCGCGCAGGTTCAGGATGTCGCCTTTACGAATCGGCACGGCATTCCATTTGGTAGCTCTGGGCGTTACGCCTTCTGCAAACCGGATTTGATTGACTCTGCCCGGTATCACGGTGAGTTGTAGTTCGCCGGAATTCAGATCCTGCGGAACCGCCAGGATGCGCGTAGTGACGTAGCCTTTGGAGATGATGGCGTTCTGTACGCGGCTCATGGCAAGGTTGATGCCTTGTGTCCCGAGGCAGCGGCTAATTGCAGGGTTACTGCCCTTGGTTACTTCCGACAAAGCAAACTGGAACAGATCGGCGGCTTCACCGACCAGTGAAATTTTGGAGATGGAGAAGCATGGTGACTCATTATCGGGATAAGTAATAAGTGCGGGTGCAGGAACATCGTCAGTCAGGCGTACGTCCGGTATGGATTCCTGTTTTCCGCGAAGAAGACGTTCGCGCTCCTGCTGCTGGAGTTGCTCTTGCGCAGACCGGTCGATTATTGCACCAGCCTGAGTAAAGTCGGAAAGCAGGCAAAATAAAACAGTCACCGCTATCCGAAGATGCGGTGACTTCCCCTGAAATTGCTTCATGTTGATTGTTGTTAATTATTAGTAGCGAATGATGCTAATTCATAATTGATCAATATGAAGCAAACAGTGAGTGGAAGTGAGTAATTCCTATAAATTACCGGGAAATTCTCCCGGAAAATCAAATCAGGAACAGCTGCAACAGTTCATTCAAAAAGCGCTGACCTAATAAGGTTGGTTTGATCAGGTTGCTTTCTACTGCAATCAGGCCTTTGTCCCGCGCGGCTTTCAACGCTGGTTCGATCCGGCCAATAGGCAGGCCGGTGCGTAGCTTAAACAGGCCGATGTCGAAGCCTTCAGTCAGGCGCAGGGCGTTCATCATGAATTCAAAGCCAAGTTCGTCCCGGCTGATAATCCATTCATTGTCGATGGCTTGGCCTTTGGCGGCATTTTCCAGGTAGCGGTTGGGGTGTTTGTGGCGGCTTTCACGGGTGATCTTGTCGTGATAGCTTAGTTTGCTGTGAGCGCCGGCGCCGATGCCGAGGTAGTCGCCGAAGGTCCAGTAGTTGAGGTTGTGGCGTGCGCGTTTGCCTTTTTGTGCGAAGGCAGAGGTTTCGTAGTGCTCATACCCGTGTGATGCGAGCAGATCTTCGATGGCTTCCTGCATGGCGGCGCTGGTGTCGTCATCCGGCAAACTCGGCGGGGTGCGGTGAAATGGTGTGTTGGGTTCCAGCGTCAGGTGATAGAAGGAGAGGTGCGCGGGCGCCAGCTCACAAGCACGTTCGGTATCGGCCAGCGCATCTTCCAGGCTCTGTTGCGGCAGGCCATACATTACGTCCAGATTGACGCTTTCAAAGGTAGCGAGCGCTAACTGCGCGGCGCTCAGCGCCTGTTTTTCATCGTGGATGCGGCCAAGGCTGGCAAGGTAGCGATTATCGAAACTTTGTATACCGAGCGACAGCCGGTTGACGCCGGCATCACGGTAACCCTTGAAGTGCGCGGCATCTACCGTGCCGGGGTTGGCTTCCAGCGTGATTTCGGCTTCGTATTCCAGTGGCGTTAGCATGCGTACGTGGCTGAGAATGCGGTCGATGGCTTCTGGCGAGAACAGGCTGGGCGTGCCCCCGCCGAAGAATACGCTATGGATCTTGCGTCCCCAGACCCTGGGCACGGATTGTTCGAGGTCGGCGATCAAGGCGTCGACATAGGCCTGTTCGGGAATCTCGCCTCTGGATTCGTGCGAGTTGAAATCGCAATACGGACATTTGCGCACGCACCACGGAATGTGGATGTAAAGCGAGAGCGGCGGCGGAGTTTGCAGGCCTGATGCGGTGCCGTCACTAGGTGCGCGGGCGCTGACCGGAATGATGGGTATCACGATCAGCCTTGCAGCCGGGCGATCTGCTGCAACATGTCACGCAAGGCCTGACCGCGATGGCTGATGGTGTTCTTGGTTTCCAGCGGCAGTTCGGCGCCGGTTTTGCCGCTGGCCGGGTCGAGAAATAAGGGATCGTAGCCGAAACCGCCTTCGCCGCGCGGGGCGGTGAGGATTTCGCCGCGCCAGATGCCTTGTGCTATCAGGGGTTGCGGGTCTTCCGGGTTGCGCACCAGCACCATGGCGCAGTAGTAATGTGCCTGCCGGTTCTTTTCCTCCAGTAGCGCTTCCAGCAGCCTTTGATTATTGCGTGCATCCGATTTTGGTTCGCCGGCAAAACGGGCGGAATAGACGCCGGGCGCGCCCTGTAACGCATCCACACAGATGCCGGAGTCATCGGCCAATGCCGGCAGGCCGCTGTGCAGGCTGGTATGCCGTGCCTTGGCCAGTGCATTTTCGATGAAAGTGAAATAAGGCTCGTCCGCTTCCGGTATATTGAATCCGGATTGCGGCAGTACTTCAATCGCCAGCGGCGTCAGCAACTGCTGGATTTCGCGCAGTTTGCCGACGTTGCCGGTGGCGATGACGATCTTATTCAGCACTGAGAACCGCTTTTTGGATGGTGGTCAGCTCAGTGATGCCGGCAGCGGCCAGATCGAGCATGGCGTTCATGGTATCGCGCTGGAATGGTTCGCCTTCAGCCGTGCCCTGAACCTCGACGAATCCGCCCTTGCCGGTCATGACCACGTTCATGTCGGTGTCGCAGCCGGAATCCTCGATATAGTCCAGATCCAGCACGGCTTGGCTTTGATAGACGCCGACCGAGATCGCCGCCACGGAATCGAGTAGCGGCGATTCGCTGATGAGGCCGGCACGTAGCAGGTAGGAGATGGCGTCATGCAGCGCTACATAGGCGCCGGTGATGGCGGCAGTGCGGGTGCCGCCATCAGCCTGGATGACATCACAGTCGATCTGGATGCTGCGTTCGCCGAGTTTTTCCAGGTCGATGATGGCGCGCAGGCTGCGGCCGATCAGTCGCTGGATTTCCTGTGTGCGGCCGGATTGCTTGCCGCGAGCGGCTTCGCGATCCATGCGGCTACCGGTGGATCTTGGCAGCATGCCGTATTCGGCGGTGACCCAGCCCTGGTTCTTGCCGCGCAAAAAGCCGGGGACTTTTTCTTCTACGCTGGCCGTGCAAAGCACTTGCGTATCGCCGAATTTGATCAATACCGAACCTTCGGCATGTTTGGTGTAACGGCGGATGATCTCGACCGGACGTAGCTGATTGTGGGCGCGCTGACTTGGGCGATGGCTAGTGTGTTGACTGGGCATGGTGATTCCTGACTTTGAGAGCCTTGTATTATATGCCAAGTCAAACCGGCGGGAGCCGCAGGTCGAATTCAGCTTGAGGATGGGTTCAGCCGGGTCTTGCTGATGGCGGACTGGATTTCCAGGATGGTTTTTTCAATCTCGTCGTCTGTCAGGTTGGACAAGGCGGTCTCATCAAGCGGCATATTGGGTTGCTGGGTAACCGGGTTGATGATGGTGGTTGTCGTGCCGAGCGGCATGGTGGCGGTGGAAACGGTCACTTGGTTGTTCTGGCGATTGCCCCACTGCAGGCCGATGGCGCTCATATTGTCACCATGCTCCGCGCTGACGGTTTCCGCAATATTGAGCAGTTTGGGTACGCTGTCGAGAATGCCGCCGGCGTGCAGCAGTTTGCCGATGTCGTGGTCGTTGACCGCGGACCAGACACCGTCGGTGCAAAGAAAGATGACATCGCCATCCACCAAGGCGCGCGGTCCGGACAGCGTAATTTCCGGCATTTTATCGCCGCCCAGGCAATTGTAGATCTTGTGCAGGTCAGGGTGGTTGGCCATGTCCTCGAATCTGAGCTGGCCCTTGCGGTAGAGCATCTGCACGATGGAATGATCTTCCGTGCGGAAAATCAGCTGGCCGTTTCTGAAGTGATATAGGCGTGAATCGCCGACGTGTGCCGTGTAGAGCTTGTTATCCTGCAACACTGCGGCGACGATGGTGGTGCGTGGTGAATCGCTCAGGTCATTGCCCAGCGTCAGGCTGTCGATGGCATCATGGACCTGCAGGATATGTTCTTCCAGAAACTTGGCCGGATTGAGCAGCGTGGGAATGGCCAGATTCTGGAAGCCGTCGGTCAGTGACTTGACCGCCAGCTGTGCAGCAACTTCTCCGTGCCGATGACCGCCCATGCCGTCGGCCACCACCATGAGCAGGGCATCCTTGCTGTAGGAATATGCCAGCCGGTCTTCGTTGTATGGCCGCGGTCCCTGGCGGCTGTTCTGATAGATGGTAAATTTCATGATTTCATGTCGTCCGGATTTTTATAGTTCTTTTGCAGGATGTTGATGATTTTGTTCATGATGCCGTTTTTCTTCTCGTTCGCCGGCGGCAATGGCGGCAGATCATGCTGCAGGGATTTTTGCAGCGCATAGATGCTTTGCGGTCGCTTGAGATGATCCAGTTCGAGGCAGCGATCGATGATTTTCAGCAGGTTTTCCGAATAGATGGCTTTGCCCAGTTTTTCGGCAGGCACCAGGGTGTCGTTCTTTGCGCGCTCATTGGCAGCCTGTGGTGTCGAGCGTGTCAGGCACGAATACATGGTGGCGCCTATGCTGTAGATGTCGCTCCAGGGGCCGAGCAGTTTGCGATCGGTAAATTGTTCGGGTGAGGCAAAGCCGGGCGTATAGCTGGGAGGCAGTTTGGCGATGGCGTCGGTCAGGGTCTGCCGGGCGGAGCCGAAGTCCAGCAGTACAGGAGAGCCGTCCAGCCGGATATAGATATTGGCCGGCTTGATGTCCAGATGCAGCAGTTTCTGTGTATGCACTTCGCGCAGGCCGTTCAGCAGTTCGGTGAAGACGCGGCGCACGAAGTTTTCCGACACCGGTTCGTTGTTGCTGAGGATGTATTCCTGCAGGGATTTGCCGCGCTCGTATTGCATGACCATGTAGACGGTCTCGTTGGCACGGAAGAAGTTCACCACGCGTACGATGTTTTTGTGATTGATGTTGGCCAGTGCACGGCCTTCCTCGAAAAAGCATTTGAGGCCATGGCGAAAACTGCCGGAGGCTTCGACCGTCGGTACCACAACTTTGTCCCCTTCCGTTCGCAACGCGAGTGCGCTGGGCAGGTATTCCTTGATGGCGACGGTGTTGCCGTGTTCGTCGCTGGCGAGATAGACATAGCTGAAACCACCGGCACTCAAGACCTTTTTGATCTTGTACTGATGCAGTTGATAGCCGATGGGCAGGGAGCGGTTGGTGAGTTCGGACATTCTTGCTGGCTACTTGTAGCAACCCGTCTTTTGCTGTAGAAGTTGCGAGCTATTTTGGCATGAAACAGCACGCATTTGATACCATGCCCTAAATTAAGTCAGCATGTCACAAGGATGATCTTAAAGTGAGTTCAAAAGTAATTTATAGCATGACAGGTTTCGCCGCCCTGGAAAGAGAGACGGCCTATGGAGTGCTGGTGCTCGAGCTGCGGGCGGTGAATCACCGTTATCTGGAATTGCAGCTCAAGCTGGATGAAAACCTGCGCAGTTTCGAACCGGCACTGCGCGAGATAATCGCGAGCAAGCTTGGGCGCGGCAAGGTGGAGTGCCGTTTGAGTCTGATGCAGCGTTCGACGCAGAGTGCTGAGGCCAGGCTGGATACTGCGGTTCTGCAGGAGCTGGCGCAGATGAGCGCCGTCGTGCAGACGCATTTTCCGCAAAGCCAGCCGCTGACGGTGGCGGACATTCTGCGTTGGCCCAATGTCATGGTGGGCGAGCGCCTGGATCAGGCGGCGCTGACGAATGAAATACATGCGATCCTTGTGCAGGCGCTGGAGCAGATGCTGGCTTCCAGAGCGCGTGAGGGCGAAAAGCTGAAGGCGATCATCGAGGAGCGGTTGCACGAGATCGAGCAGCGCGTGGCCGAAGTCCGGCCTTTGCTGCCGACGCAGGTCAAGGCTTATCAGGATAAGCTGACGGCCAAATTGCAGGAAGCCATGCAGTCGCACGATGAAGAGCGTTTGCGTCAGGAGGTGACCCTGTTTGCCCAGCGCATCGATGTCGATGAGGAGCTGGAGCGCCTGACAGCCCATGTTTCGGAAGTGCGTCGAATATTGAAGGCAGGCGGTGCGGCCGGCAAGCGTCTGGATTTCCTCATGCAGGAACTGAACCGCGAGGCCAACACGCTGGGTTCCAAATCCTTCTCGACCGAGATCTCGCAGGTTGCCATGGCCTTGAAAGTGCTGATTGAACAAATGCGCGAGCAGATTCAGAATATCGAATAATCCGGGCGGGCGAGGCCGAAGCAACATTTCAGAAAGTTTATATGCGCGA
This sequence comes from Methylophilaceae bacterium UBA7525, assembly GCA_002479405.1. Lineage (GTDB taxonomy): Bacteria > Pseudomonadota > Gammaproteobacteria > Burkholderiales > Methylophilaceae > UBA6140. The sequence goes on from DLMX01000081.1 coordinate 22,390, forward strand.
TTTCAGGTATTCCATTCTGGTCACCATTGTCGGCTTGCTGCTTGCCGGCTGGTGGGGCCATCACACCACCGGAACCATGGCCGGCGTCTGGGCGGCATTGGTGCTGGCATTGATTCTGAGCGTAATGGAGATCAGCCTGTCGTTTGACAATGCCGTGGTCAACGCCTCGATTCTGAAGGACATGGACGAGAAGTGGCGGCAGCTATTTCTCACCGTGGGTATTCTGATTGCAGTCTTTGGCGTGCGCCTGATTTTTCCGCTGCTACTGGTCGCGGTGGCGACCAGTCAGGGTTTCTTCGAAGTTGCCAATATGGCATTGACGCGTCCCGCCGAGTATTCCAGGCATCTGATGGAAGGTCATGCCGCCATCGCCTCGTTCGGCGGCACTTTCCTGTTTCTGGTGTTTCTCAGTTTCATCCTTAACGACGCCAAGGAGTTGCATTGGCTCGGCAAGTTCGAAGAGCAGATGGCCAAGCTCGGCAAGCTGGATTCCATTGGGATTTTCATTACGCTGGTGGTTCTGCTGGTGCTGCACCAGTTTCTGCCGGTCTCGCCGGAAAAGAAAATGACCATATTGCTGGCAGGTGTCGCCGGGGTCGTGCTCTATATTGCGGTTGACAGTCTGGGTAGTTTCTTCAGTTCCAAGGCTGACGCGGCAGCTGTTACCGGCGCGGCCAAACGCAACGGAGTGATGGGTTTTCTCTATCTGGAAATCCTCGATGCCTCATTCTCGTTCGACGGTGTCATCGGTGCCTTTGCCATCACCCGCGACGTGGTCATTATCATGCTGGGCTTGACCATAGGCGCCATGTTCGTACGTTCGCTGACGGTGCATTTTGTCTATCGTGGTACCTTGCAGAAATATGTCTATCTGGAGCACGGTGCCCATTACGCAATCGGCATTCTGGGCTTGATCATGTTCTATTCGATTTATGAACATGTGCCGGAAGTGATTACCGGTCTCATCGGCGTCGTCTTTATCGTGGCATCGCTGATCTCTTCCATCGCCTACAAGCGCAAGGTCGAAGCGCATGGCATTTCCGACAAATTGGGTGAATCCGTATGACAGGCAATCTCTTTATCGTTGCGGCTGCCTCCGGCACCGGCAAAACCAGTCTGCTCAGCGCGCTGCTGCAGAATGATAGCCATATCCGCCTCTCCGTTTCCTACACGACACGCAAGCCGCGTCCGGGTGAGGTGGACGGCGTGCATTATCATTTTGTCGAAGAGGCGGAGTTTTTGCGCATGCTGGGTGAAGGCGACTTCCTGGAGTCAGCGGAAGTGCACGGTGCGCGCTACGGTACTTCGCAGAGCCGTGTAGAGGAGGCGCTGAAGGCCGGCGACGATCTGATTCTGGAGATCGACTGGCAGGGCGCGGAACAGGTCAGAAAGCAATTGCCCGATGCGGTCGGCATTTTCATTCTGCCGCCATCCATCGATACGCTGGCACACCGTCTGGCCTACCGCGGACAGGATAGCATGGAGGTGATCACCCGCCGTCTGGCCGCGGCCCGTGAGGAGATCAGTCATGTGGCGGAGTTCGACTATGTTATAATCAATGACAATTTCCAGACTGCGCTGGAGGATTTGCGGGCGGTCATTCGCTCGCAACATCTCAAGCGCGATCAACAGCTTCTGAAACATCAGGGGCTGCTCAACAGCATGAAGTAGTTCGAACAGTATTCGGAGAATAAATATGGCACGTATTACCGTAGACGATTGTCTTGAAAAGATCCCCAACCGCTTTCATCTGACACTGGTGGCTGCCTATCGCGCCCGTCAGCTGGCCAACGGTTCCGAACCTTTGGTTAACACTCATGGTTTGAAAGACAAGCCTACGGTACTGGCGTTGCGTGAAATCGCGGCCGGCAAGGTTGGCCTTGAAGTCCTGAATCGCGGACATGCCTAAAGTGTTATGCCCATGGCATCGGCAAAACGCTCCTCGGAATCCGTAAAGCCCGCGCCACCCCCTTTGCTGCCGGCCGACAGCGAAGACTCGCAGCTGACGCTGCTTCTTAGAGAATATCTCAAAGACGAAGACATTTCCCAGGTCTGGGATGCTTACCGATTCAGCGACGCTGCCCATAAAGGGCAGGTCCGTCGTAGCGGTGAACCTTATATCAGCCACCCGGTCGCGGTGGCCTGCATCCTGGCGGAGATGCATCTCGATACGCCAACCTTGCTGGCCGCGTTATTGCACGATGTGGTGGAAGACACCGGTATCACCAAACAGGAAATCAGCGACCAGTTCGGCAAGCAGGTGGCCGAGCTGGTCGATGGTCTTTCCAAGCTGGACAAGATTGAATTTCAGAGTGCGACCCAGGCCCAGGCGGAAAATTTCCGCAAGATGCTGCTGGCCATGTCGCAGGATGTGCGCGTGATCCTGGTCAAGCTGGCCGACCGTCTGCACAACATGCAGACGCTGGATGTGATGGGTACGGAAAAGCGCAAACGTATCGCGCTCGAAACCATCGACATCTATGCGCCGATTGCCAATCGGCTCGGCATCAATAATATCTACCACCAGCTGGAAGATCTCAGTTTCAAATACCTCTATCCTATGCGCTACAACGTCATCAGCAAGGCGGTGAAGGCGGCACGGGGCAATCGCAAGGAGGTGGTCGGCAAGATTCAGGATGCGATCCGGCAGAAACTGCAGGAAGCGCAGATCGAAGCGGATGTGACGGGCCGGGAAAAGAACCTGTACAGCATTTACAAGAAGATGACCGGCAAGAACACCACGTTCTCGCAGATCTATGATATCTACGGCTTCCGTGTCATCGTCAAGGACCAACCGACCTGTTATCTGGCGTTGGGCATCCTGCACAGCCTGTACAAGCCGATTCCGGGCAAGTTCAAGGATTACATCGCCATTCCCAAGGCCAATGGCTATCAGTCGCTACACTCGACGCTGTTCGGGCCATTCGGTACGCCGATCGAGGTACAGATCCGCAGCCAGGAGATGCACAATATCGCCGAAGCCGGTGTTGCCGCACACTGGATGTACAAGTCCTCGGATGCACACCTGACCGCCTTGCAACAGCAGACGCATCAGTGGCTGCAGCGTTTGCTCGATATCCAGAGTGAGAGTGCTGATTCGCTGGAGTTTCTCGAGCATTTCAAGGTAGACCTCTTTCCGGACGAGGTCTATGTTTTCACCCCGCGCGGCAAGATCATGGCGCTGCCCAAGGGGGCAACGGCGGTGGATTTTGCCTATGCGGTGCATACCGATGTCGGCAACTGCTGCGTAGCGGTCAAGATCAATCATGAGCTGGCACCCTTACGCACGGAGTTGCACAATGGCGATAACGTCGAGATCATCACGTCCGCCATGGCCAAGCCGAATCCTGCCTGGCTGAATTATGTGGTTTCCGGCAAGGCGCGGGCGCATATCCGTCATTTCCTCAAATCCATGCAAACCGCCGAATCTGCCCATCTTGGTCAGCGTATGCTGAACCAAGCGTTGCGTGCCCTGCATGTCGATCCGGCCGATATCGATGAGGCGCGCTGGCAAAAACTGCTACGCGACTATGGTGCCAGGGACAAGCAGGAAGTACTGACTGACATTGGTCTGGGTAAGCGGCTTAATGTCATGGTGGCGCATCAATTGATGGCCAAGACCGAAGAGCAGAAAGCGGAAGAAGGGCTGCTGGATAGCGCAATGGAGCGGCAGGCGAGGCAGCTCAACAAGGTGCTGGACACCATCACCATCCGTGGTTCGGAAGGTATGGCGGTGCAGTTTGCCCAGTGTTGCCGGCCGATTCCCGGTGACCCGATTCTCGGTTTTATCAACAAGGACAAGGGTCTGGTGATTCATACCCACGATTGTCCGGCGATTCGCAAATTCCGGCTCGACCCGGAAAAGTGGCTTGATGTGGAATGGGATCCGGACGGCAAACGCCTGTACAAGGTCAATCTTAAGCTGACCGTGGCGAACGAGCGGGGCATGCTGGCCAAGATCGCATCGGGTATTGCCGACGCCGGTTCCAATATTGATCACGTCAGCATGGAAGAGCCGGATGGTAGCGCCTACACCAACATGCACTTTACTGTGCAGGTCAGAAATCGTGTGCATCTGGCAGATTTGATGCGGCGTTTGCGCAGAATCCCGGACATGGTCCGTATCAACCGGGTCAAAGGCAGCGGCGCCGACCAGCGCGCGCAGTGATCAAACGTGCCGATCACCGAAAAATCCAGTTTCAAGTAACAATCTCAACAGCAATCAGGAAACAACATGGCAAAACAAATCATTCATACCGACGGTGCGCCGCAGGCTATCGGCACTTATTCGCAGGCAGTCAAGGTCGGCAGCACTGTCTATCTTTCCGGCCAGATCGGTCTCGATCCGGCAAGCATGGAGATGGTCGACGGTATAGAAGCACAGGTGCATCGCGTCTTCAAGAACCTGCGCGCAGTGACTGAAGCGGCAGGCGGCTCAATGGCCGATATCGTCAAGCTGAACATCTTTCTGACGGACCTGTCGAATTTTGCGCTGGTGAATACCATCATGGCTGAATATTTCGCCCAGCCTTATCCGGCACGTGCCGCCGTAGGCGTTGCCTCTTTGCCGCGCGGTGCGCTGGTGGAAGCTGACGGAGTCATGGAATTAGCCTGAAACTCTCCGATTTCAAGGAGTTCAGCAAGCCGTTGCAGGCCCGGCTGCAAAAGTTGGGTATTGTCGATGTGCAGGGCTTGCTGCTGCATTTGCCGCTGCGTTATGTCGATGAGACGCGCATCACCGCCATTCGCGATTTGCATGTGGGCGAGCAGGCGCAGGTGGAAGGCGAGATTGTGCATACTGAAGTCCAGTACAAGCCGCGCAAGGCGCTGATTGCGCAATTGCGCGACAGTACTGGTCAGCTAAGCCTGCGTTTTCTGCATTTCTACCCGAGCCAGATCAAGACGTTGGCGCAAGGTAAGCGTTTGCGCGTACTGGGTGAGGTGCGCAATGGTTTTTTCGGCTGGGAGATGGTGCATCCGCAATGCCGACCGGTCGGAGAAGACACGCCGACAGCGGACACGCTTACGCCGGTCTACCCGACGACGGCCGGCCTCAGTCAGGCTTCGATACGCAAATCCATCCATTGGGCGATGGCGCAGAGCCAACACGAAGAAACCCTGCCGGACTGGGTTTATCAGACATATCATCTGCCGAGTTTTGCCCAGAGCCTGCAAGTTCTTCATTATCCGCAATCCAGCATTCCGATCGAACAGCTGCAGGACAGGAGCCAGCCTGCATGGCGGCGCCTAGCCTTTGATGAACTGCTGGCACAGCAGCTTTCCATGCGGCGGCATTACGCCAGGCGGCGCATGCTCGGCGCTCCGGCTTTGCCGCCTTCGAAAAAACCGATCAGCGCATTATTGAAAAGTCTGGCCTTCCGGTTGACCGATGCCCAGCAGAAGGCGGCGCTGGAGATCACCCATGACCTGACGCAGCCGCATCCGATGCAGCGTCTGTTGCAGGGCGATGTCGGTAGCGGCAAGACCATTGTTGCCACCATGGCGGCACTGCAGGCCATCGAGCATGGCTGGCAAGTCGCCATGATGGCGCCGACCGAGATACTGGCCGAACAGCACTACCGCAAACTCAGTGTCTGGCTGGCGCCGCTCGGTATCGAACTGGCCTGGCTGGCCGGCAGCCAGAGCAAAAAAGAACGTGCAGCTGCGCTGCAAAAGGTGCAGGACGGCGAAGCCAGCCTCGTCATCGGCACGCACGCCATTTTTCAGGAGCAGGTGCAGTTTGCGCGGCTGGGCCTGGTGATCGTCGATGAGCAGCATCGCTTCGGCGTGCAGCAGCGCCTGTCACTCAGGCAGAAGGCACAATCTGCTGAAATCGCTGCGCCGCACCAGCTGATGATGAGCGCAACGCCTATCCCGCGTACGCTTTCCATGAGCTATTACGCCGACCTCGATGTCTCCGTCATCGATGAGCTGCCGCCAGGCCGTACACCCATTGTCACCAAGCTGGTTTCCGACGCGCGCCGCGACGAAGTGCTGCAACGCATTCATGACGCTTGTCAGCAGGGCAAGCAGGCTTATTGGGTGTGTCCGCTGATCGAAGAGTCCGAGAGTCTGCAACTGCAGACCGCCATTGATACTTATGAATATATGCGCTCGGCATTTCCCGATTTGAAAGTGGGCCTGCTGCACGGTCGCATGAAACCGGCGGAAAAGCAGGACATCATGGCGCAATTCAGTGCCAACCAGATTCAGTTGCTGGTCGCGACTACCGTCATCGAAGTCGGCGTCGATGTGCCGAATGCCAGCCTGATGGTGATCGAGCATGCCGAGCGCATGGGGCTCTCGCAGCTGCACCAGTTGCGCGGCCGGGTCGGGCGTGGCGCCGAAAAAAGCACCTGTATCCTGCTTTATCAGAGCCCCTTGTCCGAGCTGGCACGTGCCCGGCTCAAGGTGATTTACGAGTCGAGTGACGGATTTGAAATCGCCCAGGCTGATTTGCACCTGCGTGGGCCGGGCGAGTTTCTGGGAGTCAGGCAAAGTGGCCTGCCCATGCTGAAGATAGCCGATCTGGAAAGAGATGCCGATTTGCTCGAGGCCTCGAAAATAGTGGCGGAAAAATTGCTGCGCGAGCATCCGGACGCCGTTGAAAAACATCTGCAGCGCTGGTTGGGCTATGCGGAAGAGCTGGTCAAGGTCTGATAGCGGCTTCGCTGTGACATAATCTCGTCGTGAAAACCCATTCCCGCCCTTTGTTGACGCATGCTGCCTGGATCAAGATGCCGATGAACAGTGGCAGTTACCGACATTGGCTGGCCGACCCTGGGTCGTTGACCAAGCGTCTGCAATTGCTCAGTAATGATTTTCATGTCAGGCCGAGCCGACATCAATACGCGCGGGCGCAGATAGACGAAGCGCAGCTGTTGGGGCTATCTCGCAGGGAAAATGCCTTGTTGCGCGAAGTCTATCTTTACAGCAATGGGGAGCCGGTGGTGTTCGCCCATAGTGTATTGCCATGTCAAAGTTTGCGCGGCGAGTGGCTGGCCTTGGGTCGTCTGGGTAACAAGCCGCTTGGAGCCGCACTGTTCATGAACCCCAGGGTCACGCGTACCCAGCTTGAATTCAAGAAGCTGTCGAATCATCATGCGCTGTATCGCCGGGCGGTGCGCCATCTTGCGGTCAAGCCGCAGGCGGTCTGGGCCAGACGCTCTATATTTCGTCTCGGCCGTTCCGCTATCATGGTGACAGAAGTGTTTCTACCGCAGGTCTTGAAACTATCGGAATTTGCGTCATGAACTGGAAGCAAAAAATTAATGCCTATGCACGCCTGATGCGGCTCGACAAGCCGATCGGCATACTCTTGCTGCTGTGGCCGACCTTGTGGGCCTTGTGGATGGCAGGGCTGGGCCGGCCTGACTGGCTGGTGGTCTGGATATTCGTTATGGGTACCGTGTTGATGCGCTCGGCCGGTTGTGTCATGAACGATGTCGCAGACCGCAATTTCGATGGTCACGTTGAGCGCACCCGGCAGCGTCCGCTGGTCAGCGGCGAAGTCAGCGTCAAGGAGGCCTGTCTGTTGGCGGCAGGCTTGAGCCTGGGCGCATTCTGTCTGGTATTGTTTCTGAATGCGTTGACCATTGCCCTGTCATTTGCGGCTTTTCTGCTGGCCATGACCTATCCCCTGACCAAGCGTTTTCTGGCGATTCCTCAGGCTTATCTTGGTATTGCTTTCGGTTTCGGCATTCCCATGGCATTTGCCGCATTGACTAGTGAATTGCCGCCGCTTGTCTGGTTGATGCTGCTGGCCAATATTTTCTGGACTATCGCTTACGATACGGAATATGCAATGGTTGACAGGGATGATGATCTGAAGCTGGGTATACGTTCATCCGCCATTTTCTTCGGTCGCTACGATGTAATGGCTATCCTGGTCTGTTATGTGGCGATGCTGATATTGCTGGTGCTGGTCGGTTGGATGCAGCAGTTGAGTTGGCCTTATTATTTTGGTCTGGCGGTTGCCCTGCTACTGGCGCTCTATCACATCAGCCTGATACGTGACAGACAGCGCCATGCCTGTTTCAAGGCTTTTTTACACAATAACTGGCTGGGTGCTGCGATATTTGCAGGATTACTGGCCAGCTATCTGTAGCGCGGCAAGCATAATTTAATTTCTGATTGGAAAATCGAATTCCAGCGGCTTGGATTTGTCTTCAGGAAGACTTGTGTAGATCGATTCGTCAGCAAACAGAGTTTTTTCAGGCTGCTTTAAGGTTTCCGCATTTCCTTCAATCAGTGGGTCCGGCAACGGGATATCCTCTCCGGCTGATATTGTATCCATGGCATTTTGCGGTTGCGGCGGGGGGTCGTTTAATGTGATTGTGCCGGCAGCGTTCAAGGAGTTTTGGCTGATAGAAAAATTCGAATCGCCAAGCATGCTGCGCAAGAGCAGAACTTCCAGATAGGCATTGCGACCGAAACCCCGGCGTGATTCCAGTCTGCGGTTGAAAATCAGATCATCAAGAAATGGCAGCGCCTCGGCGGTACCCCAGACCCTTTGCAACTGTTCGGTGACATGCGGGTAATCTTCGATGCTGCTGTGATCTTTTTGCAGAGGCTCGTTGAAATCAGCAATCGCAACATTAAAGTGACGTTTGCACTCGGCTGTTGCCGTTTCATATTCGCCGGCCTGCCCATCACGTTTGACTAGGTCAAGCATCATCAACCAAGGTTCGGGTGACAGATCAGGAAACTCGGTCAGATGGTCCTGCAGTAGTACGATGGCCAGGTTTGCCCGTCCGTGTGCGACAAAAACTTCAGCCTGCTCCAGGATGTCTTCATTGACCGTAGTACCGGCATGTCCTTGATCCGGAGTTTGAAGCGAGGGTGTGCGGCTTTTGAAGTCCGGCATATTCTGGCTGGCAGGGTCAGGGCCGGTTTTGTCAGCGATCTGGTCGATTTCGACGGATGATGTCACTTCCCGGTTTGCATTGAGGACGCTCTGTTCGACTTCAGGGGCAAGCTCATCCCAGATCGCCAGTTCAGTTTGTATTTGTTGCCGGCTGCGTCGACGGCGCAGCCATTCTGCGATGCCGATCAAGGTTATGGCGAGCAATATCAGCAATGTATATGTCAGCCAGGAACCGCCGCTAGTAGAAGAGGGCCCGGCGGTGCGCAAAGTCTCCAGTTCCGCATTGCGTTTTTGTAATGCGATCATTTGAAATTCAAGATAGGCCAGTTTGTTGGCCATTGCCGTCATTTCGTCGGAAACATCCTCATCACTGAGCGTGGGCATATCCGTTGCCGGCCAGTCGTTCAGCTCCACGGACATCTGCAGTTGCAAGGGCGCATTGAAGAAATCCGCATGTGGTTGCACTTCGCCGGAGATGACCAGTCTGGGCGCGTCGGCTTCTGCGGGTATTATGTCTGCTGACATGGTCGTGACAACAGCAACTGTGTGGGTTGTCGGATCCTGCTTGCGAGTATTGGGGACAGTTTTTTTAGATCGAGCTTCAGTTCTGGTCGGTCTGGTCTCGGTGAAGGATGTATTCCCTGCAGTGTGTTTTAAGTTTGGCGTGTCCGCTTCTTCAGAAAATGCAGCAATAGTGTCTGGAGTAAGCGAGATTCGGGAAGTTTGAGTCTCCGGTTGAGGGTGGGATGTAATTTGCGTCTGCGGTGGATCGAGCAGCAGGACGTACTCGCGGCTGATCTGGTTTTCACATTCTGCGATCAGGTTCAATTGAACAATGGGGTCGTTGAGTGCCTGATGCGAGTGGATATTCAAGTTTGCATTACCATCGGTACTCTCGCGCAGGGTGAGGCTGGCATTAAGAGGCGAGGATGGGAAATCGTCATGGTTGCGCTGCAGTCTGAAACAGGTGGCATCCAGTTGTTTCGGGATGTCGAATAGCTGGACAGTCGCTCGCAAAGGCTCGCCCAGGAATGATTGTATCTCGATGGATCCCAGCCCGAAGGCGTGCACAGTGGAACTGCCGAAGATCATAGTGCTGGGTAGTAACAGCTTCAATAAGAAAGCAAGATTCGATTTGGTCATGCAATAAATTTATTTGTCAGCCAGCATGAATGCCTGTTTTAGGCATAGCAGGAAAATATAAGGGATGAAAAACGGCTGTTTAGTATGAGTCAAGATAAATAAGCGCAATTAGTGTTCCAGACAGAATGGTCAGGCTGGCGGCAGGAGGGAATGTGCGCGGAGCTTTATTTATCCTGTTGTTTTTAAATAAATGGTAGTGTGGTTCAGATGTTGAGAGTGGGGCTGGGTATAAACTTGCGCAGCTGCCGTGTATTATCAGAATCTGTTCGGATTTCGGCAGTTTTGCTAATGAAATGACAGTAGACCGATATAGATGGGTAGTTGGGCAGGGTCAAGATGACCGTAGGAATGCGATAATAACGTTTGACAAGGTTGAGCACCCTGACATAAAATCGCCCTCTTAATTTTTTTGGCAAGTATTGGTAGTCAAATGAAGACTTTTTCTGCAAAAACGCATGAAGTAAAGCGTGACTGGTTTGTTGTCGATGCGACAGACTTGGTGCTGGGTCGTCTGGCGAGTGAAATTGCTCACCGTCTGCGTGGCAAGCACAAGACAATTTACACTCCTCACGTTGATACTGGCGATTACATCGTTGTCGTCAACGCGGACAAGATCAAGGTGACCGGCAACAAGTCCGGTGACAAGCTGTATCACCGTCACAGTGGTTATCCAGGTGGTATTTCCACCACCACATTTGGCAAGATGCAAGAGAAATTCCCCGGCCGCGCTTTGGAAAAGGCAGTCAAGGGTATGTTGCCAAAGGGTCCGTTGGGCTATGCCATGTTCCGCAAGCTGAAGGTCTATGCTGGCGAAAAGCATGACCATATTGCGCAACAACCACAGCCTTTGAAAATTCAAAGCCAGGCTTAAGGATTAGATATGATTGGTAAATACAACTACGGTACAGGTCGTCGCAAGAGCTCTGTAGCACGCGTTTTTCTGAAGTCGGGCAAGGGCAATATCGTTATCAACGACAAGCCTGCAGATGAATACTTCTCACGCGAAACGTCACGCATGATTCTGCGTCAGCCACTGGCGCTAACCGAAAACGAAGCCAGCTTCGACATCATGGTCAATGTTAGCGGCGGCGGTGAGTCCGGTCAGGCCGGTGCAGTGCGTCATGGCATTACACGTGC
>DLMX01000081.1:33728-42024 GCA_002479405.1 Methylophilaceae bacterium UBA7525
ACACGTGATGCACGTGAAGTTGAGCGTAAGAAAGTCGGCTTCCGCAAGGCACGTCGTCGTAAACAGTTCTCCAAGCGCTAAGCGCAGGGGTGTGGAAAAAGCCGCTATTTGCGGCTTTTTTTATTTCTGTAGTGACTTGGGTAGGCGTTTTTATGTAATGGCGAGGTTTTTTGTTACTATCTAGTTCCTGTTCATCCAGAGATGGAAGTCACGATCAAATACAACATGGCACAAGTCAGAAAAATCAAGATAGGTATTGTGGGTGGTACCGGTTATACCGGTGTTGAGTTGTTGCGCCTGCTTGCGATTCATCCCAATGCAGAGTTGACGGCCATTACCTCGCGTGGCGAGGCCGGCATGCAGGTCGCAGACATGTTCCCCAATTTGCGTGGTTATATCGATCTGACTTTTGTTGATCCGGCCGTAGCCGATTTGGGGCAATGTGATGTGGTGTTTTTCGCTACCCCGAACGGGATTGCCATGCAACAGACCCGCGCCTTGCTGGAAAAAGGCGTGCGCGTCATCGACTTGGCCGCTGATTTCCGTATCAAGGATATAGCCACTTGGGAAAAGTGGTATGGAATGACCCATGCCTGCCCCGAACTGGTCGCAGAGGCCGTGTATGGCTTGCCGGAACTGAATCGTGAACAGATACTGAATGCCCGGCTGATTGCCAACCCCGGCTGTTACCCAACCGCTGTGCAGCTGGGTTTCATGCCCTTGTTGAAAGCCGGCGTGGTCGATACGCAACATCTGATTGCGGATGCCAAGTCCGGCGTCAGTGGTGCAGGCAGAAAAGCGGAAGTTCATAGCCTGTTTGCCGAAACCAGCGATAATTTCAAGGCCTACGGTGTTGCCGGTCACCGGCATTTGCCCGAAATTTCCCAAGGACTGGGCATGATGAGTGATCAACAGATCGGTCTGACTTTCGTGCCGCATCTTACACCACTGATCCGTGGTATTCATGCGACCTTGTATGCCAGGTTGACGGCAAGCTGTGATCTGCAGCAGCTGTTTGAAACGGTTTATGAAAATGAACGTTTCGTCGATGTACTGCCGGCAGGTTCACATCCGGAAACACGTTCCGTGCGTGCTTCCAACCAGTGTCGGATCTCCGTACATCAGCCACAAGGTGGCGATACGGTCGTTGTGTTGTCCGTGATTGATAACTTGGTCAAAGGCGCAGCAGGCCAGGCGATACAGAACATGAATATCATGTTTGATTTGCCAGAACATACCGGACTGGAGGTGGTCCCACTCCTGCCGTGACGCCAGGAGTGCCATGCGCTTATGAGACGAGTTTCACGACGGTTGCGGGGGCACTTCGGCGCTACAGCAAAGCGGATGACCGTGCGTTCAAAGCAGCCGTGGTACTGGCAATGGTTTGTCGCACTGCTTTTGATATTGTTCGGTTATATGGTCGGCTATTGGCAATTCACCGGCGGCGATTATATCGGCCTGATTCAGAGCGTAAACAGCTTGCTCCGGGATAATCAGCAATTGGAAGCCCGGACAGTTTATCGCGAACGCCAATTGCAGGTAGAGCGTGCAGCGCAACAGAGCCTGGCGGATGAACTGGCGGCATTGCAGGATGAAAACATGGAGCTGAAGGGTGAGGTGGCTTTTTATCGGGGCATACTCAATGAAAGCTCTGCTACCGGCGAATTGAAACTCCATAGTTTCAAGATCAACAAAGGTAAATTGCCGGATCAATACGAGTATCATGTTCTGCTCATACAGTCAGGCAGGCATGAGCGTGCAGTTCAGGGCAACCTGGAATTCGGGCTGGTAGCCCTGCAGAATGGCGAAGAAGTCTCATTGCCATTGATGGATGGGATAGTTGCGATTGCGCCGGTCAAGGTGAACTTCAAGTATTATCAGCGCATAGACGGGAGTTTCGTGCTTCCTCCTGATGTCAGCAAGCCGTCTGTTACACTCGCTTTGACCGAGAAAGGTCAGAAAGAACCTAAAATAAGACAAAAGCTTGATTTGCCAAAATGAGGCCTCATATTAAAGGGAAAACATGTTTTCAAAAAATCGGAACAAGGCACCCAGCCGTATAGATACACTGGTTGGCGCAGATACACGGATTGACGGCGATATTCATTTTACCGGCGGTTTGCGGGTGGATGGCAGTATCCGGGGTAATGTGACCGAATCAGAGACGCCGAGTACGTTGGTGTTGAGTGAAAATGGCCGGATTGAGGGTGCCATTACTGTTTCGCAAGTGGTCATCAATGGCACGGTGACAGGTCCTGTCCATGCGCTGCAATTTATCGAGTTGCAGGCCAAATCCCGCATAACGGGCGATGTCAGTTACAAGTCGCTGGAAATGCATACCGGCGCGGTGGTGGAAGGCAAGCTGGTCTATCTTGGCGATAATGCAAAGGTGTCTGGCGCAGATCCTTTGCTGGCTGTCGAGGATTAACAGAAATTGACCGACTGGCATTGCTGGTTGGATAATGAATCATCAAGGAATCAAGGAGTCATCATGAGCACAGAAACAGAAATGCCAAGCCCGTTGGTCTTTACAGAGAACGCGGCACAAAAAGTGAAAGAACTGATTGATGAAGAGGGTACGCCTGATCTGAAGCTGCGGGTCTTTGTCAGCGGTGGCGGCTGCTCCGGCTTTCAATATGGGTTTACCTTTGAAGAAGAAGTGAACGAGGATGATACTCAGGTTGAGCGTAATGGCGTCAGTCTGCTGATTGACCCCATGAGCCTCCAGTACCTGATGGGTGCGGAGATTGATTATCAGGATAGCTTGCAGGGCTCGCAGTTCGTAATCCGCAATCCGAATGCTACGAGCACTTGCGGTTGCGGCTCCTCCTTCTCTGCTTGAGGGCGATATCAAAGCAAAAAGGGGCTTAGGCCCCTTTTTGTTTGTCTCTCAGCTATGGTTTGATCATTCCTGCCAATTTATTTACCGGCTAGCGCTTGTCGATAGGTACAAAGTCGCGCCGGACGGACCCGGTGTAGAGTTGGCGCGGCCTGCCGATCCTCGATTCGCTGTCTGAGATCATCTCATTCCACTGGGCAACCCAGCCTGCGGTTCTGGCCATGGCAAAAATTGCAGTGAACATGGAATTGGGAATGCCCATTGCTCGCATGACGATGCCGGAATAGAAATCGACATTGGGATAGAGCTTCCTGCTGACGAAGTATTCGTCTTCCAGTGCGATCTGTTCCAGCTTGATGGCCAGTTTGAACATGGGGTCATTGTGCAGACCCAGTTCGTCGAGTACCTGGTGACAGGTTTGACGCATGATGGCGGCACGCGGATCCATGTTTTTGTATACGCGATGGCCAAATCCCATGAGGCGGAAGGAGTCAGACTTGTCCTTGGCCCGATTGATGTATTCGCCAATGCGACTGACGTCACCAATCTCTTCCAGCATCTTCAGCGTCGCTTCATTGGCACCGCCATGCGCCGGGCCCCACAGCGATGCAATGCCGGAAGCCACGCAGGCGTAAGGATTGGCACCGCTCGAGCCGGCAAGCCGCACCGTAGAGGTCGATGCGTTCTGCTCATGGTCGGCGTGCAGAATCAGGATACGATCAAAGGCCTTGGCCAGTATCGAATTGGGTTTGTATTCCTCGCAGGGCGTGGCAAACATCATGTGCATGAAGTTTTCCGCAAAATTGAACTTGTTTTGCGGATACATGAAAGGCTCGCCGATATTGTATTTATAGCTCCAGGCAGCAATGGTCGGTACCTTGGCCAATAGTCTGCAGGCGGATACTTCGCGGTTTTTGGCATCATGAATATCGAGTGAGTCATGATAAAAGGCCGACATGGAGCCTACAACGCCGACCATGACCGCCATCGGATGGGCGTCGCGCCGGAATCCACGGAAGATGTTGGTGAGCTGATCGTGCACCATGGTGTGCTGGGTAATCTTGTCGGTGAACTGCTGCTTTTCTTCCGCAGTAGGCAACTCCCCATACATCAGCAGATAGGAAACCTCGAGGAAATCGCAATGATTGGCCAATTGTTCGATTGGATAGCCACGGTAATAGAGCAGGCCCTCGTCCCCGTCGATATAGGTGATTTCGGAATGACAGGATGCGGTCGACAGAAAGCCCGGATCGTATGTGAACACGCCATGTTTGCCCAGATTACGGATATCAATGACATCCGGCCCCAGATTACCAGCGAGCATGGGCAATTCGATGGGCGGTGCCCCATTATCAAATGTCAGTGTAACTTTTGTAGGTTTCATAAGCGTTTTCAATCAATTTCAAATTGGTGGGGTGCAGATTAACAAGGGTAAATCGCACCCAGAATTCTTGGGCCTTTGGCCCCGGTCACCGCAGGCAGGTTGCCCGGTCTGTGTAGCAGGCATTGCTGTGCCAACCAGGCAAAGGCGGCACTCTCAACGTGATTCACGTTAATGCCCAGTTCGTCAGAAAGCGCAATTTTCACAGGCTGAAGCAAATCACGCAAGCGTGAGACCAATGTTCTGTTATAGGCGCCACCGCCACAGATATATATTTCTTCCGCATCGACGCAATATCGCCGAACGGCATTGGCGATGGTTTGTGCTGTCAGTTCCAGCAATGTGCGCTGGATGTCAGCATCTGTGAAGTTCGGGCTGATTTGATTCATCAGCCAGGCAAGACTGAACAGGTCTCTGCCGGTACTTTTGGGCGGGCTCAGTGCAAAAAACGGTTCGGCCAGCAGTTTCTGCAACAGAGGCTCAATCACCTTGCCTTCTCCAGCCCATAGGCCGTCCTGATCATAAGCCTGGCCCTTGACTCTTTCTATCCATGCATCCATCAGCATGTTGCCAGGGCCGGAGTCGAAGCCGGACACTGGATGACCGTTAACCGGCAGGCTGGTCAGATTGGCAATGCCGCCAATATTGATTACGACACGATGGATGGAAGCATGCTGAAATACTGCTTGATGGAAAGCAGGAACCAGCGGAGCCCCTTGCCCCCCTGCAGCGATATCGCGGCTGCGGAAATCGGCAACTACGGTAATTCCTGTCAACTCTGCCAACAGGGCGGGATTGCCAATCTGCAGGGTAAAACCGATTTCCGGCCTGTGTCGAATGGTCTGACCGTGGCAGCCTATGGCTTGGATGGCGGTGTTTCTGATGCCAGCCTTTGCCAGCAATTGCAAAACGGTATCGGCATACAAGTGTGACAGCGTATTGGCAGCAATGGCGGCACGTTCCAGTTCATTGTTGCCATCGTGATGCAAATCCAGTAGCTGTTGACGGATTTCGCGGTTGAATGCGCTGAAGTGCGAATGGCTTACGCGGCAACCGTGTGCACCAGTTTCAAGTAGTACGGCATCCACTCCATCAAGGCTTGTGCCGGACATCAAGCCTATAAATAGAGCGTCATCCACAATTTGCTCAGCAAAAAGCTGCGGTCTGAAATCCGTTACTCAATTGATGCGACACGGCTTGCACCCAGCAGAGCGAGTTGCGCAACCAGCGGGGTGCTGCGGGCAAAAAAGTCTGCCCGGTATTTTGGTGCAATTGAAGCTGCAGTCGGCAGGGCGACCTTCATCGGGTCGACATGTCGGCCATTGACCAGCAATTCATAATGCAGATGCGGGCCGGTGGCCAGGCCGGTCATGCCGACATTACCGATAATCTGGCCTTGCGACACTCTTTGTCCCTTGCGCAAGCCGGGAGCGAAGCTGGAAAGATGACCGTAAAGCGTACTCATGTTGTTCTGGTGTTTCAGAATGATGACATTGCCATAGCCGCCTTTCACTCCCACGAAGCTGACGACCCCATCAGATGAGGCCTTGATTCGAGTGCCTGTAGGCGCAGCAAAATCGACACCTTTGTGAGCACGCATTTTTTGCAGTACAGGGTGGAAGCGACCCATGCTGAAGCCGGAACTGATGCGGGAAAACTCAAGTGGTGAACGCAGGAAGGATTTATGCAGGCTTTTGCCTTCTGGTGTGAAGTAGTTCACCTGACCTTCCGGGTTGCGGTAGATGATGGCGCGATGCGTTTTACCCTGGTTGGTGAATTCGGCTGCCAGTACCAGTCCGCTCTTGATCAGCTGGCCACCGCGGTATTGTGATTCGTAGACAACGTTGAAATGGTCGCCTTTGCGCAAGTCGGTATGAAAATCGATTTCACTGGAGAAAATCTCGGCCATCTGAATTGCGATCTGGTCCGGGATGTTGGCAGCATCGGTTGCCGCGAAGAGTGAACTGGAGATTTCCGCGGATTTCAGAGTCGGTAGTGTTTCCAGTGCGGTATCGGTTTTGTATGCGTGATAACCGTCAGCGATGCGTTCGACAATCAGGGTATTGGCGGTATCGATTTCATATTCCAGCTGGATCAGTTCGCCCAGTGTGTTGGTTTCAGCCTGAATGCTACGGCCGGGCCTGAGCTGGCTGGATAGAGGCGAGGCGTCGGGATGCGAACGCAAGAATGTGATGGCATCCTGATTGTTGATGTTCAATCGATTCAGTACGCTAGCCAGCGTATCATCGCGTCTTACCTGTTCGATTTGCCAAAAGGACTCAGATACAAACCCTTCTTCGGTTTGCAGGGCCAGCAGTTCAGTCGGGAAGGTTTGGGGAAGCGTGATCTCTTCGATGATAGTCGAGATTTCTATATCTTCTATTGCGGTTTGTGGCGCAATAGCGAAAGCTGCATATATGCCAAATAACGGCAGACTTGAAAGCGCGAGCAGCCAGCGCAATGTCAGCTTGCGTTCTTTCAAATTGAGTTTTTGCGCTAAGATATTGGTTTTGCTTATAAGCATGAGCAATCTCTAATTTACTGGTTTCGGCCGTCGATGGTAACAGAAAAGCTTAAAGTGTTGAACATATAGGCTAAAAGTTGGTGAAAAGGGTTTTGATGACAGAACAGGATATAGCAGAAAATCTGGCCGTGATTAAACGCGGTTGCGATGAATTGCTGATAGAACAAGAGTTGGTGGACAAGCTTAAAAAAGGTCAGCCTTTACGCGTCAAGGCGGGTTTTGATCCGACCGCGCCGGATCTGCACCTCGGTCATACAGTGTTATTGAACAAGCTGCGCCAGTTTCAGGATCTGGGGCACCATGTCCTGTTCCTGATCGGTGATTTTACCGGCATGATTGGCGATCCCACCGGTAAAAGCGTTACTCGCCCGCCTCTGACAGAAGCGCAGGTGCAGGAAAATGCCAAATCCTACGCTACCCAGGTGTTCAAGATACTCAAGCCGGAACAGACCGAGGTCGTATTCAATTCCACTTGGTTGAATCAGCTCGGCGCTGCCGGCATGCTGAAGCTGGCTGCCAGTTACACGGTAGCCCGTATGCTGGAGCGTGATGATTTCACCAAGCGCTACAAGGCCAATCAGCCGATAGCCATTCATGAGTTCCTTTATCCATTGTTGCAGGGGTATGATTCGGTGGCCCTGAAGGCTGACGTTGAATTGGGCGGCACCGACCAGAAATTCAATTTGCTCATGGGGCGCGAGTTGCAGAAGCAGGCTGGGCAAAGTCAGCAGTGTGTATTGACCATGCCTTTGCTTGAAGGGCTGGACGGCGTCAACAAGATGTCCAAATCGCTGGGTAACTATATTGGTGTGGCTGAGCCGGCCAATACGATATTCAGCAAGATCATGTCGATTTCCGATGAACTCATGTGGCGCTATATAGAGTTGCTGTCGTTCGAGACTATGCAGACTATCAATGCATGGAAGCAGTCTGTCGCAGGTGGTGCCAACCCAAGAGATATAAAAGTGCGCTTTGCCCAGGAGATTGTTGCGCGCTTTCATTCGGCGCAGGCTGCAGAGGCTGCGCTGGAAGATTTCGTCAATCGTTCCAAGGGTGGCATCCCGGATGAAGTGCCGGAAGTATCTTTATCTATAGAGGGCGATTCAATAGGTGTGGCGCAAATGCTCAAGCAGGCGAGTCTGGTCGCTAGCACCTCGGAAGCTTTCCGTGCCATTGAGCAGGGGGGTATCAAGCTGGATGGCGAGAGGGTGGCGGACAAGGCCCTTGCTCTGAGCAGAGGCGTTACGGTAGTGGCACAGGTGGGCAAGCGTAAATTCGCTCGCATCACGATTAATTGAGTCAAATGTAATTAATTTGTAAAAAAGCACAAATCGCTATTGACCCAATTTTATTGTTCGGTAGAATGCGCGCCTTCGCTTCAACAACAAAGCGGGCAGCGGCAAGACGGGAAATAAAAAGTTGCATCTTCCCCTTGACCGATTCGGCAGTGTCTGTATAATGCGCCCCTCTCGTTGCTGATGTGACGAAGCAAAAGAAGTAGGCAGTACCCGCTCTTTAAAAACCTGAACAATCGATAAGTGTGAGTGCTTGT
>DLMX01000052.1:0-18046 GCA_002479405.1 Methylophilaceae bacterium UBA7525
AAATCCCACTGTACCTGATTCTTGAGCCAGGATTCGGCGCTGGTACCGGTAAATATGGCGATACGGATCGCCATCTCGGCGGTCATGGCGGCGCGCCCATTGAGCAGGCGCGATAATTGCACGCGCGAGACGCCGATGCGCTTGGCGACCTCGGATACACTCATGCCTTCGGGTAGAAATTCGCGTAGCACCTCACCCGGGTGCGCGGGGTTTGCCATACGACTCATGTCATTCTCCTAGTGATAGTCCTGATAATCCACAATCTCGGCGTCCTCGCCATCAAATTTGAATGTCAGGCGCCAGTTCTTATCCACCCAAATTGCCCAGTGGCCTGCCAGTTCACCTTTCAAGGGGTGCAGTTTCCAGCCGGGTGCGTTCATGTCTTCTGCATTGATAGCGCTATCCAGTCTGGTCAGCATGATTCTCAGCTTGGTTGCGTGTATGGCTTGAATCCCTGCTTTTGAGCCGGATTCAAAAAACTGTTGCAAACCCTTGTGGCGAAAGTTTTTAATCACGATTGATTGTATCTCCATGAGATACATATGGCAATATGATTTGATTTTGGGGCTTTAGTCGTCATGCCATCCGCATCGCATATCCTGTAAAATTGCGCCCATGCAAAATCTATCCCAACCTGTTGTCATTGAATCCCTGGATCAGGAAGCCCGTGGCGTCACCCATGTCGATGGCAAGGTCATTTTCATCGATGGGTCGTTGCCGGGTGAAACCGTTACTTATCAATCCCGCAAGCGCAAGCCCAGCTATGAGTTCGCCGATGTGGTCGAGGTGTTGCAGTCGTCCAACGCACGGGTGACGCCCAAGTGCCCGCATTTCGGCGTGTGCGGCGGCTGTGCCTTGCAGCATATGGAGGTGGGCGCGCAGGTGGCGGCCAAGCAGCGCATGCTGGAGGCTGATCTGTGGCACATCGGCAGGGCGAAGCCTGAGCGTGTGTTGCCGGCGATTCATGGCCCGGCCTGGGGCTATCGCCATAAAGCTAGGCTGCGTGCGCGGTATGTGCCGAAGAAGGGTGGCGTGCTGGTCGGCTTTAATGAAAAGGCCAGCAGCTATGTCGCCGACATGCAGACTTGCGCGATTCTGCCGCCGCATGTTTCCGCGCTGATCGCGCCTCTGCAGGATCTGATCGAACAACTGAGTATCCGTGACCGCCTGCCGCAGATCGAGGTGGCGGTGGGCGAGGAAGTCACCGTTCTGTTGCTGCGTATTCTGGAGCCGCTGCAGCCGCAGGACGAGCCCTTGCTGCGCGAATTCGCCGACCGGCATCAGGTGCAGCTCTGGACGCAGAGTAAAGGGCCGGACACCGTACAGCCGTTTTACCCGCTGGACGGCCCGGCATTGAAATACCACTTGCCGGAGTTCGACCTTGAGTTCCCATTCAAGCCGACCGAGTTCACGCAGGTCAACCCGCATATCAATCAAGTCATGATCCGTCGTGCCATGCAGCTGTTGCAGCCGCAGGCGGGCGAGCGCATCGCTGATTTCTTTTGCGGCCTGGGCAATTTCACGTTGCCCATCGCGCGCAGCGGTGCGCAAGTGTTCGGTTTCGAGGGCTCGGCGGCGCTGGTCGCACGTGCGGTGGAAAGCGCGCAGCTCAACAAGCTGCAGGCCAACACCGAATTCAGCGAGGCCGACCTGTTCCTGATGACGCCGGAAAAACTCGCCGCGCTGGGTCACTTCGACAAATGGCTGATCGATCCGCCGCGCGATGGTGCCCTGGAGCTGATCAAGTCCTTACCGGCGGCGGACGACCAGAGCGGCCCGCGCCCGAAACGCATCGTTTATGTGTCCTGCAATCCGGCGACACTGGCGCGCGATACCGGCATTCTGGTTTCGCTCAAGGGCTACCGTTTGGCAGCCAGCGGCGTCATCAACATGTTCCCGCACACGACGCACGTGGAATCGATTGCGCTGTTCGAGTTGGTGGAGTAGTTTTTCGGGTGCGTGCCGGATACAGCACACCGATTAATCTTGAGTTCGGGATACATTTGCGCAGATTCGTATTTCTGATGTTATGTGCCTTGCTGACCGCCTGTGGCGGGCAGCAGTCGCATGACGATATTCGCATGGCGCTGGCGCAGGCGCCGATCAATCTCGACCCGCGTTATGCTTCCGATGCTGCTTCTGAACGCATCAATCACCTGATCTACCGGCCGCTGGTCGATTTCGACGAACACTTCCGGCCGCAACCGGCGCTGGCGGATTGGCAGATGCTGAGTTCGACGCATTACCGTTTTATCCTGCTACAGGATCGCAGCCCCTTCCATGACGGCAGCACGCTGGATGCTGCCGATGTAGCGGCGACATACGGTTCGCTGCTGGCGCTCAAAGATTCGCCTCACACTGCGGAGTTCGCCAATATCCAGAGCATCAAGGTCGTGGATGAGAACACGGTTGATTTTCTGCTGCAAACGCCGGATGACATTTTCCCTTCGCGCCTCATCATCGGTATCCTGCCTGCCGAAAAGGTAGAAGCCGGGCATGACTTCAGCAGGCAGCCGGTCGGCAACGGACCTTTACGCTTCCTTGCCTGGCAGGGTGTGCTGCAGTTGGAAAGGCTGACTGACGGCCAGCGCTTCTCGCTGCAGGAGGTGAAAGACCCGACCGTGCGCGTGCTCAAGTTGCTGCGCGGTGAGGTGGATTTGTTGCAGGGCGATCTGTTGCCGGAACTGGTGCGCTACCTGAAGCAGCAACCGGAAATCCAAGTCGATGAAGTAAAAGGCTCCAACTTTTCCTATCTCGGTTTCAATCTGCAGGATAAGCAATTGGCCAAGCCGGAAGTCCGCCGAGCCATTGCCCATGCCATCGACCGGCAAGCACTGTTGCGGGAGGTGCTGGTCGGCGGCAGCCGCGAAGCGGGTTCGATTCTGCCGCCCGAACACTGGGCTGGGCACGAATCGCTCCCGGCTTATGCATACGATCCGGCACTCGCGCGTGATTTGTTGCAGCAGGCCGGCGTCGAGCTGCCGTTGAAACTGGCCTACAAGACCTCCACCGATGCCCAGCGTGTCCGGCTCGCGACCGTGCTGCAAGCGCAGATGCGCGAGGCGGGGATCGCGCTGGAAATCCTCAGTCTCGATTGGGGCACGTTCTTCGACGATGTAAAGCATGGTAAATTCCAGCTCTACGGCCTGACTTGGGTCGGCATCCGTACGCCGGAAATTTACCGGCTGGCATTCCACAGCGAATCCGTACCGCCAAAAGGTGCCAATCGCGGCCGTTTTATGGATGCTGAAACGGACCGGTTGATAGCGCAGGGTGATTGGCGTGCGGTCAGTGATCGCGTGCATGCCATGCTGCCTTATGTCCCGCTCTGGTATGAAGGGCAATTCGTCGCCATGCGCAGTAATATCAGCGATTATCAGGTCAAGGCCGATGGTAGCTGGGACGGGCTGGTGACCGTGAAGAAACGACCGAAAGAATAGACGAAGCCGCAATCATGAATCCGCGTAACCACATACAAATTGCAGCGAACAGTATTAAAGTGATGCCGTCGGCAGAGGCTGGTTTTTTCTCTGTGCCCTCCGTGAACTCTGTGGCAAAAGGTTTTGATGGGGTGGTTCCAGGCAGATGAGCAGTGATCTGGCAAACATGCGCATCGAAATATCGCTTGCCGAACAGCAGCTCCGTCTGCTGAATGCGCAAGGCGAGGCCGTTGCCAGTTATTCCGTCTCCACCGCCTTGAACGGGCCGGGCGAGCAGAAGGACAGCGGTTGCACGCCGCGTGGCGTGCATGTGGTGCGTGCCAGGATCGGCAACGGCGCACCCGTCAATAGCGTGTTCGTCGGTCGCCGCGCCACCGGCGAGATCTGGTCGCCGGAACTGGCGGCGCAATACCCCGACCGCGACTGGATACTGACGCGCATCCTCTGGCTTTCCGGCACGGAGCAGGGCTTCAACCGGCTCGGTGCGGTCGACAGCATGCAGCGCTATATCTATATCCACGGCACGCCGGACGACCAGCCGATGGGCGTGCCTTGCTCGCATGGCTGTGTGCGCATGCGCAATCAGGATGTTTTGGCATTGTTCGATGCCGTGCCGGTCGGTACGCCGGTGCATATCCTCGAATCTCCCTTTACGGGTACTCAGCGTGCTTAAAAGGCTGTTCGGCGTCGTGCCGGTGGTGTTCGGCGTTCTGCTACTGACTTTTTTGCTGGTGCACCTGGTGCCGGGCGACCCGGTCGAGGTCATGCTGGGCGAATCGGCCAGCAGTGCCGATCGCAGCCATTTGCGCGCCGAACTCGGCCTGAACCGGCCTCTGCCAGTGCAGTTCGCCAACTATCTGTCGCGTCTGGCGCATGGCGATTTCGGCAATTCGATCCACAGCCGCGAGCCGGTGTCCGCCATGCTGGCAGAGCGTTTGCCTGCTACTATCCGACTCGCATTGCTGGCGCTTGCCATCGCCATTGCCATCGGCTTGCCGCTCGGTATTATCGCGGCTCTCTGTGCCAATCGCTGGCCGGATCGCATCGCCACGTTGACCAGCCTGACTTTTTCCGCGATGCCGCATTTCTGGTTGGGTCCTTTGCTCATGATGGTATTCGCGCTCTGGCTCGGCTGGTTGCCGGTGAGCGGTATGGAGTCTTCCGCCTCGATAGTGTTGCCGGCGCTGACTCTGGGTTTTGGCCTCAGTGCCATTCTCACGCGCATGACGCGTGCCAGCCTGCTGGAAGTGCTGAATGAGGACTTCGTACGTACTGCACGGGCCAAAGGTCTACAGGAGCATCAGGTGATTCTGGGCCATGCCCTGCGTGCGGCGCTGTTGCCTGTGGTGACCATTCTTGGCCTGCAGCTCGGCGGCTTGCTGGCGGGCACGGTCATCACCGAGACGGTGTTCGGCTGGGATGGTATTGGTCGTTTGTTGGTGGAGTCGATCGAGAAGCGTGATTATCCGGTGACGCAGGCCTGCGTGCTGGTCATAGCCCTGATCTATGTGCTGGTCAATCTTTGTACCGATCTGCTTTATGCACAGCTCGACCCGCGGGTGCGCTACAGCAGATGAGAGAGTCGCGATGAAAAGCTGGCCTGTTTATGTCCTCGCCTTCTGGCTTTGCGCCGTTGTGCTGGCTGCTGGTGTCGATCTCGCGCCGGATGCAATCCGGCTGGAAGCCATTCTGCACGGACCAAGTGCCATCGCCTGGCTGGGCAACGACGATCTCGGCCGTAGTATTTTGAGCCGCATCCTTGCCGGTGCGCAGGTTTCGATGACCGTTGCCGTGGTCGTGACGGTGATTACCCTGAGTTTCGGCGTGACGATTGGACTGGTTGCCGGTTATTCCGGTGGCTGGGTCGACCGCTTGCTGATGCAAATCACTGATGTGTTTCTGGCCTTCCCCGGCATTTTGTTGGCAATCGCATTTGCCGCCGTGCTCGGACCTGGCCTGAACAACCTGATACTGGCCTTGTGCCTGACCTCCTGGGTCGGCTATGCGCGCCTGACACGGGCGCAGGCGCTATCATTGCGCGACCGCCAGCATGTACAGGCCGCTGAATCGCTGGGTGCCGGTACGCCGCGCGTCATGCTGAAGCACATGCTGCCACTGCTGTTGGCACCGCTTGTGGTCGAAGCGACTTACAGCATCGCCGGGCTGGTGATCGCCGAGGCCAGCCTGTCTTTCCTTGGGCTCGGCATACAGGCGCCGCAGGCTTCCTGGGGTTCCATGCTGCGCGACGGCGTACGTTACATGCTGGTGGCGCCGCATTATGTGCTGGCGGTGGGCTTGAGCCTGATGTCGCTGGTGTTGGCAGTCAACGTGCTGGGCGATAAACTGCGCGATGCGCTGGATGTGAAGCGCTGATTGAAATAACTCAAACACGGGGTTTCTCTGTGCTCGCTGTGTTTACTGTGGCTGAATAAGAAAGGTTAACCATGTCGCTTGGCCCCGTCATGCTGGATGTCGAAGGTACCGAACTCAATGCGGACGACATCCGCCGTCTGCGGCATCCGCTGGTTGGCGGCGTTATCCTGTTCGCGCGCAATTTCACTTCCTGCGCCCAGTTGAAGGCGCTGACAGAAGCGATTCACGAAGTGCGCAAGCCGCCTTTGCTGATCGCAGTCGACCACGAGGGCGGCCGCGTGCAGCGTTTCCGCGAGGGTTTTACGCGCATCCCGCCGATGCGCGAATTCGGCAAGTTGTGGGATGAGCATCCGAAAAAGGCACGGCAGCTGGCAGAAGATGCGGGCTGGATACTTGCGGCTGAATTGCGTGCCTACGGTATCGATTTCAGCTTCACGCCGGTGCTGGACATGGATTACGGCGAAAGTCAGGTGATTGGCGATCGTGCGTTCCACCGTGACCCGCAGGCAATCAAGGAGCTGGCCTTCGCACTGATGCAGGGTCTGAAGCGTGGCGGCATGGCCGCAGTCGGCAAGCATTTTCCCGGTCACGGCTTCGTCGTCGCTGATTCGCATGTGGCGATTCCGATTGATGAGCGCAGCTTTGACGAGATCGCGCAGAACGACATGCAGACCTTCAAACAGCTGATCGACGACGGCATCCAGGCCATCATGCCGGCGCACGTCATCTATCCGGCCGTGGACGACAAACCGGCCGGTTTCTCCGAACGCTGGCTGCAGAAGATCTTGCGCCAGCGGCTGGAGTTCAACGGCGTCATTTTCAGCGACGACCTGTCGATGGAAGGCGCCGTGGTGGCCGGCAATGTTACGCAGCGGGCACTGGCCGCCCTGCAGGCCGGTTGTGACATGGTGCTGCTGTGCAACAAGCCGGATCTGGCAGATGAACTGTTGGCGAGTCTCAAGTGGGATATTCCGGCGCAAAGTCTGGCGCGTCTGGCACGCATGCATGGGGCACGCAGGCCGGCCAGCATGGTGGCGCTGCACGAAGATGCGGATTTCGTTCAGGCGGTGCATGCCATCGGTAATATCGGCAAGCAAGAGGGCAATCTACCCTTCGCCTGAGTAAGCCCTGCTCAAGTGGCTGCGCGAGCGAATCGTGGTGTCAAGCCGAGCTGCTTTAGCAGCCGTCTCGACGGACACGACCCCTGCGGTTGCAGCGTTGCGCGGTGCTCATTTCCTCGCCGTACTAACTGTACTGTCTCGGACATTGCGCTCCGTGCGCCTAGCGCTTCATCACGCTCGCTCACTTGCTCAGGGCTTACTGGTGATGATGTAATAACATTTTTGATATTGCGACCGAAAAGCCCGTGTTTTAAGGAAACGTTGCTGATTTCAGTTGAAACTTAAAGCACTTTTCTATAGTCTTAGCCCTGAGTTTCAACCAAAGAGGAAATCCTGACGATGCAATCCAATTATCAAGTCGCAAGTACGCAAACCCTGTCGCCAGCCGCCCACAAGGTGCTGCGCAATACCTACATGATGCTCGGCCTGACCATGGTGCCAACCGTCATTGGCGCCTTGATCGGCATGAGCATCGATTTTTCCTTTGCCGCCGGCAGCCCGATCATGTTTGCGCTGGTTTCGCTGGCTGTGATTTTTGGCATGTTCTATGCCGTATCCGCCAACCGCAACAACAGCATGGGCGTGGTCTTTCTGCTTGGCCTGACCTTTATCATGGGCGCGCTGCTCGGCCCTATCCTGCAAGTCGCGCTGAGTCTGCGTAACGGTGGTGAGCTGGTCGGCCTTGCCGCAGGCGGTACCGGCATCATCTTCCTGACGCTGTCCGCCATCGCCAGTACCACCAAGCGCGATTTCAGCTTCATGGGCAACTTCCTGCTGGTCGGTATCATCCTGCTGATCGTCGCCTCGTTGGCCAACCTGTTCTTCCAGGTACCTGCTTTGTCGCTGGCATTGTCCGGTGTTGCCGTGCTGCTGTTCTCCGGTTTCATCCTCTACGACGTCAACCGCATCGTGCAGGGTGGTGAGACCAATTACGTGATGGCAACCTTGTCGCTCTATATCAGCGTCTACCAGCTGTTCACCAACCTGTTGCATTTGTTGATGGCATTTGCCGGCGACCGTGAATAAACGGTTTGCTTGAATAAAAAAGCCCCGCAAGTGCGGGGCTTTTTGTTTTTAGCCACAGAGATCACAGAGCACACGGAGGGTAAATCAGGGCATGAATACAGGTAACAACTGAAATCATGCTTTGAGTCGTTCACGGGTTTTCTCTGTGAACTCTGTGTTCTCTGTGGCTGGAAAGAAGGTTTACTGCGGCTTCCCGGACTTCCTGCGACTGGCGAAGAATGCGCTCAGCAGGCCACCGCACTCCTGCGCCAGAACGCCACTGGTGACTTCGGTGTGGTGGTTGAGTCTGGCTTCTGCCATGAGGTCGATGACGCTGCCGCAGGCGCCGGTCTTGGGGTCGCTGGCGCCATAGACCAAATGGGCGATGCGTGCGTGCTGGATGGCGCCGGCACACATGGCGCAGGGTTCAAGCGTGACGAAGAGACTGCAGCCGACCAGCCGATAGTTGCCGAGCAGGGCGGCGGCGTTACGCATGGCCTGGATCTCGGCGTGGGCGCTGGGGTCATGCTGCGAGATCGGCGCGTTGCGCCCGCGCCCGATGATCTCGCCATTTTTCACCACCACTGCGCCGACCGGTACCTCGCCCAGCCCGGCGGCTTCTTTCGCCAGTTCCAGTGCGGCTTGCATGTAGCGGTCATGGTCTATTTGAAGGTCTTGATCAGCCATTTCAATAACTCGGTCGATTCCGGGGTTTTCCTGTCGCGGTAACGTATCTGCGTATAGAGGTCTGTAATCTTGGCTATCTGCCCGGCCTGCTTCGGTAAGGCCTGACTGGCGCGTTTACCGAAATCCAGTGGGCCTTCTTGCGGCCGACGCATGATGCCTTTGCGCTGCAGTTTACGCAAGAATCTGGCATAGATGCGCTGTATTTCATCTTTTTTCGCCGGATTCTCGCGGATGATGAAATAGCTGAGCAACATCCCGACGGCCCCGACTGCGACGATCATGGCTATAGCCATATCCTGCCAGGACAGCTTGCTGCCCGAGAGGCTGGAGAGAAATTCCATCTGCCGTTTCTGATTGTAATCCAGTACCCAGTGATTCCATGCGTTATCGATTGCATCGAGATTGAGATACATCTTCTTGATCAGCGGGAAACGGTTTCTTGCCAACAGCGGTAACGGGTTTTCGTTGGGCATGGCAGTTTCGATGCCGTATTCGATGCGTGACGGCGAGACGGCGCCAGTCGGGTCGACGCGAACCCAGCCCTTGCCCTCCAGCCAGACTTCGGCCCAGGCGTGGGCGTCCGATTGACGCACGATGAGGTAATCGCCTACCGGATTGAGTTCACCACCCTGATAGCCGGTGACGACGCGGGCAGGTACGCCGGCAGCGCGCATCAGGTAGACGAAGGTGCCGGCGTAATGCTCGCAGAAACCGCGCCGCGTGTTGAATAAAAAGTCGTCGATCGGTTCCCTGCCCAAGCGAGGCGGGCGCAGGGTGTAGATGAATTCCTGTTCTCGGAACATGTCGAGCACGGTCTGTACGATGGTTTCCGGGCTCTTGCCGGCATCTACCCAAGATTGTGCCAATGCCCGGCTTTGCGGATTATCGAAATCCGGAATCTGCAGATTGAGCTCCAATGCCCGTGGGTTGGCATCGCGCGCCAGCGTGTAATCGAGGTGGGAACTGGCCTGGTAGCGGGTGCGCTGGCGGATCGGGCTCTTAGCCAGTACCTGGAAATCCGCGCTGATTGTGCTGTTGTCCGGCAATGCGGCCGGCATGTCCAGCAGCAGCATCGAATGGCGATTGCTGGGTTCCATGGTGATGGTGTAACGGCTCGGGCTGCCACGTACTTGCAGCGACTCCGCAGGCAGGCGCAGCCTGGAGCTGGCCATGGTCCAGCTACGACCGTCATAATGCCACAGCACAGGTCCGCGCCAATAGAGTTGACTCGGCGGCGGCGGTTTGCCCTCGAACTGGACGCGGAAGGCGATGTCGCCGGAGAGAGATAGCTCGCTGATCTCGCCCGGTTCCATGGTGTCCGATAGGCCGCTCATGCCTTTGTTTGCATCCTGCGGGATGCCCCACAACGGCCCCGGCACGCGCGGGAACAGCAGAAAGAGGGCGAGCATGATGGGCGCACCTTGTGCCAGCAGAGTGGCGGCAGTTTTTGCTTGAAATTGCCAGGCTAGCCTGCCGTTCGGGTGGCTGATGCCGACCAGCGTCGCGGTCAGCGTGAATGTGGCGAGTAGCATGGCAGCGCCATAGGCCATGGATTGGGTGAAGAGGAAAGTAGTCACCGTGAGGAAGTAGCCGCCGAAAATGAGCAGCAGGAAGTCGTGGCGCGTTTTTGCCTCCATCAGTTTCAGCGTCAGCATCAGCGCCAGCAGTTCGACGCTGGCATCACGTCCGAACAGGCCGCGATAGGTCAGCAGGATGCCAAGGCCGGCGAGCACGGTCAGCGGCATCAGGATGAAGATGCTCGGCAGGGGCCGGCGATAGTGCGCTAGCAGGTAGCGCCAGGCGATCAGCACCGTGATGGAGATTGCCACCCAGCCGGCGAAATGGTGCAGATGCAGGGCCATGACCAGACACAGGCCAAGCAGCAGCCAACGCAAGTCGATGATGTCGGGTTCTTTGGCTCTCATGTTTACACCAGTGCCAGTGCCTGCAGGCATTGCTGCAAGTGGGCCGGCCCGCTATCCGGCGCGAATTCACGGCCTGGAAGACGCAGGCCGTAGGCTTGCTTGAGCGCATCGGCATCCATGACCCAGCGCGTCAGCTGGCTGATGCGCTGCTCGTCGTCGCTGCCCGGTGCCGTTGCCCAGTCGAGCCAGAGCGTGCTTTGTGCCGTGCCCTGAAACTGTTTGGTATAGATACCCTGTTCGCGGGCGGAGGCTTTCCAGTCGATGCGTTTCGGCGAATCGCCGGTCTGGTAGCTGCGATGACCGAAAAAATCGTCATCGCCGATGATGGTGTCGGCACTGCCTCTGGCATCGCGATCCGGTGCGCTGGGCAAGGGCAGGTCACTGGCGGCCGGGCGCGGATAGATCAGGCAGCGGCAGCCCAGATCGACATAACCCCAGGTATGGAACAGTCCCAGCGGAAACTCGGTGTGCAGTTTGATGCGCCCGGCATTGAGCCAGCCGCGGCGATTACTGGTGACGGCAAGTCCGGCGTTGGCGGAACCGTTGGCCGGGATGTCGAGGCCGACCGGTTCAAGTGCGTTCTCCGGCACCGGGTCGAATCCGGCGACGATGGCATAACGTGCGCGGTTCCTGCTGTCGGTGAGCACAATATTGAAGGTGGCGTTATCGCCGGCGAAAACCGCTTCGATACGTCCGGCCGTTGCCTGCAGGTATGCCAGGTTGCGCCAGGTGTGCAGCATGCAGGCAACTGACATGCCGGCCAGCAGGAAAACGAGGACAAAACCCAGGCTCAAAGTGTAGTTGATGGCGCCGATCAGCATCAGTAACAGGACGAAAGCGAAAAACCAGCCCGCGCGAGTCGGCAGAATATAGATGTGGCGTCTGTCCAGAATTGCTTGTGCCTGTCCTGGCTGTGCGGTACGCAGCCAGCGCGTCCAGTCCGGCAGTTTCAGCACGAGTGCCATGCGTGAAAGGTGAATCAGGAAACAGCGACGCTCTGGATCAGGTGTTCGACCGGATCGGCGCCACTCTGTTCATGTCCGCTAGCCTGCAACCGGTGGCCGACCACTCCAGGCAGTACCGCCTGGATATCTTCCGGTGAGGCGAAATCGCGACCCTCCATCATGGCCCAGGCTTGTGCGCATTGCCGCAGCGCCAGACCGGCGCGCGGCGATAGGCCGTTAACATAGCGTGGTGAGCTGCGGGTGAATTGTAGAATGGCCTGCAGATAGTCCAGTAATGCGTCGGAGACATGGATTTCTTGTGCTGCCTGCTGCAAGCGGATCAATCCGGCGCTATCGATGCAAGGGGTGATGTTGGCGACCTGATCCCGGCCGCCGTTGTTTTTCAGCAAATTGCGCTCGGAGTCGGCATCCGGATAACCGAGCTCGATACGCATAAGGAAGCGGTCGAGTTGCGACTCAGGCAAGGGAAAGGTGCCGATATGGTGGATCGGGTTTTGTGTGGCGATGACGAAGAATGGCTGCGGCAATACGCGGGTCTCGCCTTCGATGGTGACTTGGCCTTCCTCCATTGCCTCGAGCAGGGCGCTCTGGGTTTTCGGTGTGGCGCGGTTGACCTCGTCGGCCAACAGCACGTTGGTAAAAACCGGCCCCGGATGAAATTTGAAAACCGCGTTGTTGCGGTCATACACCGAAACGCCGAGGATATCTGCCGGCAGCAGGTCACTGGTGAACTGCACGCGGCTGAATTTGAGGCCCAAGACCTGTGCCAGTGTGTGTGCAAGGGTGGTCTTGCCCATGCCTGGCAGGTCCTCGATCAGCAGGTGGCCGCGCGCGAGTATGCAGGCGAGTGCCATGCGGATCTGTCTGTCCTTGCCCAGGATGACCTGATTGACGGCCTTGATGATAGTCTGTGTGATGTTATGCATGGTTGTTCTTCTTGTCTTGTTTTTGTCCGGTCAAGCCGATAGCTGGCTGCTATTTGTGTTTATCTGGACATGAAGGTGGATCTGCCCCAGCGTACCAGCACGAACAGGATGCCGAGCACCAGCGAAGCGCCGACCCACATCACCAATTCTTCGGTCGTCGGCGTGATCTCCTGTACCGGCATGACGATGATCTTGCGCAGAACCACGACCATGGCGACTTCGACAAAGGTTTCCACCTCGAGTTTCCCGCATTGCAGATAACGTATCTCGGCCGAGATCAGCGCGGAGATCGACCACAGCAGCATGAGTGTGCCCAGCGCATGCAGGAAGCCATGCACGAGGTTGTGGGCGTAGACCGCTTCCTTCACTTCGGAAAAGAACAGCCAGGTGAACATCAGTACGGCGATCGCCAGTGACATACCGATGATGATGTGGGCAAAACCGTTGAGCCAGCGCATGGCGCGTATCATGTAATAGCCGACTTTGTTGAGTTCCTGTGGTAGACGGTCCGGCATGCTGGGTAGTCCTTCTCGAATAGGTTTTTTCTGAATTATTTGGAATAATAAGCCATGGGCAATTATTGCAGAAGAATCCGAGGATGCTGCATATCAGTGTGAAAGAAAACCTGTTGGTTGTGATACGTAGCATCTGTCTTGCGCTGCTGTTGCTGTCATGTCTGGGTAATGCCAGGGCAGCAGCGATTCAGCAGTATGTGGCCGATGCCGATTACCTGCTGCCAGAACTGGCGCTTTCTGCACAGGATCTGCATGAAATCATCGCGGCTTTCCCCTCATATGCCTTTGATGAGGAGTTTCTGTTCGAGGCGGAAGCCAGCTCGCGCGCAGACGATCAGGACGAAGAATATTTCGAGTTGTATTTTTATGCGTTGCGGCGCGATAACAGCTCGCTGTTCGAGAATGCGGTGCCGCCGGTCGGTCTGCAAAAGGCGGTGCTGGATGCACTGCGGCAGAATCCGGAACGAATTGTTCATGTGCGCTACCATGGCCGCGATTATGTCGTGAAACGCATGGGGAGCAAGTCGCGCAGCGTGTTCAAGCAGATAATGGTGCGCTGGCTCTGCGGCATGTGTTTTCCGGGGCATGCCGGTCGTGGCAGCTTGCCGCCGCAGGACGGCCATTTTGAAGCGAATCGTGTGCGAGTGCTTGGCAAGGCCGGCATGCGTGTGGCCAGGGTGGCGCTGGAACTTGATCAGGCCGTGGTCTATACGCATTGCGGCATCAATTTGCGCAAGCATTTGGCCGGTTGCAGCGGTGATGAGCAACATAGACTGTTGCACGCGGCAGTCAGGGATCTGGCCGAGTTTCATCATGCCGGGCATTGGCACGGTGGCGCGCAATTCAGAAACCTGTTGCTGAATGACGGACAGTTCTACCGGATTGATTTCGAGGAGAATCTGCAGCATGCCATCAGCCTGCCTTTGGCGCAGATATACGACCTCTGCCAGTTCCTTTCGGATGCGACCAAGTATGGCACTGCATCCTGCAGCGCCGACGAATTGAGCCATCAATTGCTGAAACAGTATCAATCGGTCTACTGGAGCGATACTCACCAGCATTTGCTGGCCGGTGTCAGCCGCTTGCTGCATCCCCTTGAGGCAGTGTCCAAATTACTGCAGCGATTCAATTTCAAGGACTTCAACCGGGCGCTGTTGCTGGCGCATGTGCTGCAGCGGCATGCCGGCAACGTGTCAGTTTGAAACAGTGTTTCCTGGCTCAAAGCACCAGTTCTTCCAGCGTCAGTTTCTCCAGTCTTTTCAATAGCCATTGCTGCGCCTTGCCGCCGCCACTGCGCCAGGCAAGATAGCCCTGGGTTTCCGGACGGTTTTCGGCCACTTGGCAAAGTACCAGTTCGCCTCGGGCGGCATGTTCCTCAGCCAGTCGACAGGGCAGGTAGCCGACGCCGAGGCCGGCGATCTGAGCTGCCAGCTTGCTGCTCATGTCAGGTACCGTCAGCACATCCTGCCCGCTGAGGATGCCGGAAGTACGCGGCGGCAGGTTGCGCGAGCTGTCTGCTGCCGAGATCGAGCGGTATTGGCGGATATCTTCGTTCTGCAAGGGTTGCGACAGTTGTGCCAGCGGGTGGTGCGGTGCAACGGCGAAGACGAATTCAAGACTACCCAGCGCTTTCGAACTGTAGCCGCCGCCGGGCGGCCCTTCGCCCGGTGCGCCGATCGAGATGTCGGCGCGGCCGCTGATCAGTGCATCCCAGCTGCCACCGAATACTTCGCGTAACAATCGGATGCGGGTGCCGAAACCCTCGGCGTAGAAGTCCTGCAATATGGGATAGATGGCTGTGATCCGTAGCAGGTCGCTGAGAGCAATGGACAACTCGGTTTCGACGCCGGTGGCGACCCGTTTGACCCGCATTTGCAGTTCGTTTGCGGCGCGTAGCAGATGACGGCCTTCGCGTAGCAGCTCTTCGCCGGCTTCAGTCAGGATGGCGCGATGGCCGCTGCGGTTGAATAGCGCTACACCGATAGCCGATTCAAGATTGCGCACGCTGTATGTGATGGCCGACGGTACGCGATGTAGCGATTCCGCAGCAGCGGCAAAGCTGCCTTTGCGGGCGATGGCATCTACGACCTCCAACGCTTCGAGCGAAATTTTTATATTCATTATTTTTGAACGATATCTGCAAAATAATTCGCTATCAAGTAATAAGTTATGTAATTAATATGATTTATCGTTCAATTAAGTTGAATATTTAAATGGTGCTGACATGATCAAGCTTAGAAAATCTGCAGAGCGCGGGCACGCCAATCATGGCTGGCTGGACAGTTATCATTCGTTTTCATTTAATCGCTACTACGATCCAGCGCATATGCAGTACTCGGTACTGCGCGTCATCAATGAGGATGTCATTGCCCCCGACCGGGGCTTCGGCATGCATCCNNCCTATATGCTGAGCGGTGCTTTGCGCCACATGGACAGCCTCGGCAATGGTTCGATCATCCGCGCCGGTGATGTACAGCGCATGACAGCCGGCAGCGGCATCGTCCATAGCGAGGTCAATGCATCNNGACCGGGGCTTCGGCATGCATCCGCATCAGGACATGGAGATTGTCACCTACATGCTGAGCGGTGCATTGCGCCACATGGACAGCCTGGGCAACGGTTCGGTCATCCGTGCTGGTGATGTGCAGCGCATGACGGCCGGCAGCGGCATTGTCCATAGCGAGGTCAATGCATCTTCCAGTGAACCGGCGCATCTGCTGCAGATATGGATGCTGCCGGAACGTAACAGTCTGCAGCCGGGTTATGAGGAAAAGTATTTTCCTGCAGAGGAAAAACTGAACCGGTTGCGACTGATTGTCTCGAGAGATGCGCGCGAGGGTTCGTTGCTGGTGCATCAGGATGTATCGCTTTATGCAAGCATCTTGCAGCAGGGCAAGACCTTGAGTTATACGCTGGGCGAAGACAGAAGCGCTTACCTGCAGCTGGCGCGAGGCCGGCTGGATCTCAATGGTCAGATGTTGCTCGCTGGTGATGCCGCCAAACTGGAGCAGGTGGGGCAGGTATCACTGCTGGCTGAGGAAGATGCGGAATTTCTGCTGTTCGATATGCCTTTGGTGCAGTAAAGGCATGAAAGTTAATCAATGATAGAAATTGAACATATGACTGTCTTGTGCAGTCACTAGACTGAACTTAACAAGAAAGGAAAAAATCCATGAATAAACTTTTTGCGACCACTACCCTTGCAGCAGGCATGCTGTTCTCCGTTTCGGCTTATGCTGCGCAGGAAACCTACGCCATCGACAGCGAGCATAGCTTCGCCAACTGGAGCGTGCGTCACGTGGTCGCCAAGACCAGCGGCACCTTCAATGACGTGCAGGGCAAGGTCGTCATCGACCGCAGCAATCTCGCCAATTCCAGCGTGGAAGCCAAGATCAACATGTTGAGCGTCAGCAGCAACCACGCCAAGCGCGATGCCCATATCGTCAAGGAGGATTACCTGAATGCCGCCAAGTTCGGCGAGATGTCCTTCGTCAGTACCAAGGTCGTGGCCAGGAGCGAGACTGAAGGCGAAATTACCGGCAAGTTCACCATGCACGGTGTTACCAGGGAAATCACATTCCCGTTCAAGGTGTTAGGCTTTGGTGATGACCCATGGGGTGGCCATCGAGTCGGTCTTGAAGGAAACACCACGCTCAAGGCGTCCGATTTCGGCTACAAGTGGGGCCTGAAGCCCAACGGCTCGGTTGGCGATGACATCGAAGTGACGCTGCTGATCGAAGGCAAGCGTCAGTAAGTCTCCTGGCTGGAACTTCTGTCTTGGCTTCAGCTTAAAGACTATTTAGCCACAGAGAGCACAGAGTACAAAGAGAAAACAACAACTTGCAGGACACGTGGCTTTCCCGGTCGGGTGTCACATCTGCAATGATGTGCATCAGCTTTTCCTCTGTGACCTCTGTGGCTTGAATAAGGGTTTCAGCTTCAACAGCATTAGCATTCAAAAGGATTCCAGAATCATGACCACAGATTTGTTCAGTCCGATCAGTCTCGGCAGTATTGCCCTGAAAAACCGCATTGTCATGGCGCCGCTGACGCGTAACCGTGCCGGTGCCGGCAATGTGCCACAGGACATGAACGTGAAATATTACGAACAGAGAGCTTCGGCCGGCCTCATCATCACGGAGGCGACGCCGATATCGCCGATGGCCCATGGCTATCCGGCGACGCCCGGTATCCATAGCGAAGCGCAGGTCGCCGGCTGGAAGAAGGTGGTCGATGCCGTGCACGCTAGAAAGGAAAACGGTGAGGGTGGCAGGATCGTCCTGCAGTTGTGGCATGTCGGCCGCATCTCACATCCGTCCCTGCTGCCGCATAACGCCTTGCCGGTCGCGCCTTCCGCCATCAAGCCTGCGGGTCAGGCATTTACCTATACAGGACTACAGGATTTCGTCACGCCGCGCCCGCTGGAAGTGAGTGAGTTGCCCGGAATTGTCGAGGATTACGCACAGGCGGCGCGTAATGCGCTCGCTGCCGGTTTTGATGGTGTCGAGATTCACGCTGCCAACGGTTATCTGCTGGACCAGTTTCTGCGTGACGGTACCAATCAGCGCAAGGACCAGTATGGCGGCAGCATCGAGAATCGTACACGGCTGCTGCTGGAAGTTGTGCAGGCGGTGGTCGATGTCGCCGGTGCCGACAAGGTCGGCGTGCGTATTTCGCCGCTCAATCCGTTCAACGATATTGCCGACTCCGACCCGCAGGCGCTGTTCAACCATGTCGCCGATGCGCTCAATCCGTTCAATCTCGCCTACCTGCATGTGGTGGAAGGCGGCATGGGCGGCAGCGATCTGCCACCGTTCGATTTCGTCGGACTGCGCAAGCATTTCAAGGGGGCTTACATGGCCAATCTTGGTTATACCAAGGCAACCGCCAATGCCGCGATTGCCGAAGGGCGGGCCGATGTCGTTGCCTTCGGCGTACCGTTCATCGCCAATCCGGACCTGGTCGAAAGGTTCCGGTTGGATGCGCCGCTGAACGAAGCCGATCAGAGCAGCTTCTATGGTGGTAATGAAACAGGGTATATTGATTACCCGACTCTGCAAGGATGAATCATGGATAAACCCGCACTGAC
>DLMX01000052.1:18235-50420 GCA_002479405.1 Methylophilaceae bacterium UBA7525
CGTTGGGCACCATCCTGTTATGGCGATCAGCCCTGGCGTTTCATCGTCTGGGACAGGAATGCCGATGCCGCTGCCTGGCAGCAGGCCTTCGATTGTCTGGTACCCGGCAATCAGGCCTGGGTCAAGGATGCTCCGGTGCTGCTGCTGATCGCCGCCGACAGCCTGTTCAATCACAATGGCGCCGAAAACCGCTGGGGCCAGTATGACACCGGTGCCGCAGCAGAGAATCTGTGTCTGCAGGCCGCCGGCATGGGTCTGATGGCGCACCAGATGGGCGGTTTTGATCAGGCAAAGGCACGCGCCGCATTCTCGGTCCCTGAACAATTCAGTCTGATGGCGATGATCTCGGTCGGCTACCCCGCAGATATCTCAACACTGAGTGGTGATGCGCTGGAGCGTGAAATGGCAGCGCGTGTACGCCGGCCGTTGGGCGAACTGTTCTTCAGCAAGACCTGGGGTAAACCGGCGGCCTGATTATGGCGAAATCCCGGCATCTGCTAGAATGCCGGTTTTACAGCTAACAGAGAGATGAATCATGGCGGTTTTGCAACTTACCAAGGAAAACTTCAAGGACACTATCGTCAATAACGATTTCGTGATTGTCGATTTCTGGGCGCCATGGTGCGAACCCTGTGTCGCGTTCACGCCGGTGTTCGAGGCTGCGGCGGAAAAGAATCCGGATATTGTTTTCGGTATGGTCAACACCGAAACCGATCCTGAAATCAGCGAGTATTTCGAGATCAAGCAGATCCCAGGCATCCTCTTCGTGCGTGAGCAGGCTGCCATCCACGCGCAGGTCGGCGAGATCGGTGCTCCTGCGCTGGACAAGATCATTGAATGGGCGCGTGAGAAGGATCTGACTACCGTGCGTGAGTATTATGCAGAACAGGCAGCCAAGGCGCAGAACTGAGATGCCGTAGCCATGAGCGATAAAAAAGCCGCTTGATGCGGCTTTTTTATCGCTCATCGCTGGCGGGTTGTCAAATGAGCAGGCAAAGTGCCAGCAGGGGTGTCAGGTTCAGGAGCAGGATACCGATCTTGTAGACCGCCATTCCTGCATAGTGGACGGTATCGAATGTCTGTATGGTCATGTTGAACCAGCGCGTATGCAGACGATAGATCCAGTCGTGGGCAAACAGCAGGACGCCGAACCAGATAAGCAAAATCAGATAATTGATGAGCAGGCTGTATAACAGCAGGTCGTGAATCAGCTCGATATTCATGATGGGTCCTCCTCCTTCTTCAATGACTTACAGTGAACCGGTGGTGATCAGCCGGTAAAGAAAGAATGCACCAATCGCCATCATGGCGTAGAGCGGAATGTCGCCGCGTTTGGTTGCATTGCCGTCCGGTGCAGAATTTATCCAGCGCCAGAACAGATATAGCACGAATGCCAGGACAACTGCGCTGACCAATCCCCCCGTCGAACTGAGCAGACTCTTCAGCCATTGCTTCAACAGGCCGTTCTCACGAAAGATTTCATAGGCAATGCCGATGATGCCCAACAGCATCAACCCCATACGGCCCAAGGCGAGCATGGTTTCAAGCAGGGAGTCCGGTTTTTTGTCACCGTAATTATCTTTGGCCATCTCGATTTTCCGTATGTTTGTACAGCAGGTAGTTTATCCCGGATTGGCGGGCAGGAAGTCAGCCGGATTGACGGATTTGCCCTGACGGCGAATCTCGAAATGCAGTTTGACGCGATCGGCATCGGTGTCGCCCATTTCGGCGATTTTTTGACCGCGTGCAACTGCCTGGCCTTCTTTGACGAGAATCTTGCTGTTGTGCGCATAGACTGAAAGAAACTCGTCATTGTGCTTGACGATGACCAGTCTGCCATAACCACGCAGATCTGAGCCGCTGTAGATGACCTTGCCGGGGGCTGCGGCCAGAATCGATTGTCCGGCGCTGCCACCGATATCAATGCCTTTGGCGTTGCCACCTTCGTTAAAGCCAGCCAGCAGTTTGCCGTTGGTCGGCCATGCCCAGGTAATGCCGGCACTAGTTGCTGTGGCTGTTGGAGGCTTGATTTCCTCTGTCCTGGCGGGTTCTGCCGCAGACGCTGGTGCAGCCTGCTGAGTGACCGGTGCTGGCGCAGATGCTGGGGCTGGTGTAGTGGCGGGGGCGGTCTTGGTTTCTACGATGGGTGTATTCAAGGCCTGCTCACTGTAGGGCTCGCGTAAAGCGATGGGGCTGCTTATCAGTGGGGCGCCTGCCGGAGCCGTTACAGTCTGCCCGCCGCTGCTTGCTGTCGAGCCTTCCGCCGAACTGTCTTCGATGACGCTGCTATCGACACTGCCCATATCCAGTGGTGTGATGACGACATCGCTGCTGTCAGCCTCGGCTGCCGGCGCAGGGGGAGGACTGCCAGGTTTCAGTTTGAGCCGTTGACCGACATAGATGGTATAAGGTGGGCTAATGTTGTTGGCGCGGGCGATTTCCTTGTAGTCGTAGCCATGTTCGAGGCCGATGCTGTATAGCGTATCGCCTTTCTTCACAGTGTAGAGGTCGGGACGCCAGTCCTTTTCGGCAGGCTTGGCAACGGGCATGCGATCGATGACAGGCGCCTTGGATGGAGGCGCGCAGCCGATGATGAGGGTGGAGACAAGAGCAAGACCGATATAACGTATCAAACCTGAAGATTCCCCTGCATAAAAATTAATGTGAATGCTTTAGCTGGTGCCGCCAAGCAATGGGACAAACTTGACGGCTTCGAGTTTAGTCTGCAGATATTCCGTTGGCGTGCGCTCGATCAGGTATAACGTCTGCTCTTCTGTCCCAACGGGAATGACCATGCGCCCGCCGATGGCCAGTTGTGTCAGCAGATCTTCCGGGATGTGACCGGATGC
The DNA here is from genome assembly GCA_002479405.1 of Methylophilaceae bacterium UBA7525. Lineage (GTDB taxonomy): Bacteria > Pseudomonadota > Gammaproteobacteria > Burkholderiales > Methylophilaceae > UBA6140. The sequence goes on from DLMX01000052.1 coordinate 21,085, forward strand.
CGCCGTTACGATGATACCGTCGAATGGCGCCAGCTCCGGCAAACCCATGGTGCCGTCGGCATGTTTCAGTTTGATGTTGCGCATGCGTAGCTCGCGCAGGTTGCCGCGCGCCTTCATCAGCAAAGGGCTGATACGCTCCACCGAATAGACCTCTTTGACAAGTTTCGATAATACTGCGGTTTGATAACCGCAGCCGGTGCCGATTTCCAGTACCTTGCCCAGATTGCCATTGCCGCGCAGGATCTCGGTCATGCGGGCGACGATATAGGGTTGCGAGATGGTCTGGCCGAAACCGATGGGCAGCGAGACATCCTCATAGGCGCGTGAGGACAATGCCTCATCGACGAAGATATGGCGCGGGATGGCGCCCATCGCCGCCAGCGTCACCTCGTCCCGGATCCCTTGTTCACGCAGGCGCGACAGCATGCGGCTCCGTGTCCGTTGCGAAGTCATGCCGATACCACTCATTACCGGGCTCATATACTTTGCTCTGCCATTTTCATATTCTGATTCTTTTGCCCGGATCTGTTAAACGCCCAGCCATTGGCCGATCTGGTCGATCTGCCTGTGCTGGGTAAGGTCAACCTGCAACGGCGTGATCGAAACCTGTTCTGCCGCAACCGCATAGAAGTCCGTGCCTGCTCCGGCGTCCTGGGCATTGCCTGCAGCGCCCACCCAGTAGACGGTCTCGCCTCTCGGGGTGTTGGTCTTGATCACCGGTTCTGCCTTGTGGCGCTTACCCAGCCGTGTCACAGCCATGCCATGCAGTTCGTCATAGGGGATATCCGGCACATTGATGTTGAGCAACAACGGCGGCGGCAGGCCGGTTTTTTCATAACGTTTGACCAGGTCGACCATGACGCGAGCCGCTGTTTCGAAATACTGTGCGTTGTGGCGTGACATGGAGACGGCAAAAGACGGAATGTCGAGCAGATAACCTTCCATGGCGGCTGCGACGGTGCCGGAATAGATCGTGTCGTCACCCATATTGGCGCCATCGTTGATGCCTGAGATGACCATATCCGGCAATTCGCTCAGGAGGCCGGTGACGGCCAGATGCACGCAGTCGGTCGGTGTGCCGTTGACGTAATAAGTGCCGCTGCTGGTCTGGCGGACGGTGAGCGGGCGATCCAGGGTCAGGGAGTTACTGGCGCCGCTACGGTTGCGCTCCGGCGCCACCACCATGATATCGGCAATCTCGGAAAGATGTTCTGCCAGGATGTTGAGACCGGGCGCGAAATAGCCGTCATCATTGGAAAGAAGGATACGCATGCGCCGATTATAACCGAGTCGTGCACAAGTTTTAATGCGAGAAATACATCAGGCCCGATGATTACCGGTCAGTCTCGCATAAAAAATCGCGCAGAAAAAGAAAATCACGGTGAGCAGGACTTCAAGCAAGGCCAGCTGCGCCGACAGTCCTGCATCCGACCATGCCCTGACCACGCCTTCTGTGAAGTAAAGCAGGATGAACATGGATGCCCACTGATAGGTGTAGCGTTTGCCGCGCAGGATGCCGAACAGCGGCAGCAGTAGCGGCACGGCCTTGAGGATGAGCATGGAGCCTTCCGGCCGCAACGGCGCCAGCCAGCCTTCCCATGCGAGGCAGAGCAGGATGAGGGTGATCAAGGTGACACTGGCGCCGATGCGGAGTGCGGATTTCATGTGCGGCATGCCTTTGCCATTTCGACCAATGTGGCGCGTGCCTCCCCGGCATCATGGATGGATTGTGCAAAGTTGAAACGCAGAATCTGTGCGTCAGCCCGCAGGTCGAAGCCGTCGCTGTCTATGCCTGTCATCTCGATCTGCTGCGGTGTGATGCCGTGAAACTGCTGGCAGTAGTTTTTCATGTTGGTCTGGTGGTCCTGGTTCATGTGTTCGATGATGCCCGCTTCCTGTGCAATCAATGGGGTGCGCGGCGATCTGAATTCGGCACCATCGATCCATCCCATGCTGCCGAAGCCGGCGATGTAACGCGCATGCTGAATCTGCAGCCGGTAAAAGAGGAAATCGTGCATGGCGAAGTATTGCGCGGCTTGCGGAAAATAACGCAGATAGCGCGCCTTCAGCAATTCGTCCTGTTTGTCGGTTTGCTCAGCCACACCAAGTAGCGTCAGGCGGGCATTGGCCTGCAGGTCCTCGGCACCGGCGAACACCAGCAGCGAAACCTTGCAATCGGCCATGATGTTCTTCGTGTGTTCTGCGATTGTACTGATCAGCAGCAGCGGCTGACCGTCGTGATCGAGCACGAAAGGGGCGACGGAACCGAACGGATAGCCGGGAAATTTTACCGAGTTGGTGCACAGCATGCCGCTATGCGTGCTGCGCAGGAACTGCCTTGCTTCAATGGTCAGTGACATCAGGCAGCAAGTTTCAGTGCGGTGCGGGCCAGGCGTTTGCCCAGTGCGATGCAGAGCTTGCGTTCATCTTCCGTGATCGGCCGGTCATCTGCTGCACCGCCGATGTGGCTGGCGCCATAGGGCGTGCCGCCGCAAGCAGTCGAGCTCAGCTCCGGTTCGGAATAGGGCAGGCCGACCATCACCATACCGTGATGCATGAGCGGCAGCATCATGGTGAGCAGGGTGGTTTCATTGCCGCCGTGCATGGAGCCGGTGGAAGTGAATACCGCTGCCGGTTTGTCGATTAGTGTGCCCTTCAGCCACTGGCCGACGGTGCCGTCGAGGAAGTACTTCATGGGTGCTGCCATGTTGCCGAAACGGGTCGGGCTGCCGAGCGCCAGGCCGATGCATTCCTCCAGATCCTTCAGTTCGGCATAAGGTGCGCCGCTCGTTGGGATATCCGGCTCGATCGCTTCGCAGTTCGCGGAGACTTTCGGCACGGTGCGGATGCGTGCCTTGACGCCGTCGACGCTATCGACACCGCGTGCGATGAGCTTCGCCATTTCGTGCACGGCACCGCCCTGGGAATAATAGAGAATCAGGATATCGTTCATTTCTTGCGCTTGTCCTTGATACGTTGTTTCTGCGTGTCGACTTCGAACAGGCTGGTGGCCTTGATCAGGTCGCTGAATTTTGAGAAGCCGTAATTGCGCGAGTCGAATGCCGAGAAGTTCTTGACGATGTGCTTCTTCACTTCACCCATGTGCGCGAAACCGTCTTCGTCGGACAGGGCTTCGATCGCCGAGCGGATCAGGGAGACCAGTTTGGCATCCATCGCCAGTTCCTTGGAACTTTTGCGGCTGTCGGCTACCGGTTTTGCAGCCGTTTTTTTCCGGTCTGCGCCGGATTTTTCCGCGCTTTCCTCGGCGGGAGTGGCGGCGGGTTCCGTTTGCTTGTTCTGCGAGAGTATCTCGAAATACTTGAATTCGTTACAGGCTGCCTGCAGCGATTCGGGTGTCTTTTTCTCACCGAAGCCGTATACCAGCTTGCCGGATTCGCGGAAGCGTATCGCCAGCCGGGTGAAGTCGCTATCGCTGGAGACGATGCAGAAACCGTCCAGCGGCGCCGTGTAGAGCAGGTCCATGGCATCGATGATCAGCGCGCTATCGGTGGCGTTCTTGCCCTTGGTGTTGGCGTACTGCTGGATGGGCTGGATGGCGTGCTTGGGCAGGATTTCCTTCCATTTGCTCATCTGGTTCTGGGTCCAGTCGCCGTAGATGCGACGGACACTGGCTTCGCCGAATTTGGAGATTTCCTCGAACAGTTCATCGATAATGTCGATCACCTTGAAGGTATTGTCTGCATCGATCAGTACCGCAAGTCTTGGATTGTTGTTGTCAGTACTCATTGAGATATCCCCTGGAATCGGCAGTATTGTGAAGTGAGTCGAAGTGGGTTCAAACCGGCTTCGCTATCCGGCTTTACTACCCAATTCACCATGCTCATTTGAAGCTGAAAGTATACAGGACATCGACCGCGCTTTCCGAGCCAGCCTGGGTCCTGACCGACCAGTTTCTGGTGAGGTCGTAGGTCAGTCTGGCAACATTCAACAGCCCTGTGACTTCCTTTTCGTAACTCAGGTAGAGATTGGATGCCAGGCGTTTGCCGAGGGTGACGCGGGCAGTTTCGGCATCGCTGCCGCCGACATGGAAGGTATCAAGTCCGGCAGCGCGGGCGAAGCGTGTCTGCAGCGGAACAGACTGGCCTTGTGACAGCAGTGCGCCGGCTGCCAGCGACAGCATTGCGAACTGGTCCTGGCCGACGCGATCCATGCCATGACCCAGCACCAGCCAGGCGAGCTTTTCGCTGTCTGACACTTCGGGGATGGAAACCAGCTTGACTGCGGGGTTGAGTACGGTGCCGCGAATCTCTACGCCGGCCCGCACGGCCAGATTCTGGCGCAGTGCAAGGATATTGAGCCCCGGATTATCGACCGGTCCGCTGAAGACGAGCTGGCCGCGCTCGATGTTGAGCACCTGGCCGTAGGCCATGTAGGTGCCGGCGGCGTTGATCGCGCCTTCTGCCAGCAATGACTGTCCAGGCTGGCCGTTGAGTGTGATGCTGCCTTTAAGCGTGCTGTCCAGTCCGCGGCCGCGCAGTACGAACAGGCTGCCGGTTCTGTTGCTGATGCCGATTTTCAGAGCGGATACTTTCAGTTGCAGCGGATGATCTTCGACTTCTGCCTCGCTACCGATAACGATGACATCGTCACTCAATGCCGGTTTGTCTTCAGCCTCCAGTTCGATCAGGCCGCGGGTGATCTCGACCTCGCCGCTCACCTCCATCAGCTTGCCGTTGAACCGGGTATCGATATCGCCTTCGATGATCATCATGCGATCGGTACGTGACACCGCTGTGAAGTTTTCGGCATGCCATTGCAGTGCCAATTGCGGTCTGCTGTCCTGCAGACTCAGCGAGCCTTTTGCAGTCAGAAAACCGTCACCGCCTTTGAATCGGGCCTGATTGATCAGGAGCCGATCATTGCTGAAGTTGGCGTCGAGTATGCCATTGGTCAGGTTGACACCCTCGCCGGGCATCATCAGTGTGAGGTTTTGTCCCTGAAGCGTGCCTTGCAGCCGGGGCTGTGCAATGCTGCCCTTGCCTCGCAGTGCCATATTGATCTGGCCGTCGATTATGGTGCCCATCATATTTTCCGGTAGTGGAATCCAGAGCAGTGACTTCAGTCTGGCATCGGCGCTGACTTCCAATGGAGCTTGCTGATTGAGGGCGAATCCGGACGGAATGCGGTCGAGTTGTGTGGCAAGCGCAAAGCGCAGTTCTCCCAGCTGCTTGCCGATACCCTGGACGCTGATGCTAACCCTGTTTTTCTCAAGCTGCAGGTTGGCCGTCAGTTCGCTCATTTCAAGCTGCCTGATGCTGCCATCGGCAGTGGTGATGCCGATGTCGCCGTCAACAAGTTTGATCCCGGCATGGCCGTTGGCTTCGTCATCTGCCTTGATGTCCCAGCTGCCGGAAAACACCGGGTTGCCTGACATATTGGCGGGTAGCGTAAACAACAGCTGCGGTATGGCTGTGAGCTCGAGTTTGTCCAGACGGCCGCGCGTGGTCAGTTGGCCCCTGCCGTTTTTCAGCTGGTCGATATGGAGATGGCCGTTGGCAAAGCGCAGCGCCAGCTGTTCCAGGCTGAAACCAAGGTCGGCGTCGTACTGCAGTCTTGCCTTGCCTTGCATCTCGACCGGCCGGTCGCCCTGATAGCTGAGTTTTTCCAGTTGCGCCTGCCATTGTCCGCTTTCAGCGATGCGGCCATTGATCAGTATATGCAGTTGAGACGGCTTGGCGCTTTGCTCGGTCGCTGTCGTCCTGAGCTCGATCTGGTGCTGATTCTGATTTCCGTGCAGTATCAGACTGGCATTGAATGGTGCATTGCCTGCCAGACTGAAATTCTCGGCGCGTATTTCCATGTTCAGAGGCGCGTCATGAGTCTTGCTCAACGCTGCCTTGCCGGACAGCTTCTCGATGCGCATATCGCCAGCCAGGCTCAGTTGTTCGGCAAGCCACTTCATGTTGAGTGCCAGGCTGTCGAACGGGCCGGTTATTTTGCCCTGGGCGTTGAAACGACCACTCAGCGACTGCTTGAAAGCCGAGAGGTCCTCGAAGCCTGCCTGCCAGCTTAACGTGGATTCCGGCTTGCCCAGTGTGCCGTGCGCCTGCAAGCGGTTGTTACGCAAGCGGGCATTCAGTTCGATCTGCTCGATGGTCTTCCCGAGCAGACGTGCGCTGGCTTTAATATCCAGCGGTGCGTTCTGCCAGACACTGTCGACGGATTCCAGACGGATACGCAGGTCGGTCTGCGGTGCCAGCTGGCCTTGTAACAGCAGGTCGGCATCAAGTCTGTCATGCTTGCTGCCATTAAATTCACTGCTACTGAATAATGGTGCGAATTCCGTGAATCTGGCGCGGACATCCAACGGCAGTTGGTCATCCAGCCCCAGCTGGCCGTTGATTGCAATGCGGCCCAGCACGGCGCTTGAATCGATCTTGCCGTGTTCGCGCAGCAGAACCGTCTGATTGCTGATCTTGCCCAGTAGCGCAGTGGTGCTGAACTGCAGTCGTTGCAGATTGCCTGCTATGTCGAGTTCCAGGTCGTAAGCTTGCGCCGGGCCGGATTTCTCCAGGAACAGCTTGCCGTCGATGGGGAAAGGCTTGGCATTGTTCATGGATAGCTTGCTGCTCAGTGTGCCCCATTGTGTTCTGGCGTGTGCCAGTTCAAGCTGCAGTTGACTACTGTCTGCATCCAGATTGAATGCGACATCTGTCAGCGTATGCCGTTGTTCGCCATCGACAATGACCATCTCGGCGATCCTTGCGGTTTTTATGCGGACGGGGAAGGGCAGGTTGATTTTGTCCGGCAACCCTGAACCTGCAGCAGCGGGCAGCGAGTCCTGCACCATGGTGATGATCAGTCTTTTCGCATGCACATCCTCGACCAGCAGTTTTCCATCAGTCATGGGGGAGATACGCATGCTGGAACCGATGTTTTCCAGCGACAGCTGCATGAAGCCGAGATCGTAGCTGATCCTGTCGACGCTGGAACTGATACTGATGCTGGCCGCTTGTGCGGTGAGCATGGTATAGAGAAGCGCGGCAGTGAGCGTGGCTTTCAGCAGGCGGCTCAGCATCAGAAGTTCACCCCCAGATTGAAATGCAGGCGATATTCGCCGGTGTCTTCGCCGTAGGCGATATCGGCGCCAAGCGGACCCACCGGACTTTTCCAGCGACCGCCAAGTCCGTAACCATAGACCGGCCTGATCTCGCTGGTGTCGTTGGCGGCGTCACCGAAGTCGGCAAACAGGGCGATACCCCACTGGTTAGTTAGCCATTGCACGATCTCGACACTACCGGTGAGGAGATAGCGGCCACCGACGATGGCATTGCCTTCCGTCACGCCCAGGCTCTGATAGGCGTAGCCGCGTACGGACTGGTCGCCGCCGGCGCGGAACAGATAGGTGGCTGGTGCACTGTTGGCTCCGGTAACAGCGCCCACTTCGAGCCGTGTCATCAGTTGCGTGCTTCTGGTCAGCGGGTAATAGAGCTGGGTTTTGACATAGCTGCGCAGGAATGTACCTTCCGACAGACTGTCGACAGGGGCACCGGTGAAATTGGCATTGAACAGATAGCCGCGAGTTGGCATCAGTTCGTGGTCGGTGCGCCTCAGAGTGACGCCATAGGAAAGTGTGGCGGCATCCTTGCGGCTTGATTCCACGTCTTTGACTTTCGAGTGTTCAATCAGATAGTTTGCTCCCATGGATTGCTCGAATCGATAAGTGCCCCAGCTGCGCTGTACGCCGAAGTTGCTGGTTGTCAGTACTTGGTTTTCGATGTCTTCACGTGCGGTATGGTTGCTGAAGCTGTCGCGGTAGCCTTCTTCTGTCGTTGGCAAGGTGACGCTGGCATTGAGTGATTGCGCACGCTGCTCCAGCCGCAGGCTGGTGTTCAGGCGCCAGCCTCGTCCCAGCAGGTTGAGGTCGCTGTAGGTCAGCTGAGTTCTGGCACCGGTATTGGTACTGGCCCCGACACCGACGCCGACCTTGATCGACTTGCTTTCCGTGAGCCTGACCTCTACCGGTATCGGCGCCACTGTGTCCTGATTGACATTTGCGATGACTTCGACATTGGAGAAATAGCCGGCCGATTGCAGGTCGGATTGCAGTCTTAGAAGGCTGTTCTGGTTATAGTCGTCGCCGGCTTTGATCTGGTTCAGGTTGCGGATGATACTTTCCGGATAGCGTTGCAAACCGCTGATGGCGAGTTCGCCAAAACGCCGGTGATTGCCGCTATCCACGCTAACTGAAAGACGGACGCTGTTGGTTTTGCTGTTCACTTCGGCGCGGCTTTGCACGATTCTGGCATTCGGGTAGCGGTAAACCACGAGTTCCGACAACAGTTTGCGCTTCTCCTGATCCCAGGCCTCCTGCGTAAAGGGCTTGTTTTTGACCAGCCCCCATTCCGCTTTCAGCTGGTGAATGCCGGGCTGATCATCTGGCGTCTGCTGCAGAATATCGCCGGTGAATCTCAGTTCAATTTCGCTGATGGTAGCCTGTTCGCCCGGACGGACGTTGAATTTGACGCTGGATCGATCCGTTTGGCTGTCGGTCGAGGCTTCGACACTGGCGGAAAAATAGCCCTCGGTGGCGACCAGTGCCTTGATCTCGCGTGGAGTGGCACGGATCAGGCGCAGCCACTCGGCATCATTCAATCGGGGGTTGTTGATGGATCGCGATATTTCCAGGTGTTGCTGCAGCAACTGTACGATTGCAGGGGGTGCGTCGAATTCAACCGTGTACTGCTTTTGTGCTGCTTGTGCGATATTGCCTGTCAGCAGCAGAAAAATCAGTATCGCAAGATAAGACAGGCCACTTCTGGAGCCGCTGTGATTTTGGAGTCTGCCAGAAGTTGTAAAACCGCTAATTGTTCCAGGCCATTTCTTCGGCAAGACTCCATATCCATTTCTATATTGATTTCGCCAGTTCTGCGGCCTTGCCCGTGTAACTGGCAGGCGTCATTTCCAGCAACATCTGTTTGGCCGCATCCGGAATCTGAAGTTCATTGATGAAAGTATGTAATGAGGCTTGCGTGATACCGCCCTTGCCGCGCGTCAGTTCCTTCAGCTGTTCGTACGGATTCTCGATGCCGTAGCGGCGCATGACGGTCTGGATCGGTTCAGCCAGCACTTCCCAGTTGTGGTTGAGGTCGTGTGCCAGCTGTTTGGGGTTGGCTTCCAGCTTGCCGAGGCCCTTGAGGCAGGAGTCGTAACCTAGAAGAGTATAACCGAAGGCCACACCCATGTTGCGCAATACTGTCGAGTCGGTGAGATCGCGCTGCCAGCGGGAGATCGGCAGTTTCTCGGCCAAGTGACGCAGGAGGGCGTTGGCCATGCCGAGGTTGCCTTCGGAGTTCTCGAAATCGATCGGGTTGACCTTGTGCGGCATGGTGGAAGAACCGATCTCTCCGGCCTTGACCTTCTGCTTGAAGTAGCCCATGGAGATATAGCCCCAGATATCGCGGTTGATATCAATCAGTATCGTGTTGATACGAGCCATCGCGTCGTACAGCTCGGCCATGTAGTCATGCGGTTCGATCTGGATGGTGTAGGGGTTGTAGGTCAGGCCCAGCGATTCGACGAATTTTCTGGCGAAAGACTCCCAGTCGAATTCCGGGTAGGCGGACAGGTGTGCGTTGAAGTTGCCGACCGCGCCATTGATCTTGCCGAGAATCTCGACCCTGACCAGTTGTTCGCGCTGGCGGCGCAGGCGATAGACGACATTGGCCAGCTCCTTGCCCAGTGTGGTCGGGGATGCTGGCTGGCCGTGCGTGTGTGACAGCATCGGCAGCTCGGCCAGCTCTTTCGCCAGATCCGTCAGTCTGGCAATCAGCTGGTCCAGCATCGGTAGAATGACCTGGTCGCGGCCCTGTTTCAACATCAGGCCGTGCGAGAGGTTGTTGATGTCTTCCGAAGTGCAGGCGAAGTGAATGAACTCGCTGACTGCACGGATTTCCGGATTACCGTCGAAGCGTTCCTTCAGCCAGTATTCCAGTGCCTTGACGTCGTGGTTGGTGCGGCTTTCGATGGCCTTGACCTGTGCTGCTTCGGTTTCACCGAAGCTGTCAATCGCCTTCGCTAATTCCTCGACGGTTCCCGTGCTGAACGGGGCGATCTCCTGTAATGCCGCTTCCCCGGCCAGTGCTTTCAGCCACTCCACTTCGACCATGGCGCGATGCTTGATCAGCGCATATTCGCTGAAGTACGGGCGCAGGTCGTCGACCTTGGACTTGTAGCGGCCATCAAGTGGGGAGAGGGCGTTGAGAGGAGAGAGCTCCATGATGCAACCTTTTCAATGCGATAAATCGGGAACCTGTAATTTTACCCTACATCGACACAGTCAAAAAACACTATCTTGCATGCCATCCATCTGGACCATGAAAACCATGCCGTAAACAGGGTGTATCTTTATGCGGACAGGCGCATAATGATTATTTAACGCTGTTGAATCGGGCTTCAGGTCCGAAATGACGCATGAACTATGAGGCAGGCTCCATGAGGCGCTATCTGATTCTGATCTTGATGTTGAGCAGTCCGGCCATTGTCATGGCAGAAGAGGCCAGGGCGCCCAGTGTCGAGGAAAACTTGCGCGAGATGGACAAGGATCGCAACGGTATTGTCACTGCATCCGAAGTTCGTACCTATCTGCAGTCCAAGCATGGCAAGGACTATGAAAAAAGCATTCTGGACAAGTTGCAGTCTACTGAACGCGGTGCGAGCTGCGGAACGACATTCGCTCAATCCTTTTTGTGATTACTGCGGAGTTCGCTCGACTGACGCGGTAATAACCTTTTGTTCCAGCCGATGGATCAGGCTGTCGTCCTGACCATGTCCAAATTGCCGTTTCGCCAGTCTGGCTCATCGCATGCCGCGGACGGTATAATCTGATTTTGGATTTTTTTGATTGAACACCATGCTGACCGCCTACCGAAAACATGTCGCCGAGCGCGCTGCGCAAGGTCTCCCGCCATTACCCCTTGATGCAGAGCAGACAGCTGCACTGCTTGATCTGCTGAAAAACCCGCCTGCAGGCGAGGCTGACTTTCTGCTTGAACTGCTGGAGCACCGTGTGCCGGCAGGGGTGGATCAGGCAGCCTACGTCAAGGCCGCTTTCCTGACGGATGTTGCCCATGCCAAGGTAAGCTGCGCGCTGATCTCGCGTTCGCGGGCGATTCAATTGCTCGGCACCATGCTCGGCGGCTATAACGTGCAGTCCCTGGTCAGCCTGCTGGATGGTGAACTGGCAGAGGAGGCCGTCGCTGCGCTGTCGCACACCATTCTCATGTTCGACGCTTTCCATGATGTCGCCGAGAAGCTCAAGGCCGGTAATCCGCATGCACACAAGCTGATGCAGTCCTGGGCCGATGCCGAATGGTTCACCCAGCGCAAGCCGATGCCGGAGGAAATGAAGCTGGTCGTGTTCAAAGTGCCGGGAGAGACCAATACGGACGATCTGTCGCCGGCGCAGGAGGCCTGGTCGCGTCCGGATATTCCGTTGCATGCCAATGCCATGCTGGTCAGCAAGATGCCTGATGGTCTGGCGACCATCGCCAAATTGAAGGAAAAGGGTTTGCCTCTGGCGTATGTCGGCGATGTGGTCGGTACCGGCTCTTCACGCAAATCGGCCATCAATTCCGTGCAATGGTGGATGGGTGAAGATATTCCCTGCATTCCCAACAAGCGTACCGGCGGTGTCGTGCTGGGAGGCAAGATCGCGCCCATCTTCTTCAATACAGCCGAAGACTCCGGAGCGCTACCCATCCAGTGCGATGTCGAGAAGATGCAGACCGGCGATATCATCACCATCCTGCCGTATCAGGGCAAGGTGCTGAATGCAGCGGGTGAGCAGATTTCAAGTTTTGCACTGACCCCCTTGACCATGCCGGACGAAGTGCGCGCCGGCGGTCGCATTCCACTAATCATCGGCCGCGGCCTGACGGCACGTGCCCGCGCCGAACTTGGTTTGCCGTCATCGGAGGTATTCCTGCGTCCTGACCCGGTCAAGGATTCCGGCAAGGGCTACACGCTGGCACAGAAAATGGTCGGGCGTGCCTGTGGCCTGCCCGAGGGCACAGGCGTGCGCCCCGGCACCTACTGCGAACCGAAGATCACAACCGTCGGTTCACAGGATACAACCGGCGCCATGACGCGTGATGAGTTGAAGGAGCTTGCTTGTCTGGGCTTCTCTGCCGATCTGGTGATGCAGAGTTTCTGTCATACCGCCGCTTATCCGAAGCCGGTCGACATCAAGCTGCAGCACGAATTGCCGGAATTCATCTCCAGCCGCGGCGGTGTCAGTTTGCGTCCGGGTGACGGCGTGATCCATTCCTGGTTGAATCGCATGATATTGCCGGATACGGTCGGCACCGGCGGCGATTCTCATACGCGCTTCCCGATAGGTATCTCGTTCCCGGCCGGTTCCGGTCTGGTGGCTTTCGCTGCAGCCATGGGCGCGATGCCGCTCGATATGCCGGAATCCGTATTGGTCCGCTTCAAGGGTGAGATGCAGCCTGGCATTACCTTGCGCGATCTGGTCAACGCCATCCCCTACGCAGCCATCCGGAAGGGTGATCTGACTGTCGGCAAGCAGGGCAAGAAGAATGTGTTCAATGGCCGTATTCTCGAAATCGAAGGATTGCCGGACCTGAAAGTCGAGCAGGCTTTCGAATTTGCCGACGCCTCGGCCGAGCGTTCGGCCAATGGCTGTACCGTGCGCCTGAACAAGGAGCCGGTGATCGAGTTCCTGAATTCCAATATCGTGCTGATGCAGAACATGATCGATAACGGCTATCAGGATGCGCGCACCCTGCAACGTCGTATCGAGGCCATGCAGGCCTGGCTTGCCAAACCGGAGTTGCTGGAGCCGGATGCCGATGCCGAATACGCCTATGTGCTGGAGATAGACCTTGACGAAATCAAGGAACCCTTGGTGGCATGCCCCAATGATCCGGACGACATCAAACCGCTGTCAGCCGTGGCCGGTGACAAGGTCGATGAGGTGTTCATCGGTAGCTGCATGACCAATATCGGTCATTACCGCGCTGCCGCCAAGGTACTGGAGGGTTCCGGCAATTTGCCGACGCGTCTGTGGATCGCGCCGCCGACCCGTATGGATGAGGCCGAACTGCGTGACGAAGGTGTCTATGCCGTCTTCGGCGTGGCCGGCGCACGTACCGAAGTACCGGGCTGTTCGTTGTGCATGGGCAATCAGGCACGCGTGGCGGATAAGGCGACAGTATTTTCTACCAGTACCCGCAACTTTGATAACCGCATGGGCAAGGATGCGCGTGTCTATCTGGGCTCCGCTGAACTGGCTGCGGTTTGTGCCAAGCTGGGTCGGGTGCCGAGCCCGCAAGAGTACATGGCGACTGTGGGCGACAAGCTGACGAAGAATCCGGCCGAAATCTACCGGTATCTCAATTTCGATCAAATGGCAGAGTACCAACCGAAAAAGATTATCCCGATTGCAGAGGCGGCATCCTGAAAAGGCCGCAGCTAGGGGTCTGAACGGACTATTAGTTGCCTGTATGGCTGGATTATATGGGCTTCGCGTATTACAATCAGGTGCGACAATCCAAGAAAAACATATGCAAATGCAGTAATTCTGAGCCGCACATGGATTGCAAATGTGCGTTTTACAGACTGCCTACCGTTGATAAATTATGAGTCTGAATAACAACTCCAAGCGCACCGTCTTCTATATCTCTGACAGCACTGGCATTACAGTGGAAGCGCTGGGGTTGTGCCTGCTTTCGCATTTTGAGGGCCTGAAGCTCAAGCAGGTGCGCATGCCTTTTATAGACTCCATGGAAAAAGCCAGGGAAGCGGTCGAGATCATCAATGCCACGCAGGAACGTGATGGTGTGCGTGCCATTTTGTGCATGACGGTTGTCAATCCCAATATCCGCGCCTTGTTTCATCTGACCGGCGGTCATTGCCTGGATATGTTCGGCACATTCGTCAATCCGCTTTCATGTGAGCTGGGCATGCCCGCCAATGAGACTATCGGCATGTCGAGGCGCGTGGCGGGGGCCGAGTACCGAAACCGCATCAATGCCATCAATTTCACGCTGGGCCATGACGACGGCATCACCGAATCGGGGTTGAAAGATGCGGATGTGATTCTGGTCGGTGTTTCACGTTGCGGAAAGACGCCGACCAGTATCTATCTGGCGATGCAGTTCGGCATGCGCGTGGCCAATTATCCGATCATCCCGGAGGACTTGGAACGCAATGCGTTGCCCGGCACCCTGATTGATTACAAGGACAAGATTTTTGGTCTGACCATAGACCCTTTGCGTCTGAGCAAGGTGCGCGGCGAGCGTCGCCCCAATAGCCGCTACGCCGAGCTGGAGAATTGCAAGAGTGAAGTAAAGCGGGCGGAGGAGCTGATGCGCCGGGAGGGTATCAGCATGCTGGATTCGACTTCGCGCTCGGTAGAGGAGATTTCCTCACTGATCATGCAACAGCTAAGTTTCAAGGCAGCAAAGAACATGTTGTTGAACTAGTTCCTGTACTGGTTCGATAGCATCGCTGTTGCAGCAGGAGGAATTAATGTTAGCTACAAAATATAACTATTTCATGAGGAAATTGGTATGCAAGCCTATGTAATCCCATTAGAACAACTGGGTATGCAGGATGTTGATCGCGTCGGCGGAAAGAACGCTTCGCTCGGCGAAATGATCAGCAATCTTGCTGCGAGTGATGTGCGCGTTCCCGGAGGCTTTGCTACCACGGCTCAGGCGTATCGCGACTTCCTGGCTCATGAAGGGCTGGAAGCACGCATCAAGTCCACGCTGGCGACATTGAATGTGGATGATGTGGTTGCCTTGGCCAAGACCGGCGAGCAGATCCGCAAGTGGATCGTCGAGGCCCCTTTGCCGGCAAGACTGGAAGCGGAGATTCGCGAACATTACAGCCAGCTCAATGGTGATTCCGATGCCAGCTTTGCGGTACGTTCTTCTGCCACCGCCGAAGACATGCCGGATGCTTCTTTTGCCGGCCAACAGGAAACCTTCCTCAATATCCACGGTATCGAGAATATCCTGCATGCGATCAAGGAAGTGTTCGCTTCACTGTATAACGACCGTGCCATTTCCTACCGTGTGCATTCCGGCTACAACGATATCGAAGTCGCGCTTTCCGCAGGTGTGCAGCGCATGGTGCGTTCAGATCTCGGTGCTTCCGGCGTCATGTTCACGCTGGATACCGAATCCGGTTTCCGTGATGTCGTGTTCATCACTTCTTCCTACGGTCTGGGTGAAATGGTGGTACAGGGCGCTGTCAATCCTGATGAATTCTATGTGCACAAGCCCCAATTGCAGGCAGGTTTTCCCGCCTTGATCCGTCGTGGCCTGGGTTCCAAGCAGCAGCGCATGGTGTTCAATACCGAGCGCTCTGCCGGCCGTTCAGTGAAGATCGAGGAAACGACTTCAGAAGAGCGCAACAAATTCTCGCTGACCGATGCCGAAGTGTTGGAACTGGCGCGTCATGCCGTTGAGATTGAAAAACACTATGGCTGCCCGATGGATATCGAGTGGGGCAAGGACGGTCTGGATGGCAAGCTGTATATCGTGCAGGCACGGCCAGAGACCGTTAAATCGCGTGCCGAAGACAAGGCAATCGAGAAATACAGCTTGAAGAAACGTGGCACCGTACTGTCAGAAGGCCGCGCTATCGGCCAGAAGATCGGTATCGGCCCGGTCCGCATCGTGCAAAGCGCCAACGACATGCATCTGGTCAAGGCAGGTGATGTGCTGGTCACCGACATGACAGACCCGAACTGGGAACCGGTCATGAAGAAAGCGGCCGCGATTGTCACCAACCGTGGCGGCCGTACCTGCCACGCAGCGATTATCGCGCGTGAACTGGGTATCCCGGCCATTGTCGGTTGCGGCGATGCCACCAGCACGCTGACCGAAGACCAGATCGTCACGGCTTCCTGCGCCGAAGGTGATACCGGTTATGTCTATGAGGGCGAGATGCCTTACGAGAAGACCGTGCAGCAACGCCAGACATTGCCAGAGATCCCGGTGAAGCTGATGCTGAACGTCGGCAATCCGTCCCTGGCTTTTGAATTCGCACAGTTGCCATCGGCAGGCGTCGGCCTTGCGAGACTGGAATTCATCATCAACAACCTGATTGGCATCCACCCCAAGGCCATCCTGCGCTTTGACCAGGTGCCGCATGAATTGCATGATTCCGTGGCCGAGCGCACCCGTGGTTATGCCGACCCGCGCAGCTTCTACGTTGAAAAAATCACCGAAGGTGTTTCGACACTGGCAGCGGCCTTCTGGCCGAACAAGGTCATTGTGCGTTTGTCGGACTTCAAGTCCAACGAATACCGCAAGCTGATCGGCGGTGACCTGTTCGAACCGATTGAAGAAAACCCGATGCTGGGCTTCCGTGGCGCTGCACGTTATATCTCCAAGGATTTCCGCGATTGTTTCGCGCTGGAATGTGAGGCGATGAAGAAGGCACGCGATGTGCTGGGTTATACCAATATCGAACTGATGGTGCCGTTCGTGCGTACGCTGGAAGAGGCGCGCGGTGTTGTGGAACTGCTGGAGCAACATGGCCTCAAACGTGGTGAGAATGGACTGCGCCTGATCATGATGTGCGAGATTCCGTCCAATGCCTTGCTGGCTGAGGAGTTCCTGGAGTACTTCGATGGCTTCTCCATCGGTTCCAATGACCTGACGCAGTTGTCACTCGGACTGGACCGAGACTCCAGTCTGGTTGCGAACAGCTTCGACGAGCGCGATGCGGCAGTGAAAAAACTATTGTCCATGGCGATTCAGACCTGCAACAGCAAAGGCAAGTATGTCGGTATCTGTGGTCAAGGGCCTTCGGACCATGTCGATTTCGCCGAATGGCTGATGGCGCAGGGTATCCAGACCATGTCACTGAATCCGGATACGCTGATCGAAACCTGGAATACGCTGGCCAAGGTCGCAAAGTAGAAGGCCGTCAGGTAACACACGCAGTCACTGTAAAAAGCCCATTCACTGCTTAGCTGGTAATGGGCTTTTTGCTTTTGTGGTCACTGGCTGGTAAAGCCGGATGAATGATAAAAATTGTTCGTGGAGAGGGAAGTGTAGTCATGAGTTCAATTGAATCTGTAATGCATGAAACCCGATTGTTCGAGCCGGGCGATGTGCTGAAAGCCAAAGCGGCGATTCCCAGCATGCAGGCCTATCAGGCATTGTGTGATGAGGCTGAGCGCGATTATGAAGGCTTCTGGGCCAAGCTTGCGCGTGAGTTGCTCGACTGGAAGAAACCTTTCACGCAGGTGCTCGATGACTCTACCCCGCCTTTCTACCGCTGGTTCGCCGATGGCGAATTGAATGCTTCCTACAACTGTCTGGATCGTCATCTGGCGACGCGTGGCGACAAGACCGCGCTGATCTTCGAGGCTGATGACGGACAAGTCACACATGTTACTTATCGTGAGTTGCACCAGCGTGTCTG
Organism: Methylophilaceae bacterium UBA7525; assembly: GCA_002479405.1. Taxonomy (GTDB): domain Bacteria; phylum Pseudomonadota; class Gammaproteobacteria; order Burkholderiales; family Methylophilaceae; genus UBA6140. The sequence continues at coordinate 38,515 of DLMX01000052.1, forward strand.
CCGTTTTGCCAATGGTTTGAAGAAGCTCGATCTGCAGGTCGGCGATCGTGTGCTGATCTATATGCCGATGGGTGTCGAGGCGATCACCGCCATGCAGGCTTGTGCCAGACTGGGTCTGACCCATTCCGTCGTATTCGGCGGTTTTTCTGCCAAGAGCATACAGGAGCGTATACAGGATACCGGGGCGCGTGCGGTGGTGACTGCGGACGGCCAGTTCCGCGGTGGCCGTTCCTTGCCGTTGAAATCGGCCGTGGATGACGCCATGCAGATGCCGGGCTGCGAGAGCGTGGAAAAAGTCATTGTCTTCCGTCGCAGCGGTATCGACATCGAATGGCACGCCAATAACCTCTGGTGGCACGAGCTGATTGCTGATGTGTCGGATGAATGCGAGCCGGTCTGGGTCAATGCCGAGCACCCCCTGTTCCTGCTTTACACATCCGGCTCCACCGGCAAACCCAAGGGCGTGCAGCATGCTGCCGCCGGTTTTCTGTTGCACGCGATGAACACCACGCGCTGGGTATTTGACGGCAAGGATGACGATGTGTTCTGGTGCACCGCAGATGTGGGCTGGATCACCGGTCATACCTATGTGGCTTACGGCCCCCTCGCGTTGGGCATGACGCAGATCGTGTTCGAAGGCATCCCGACTTATCCGGATGCCGGCCGTTTCTGGCAGATGATACAGAACCATAAGGTCAGCATCTTTTACACGGCGCCGACCGCTATCCGTTCGTTGATCAAGGCAGCCTCGATCAACCCGGCGACCCATCCGAAGCAATTCGACCTTTCCAGTCTGCGTCTGCTCGGCTCGGTCGGTGAACCGATCAATCCCGAGGCATGGATGTGGTATCACGAGGAAGTCGGCGGCGGTCGCTGCCCGATCATGGATACCTTCTGGCAGACCGAGACCGGTGGCCACGTCATTTCGCCGCTGCCGGTGACGCCGCTGGTACCCGGTTCCTGTACGCTGCCCTTGCCCGGCATTCAGGCCACCGTGGTGGACGAAACCGGCCAGGAACTACCGTGGGGGCAGGGTGGCCTGCTGGTGATAAAGAAACCCTGGCCGTCGATGATACGTACCATTTGGGGCGATCCGGAACGCTACAGGAAATCCTATTTCCCTGCTGACCTCGGCGGCAAGCTCTATCTGGCCGGCGACGGTGCCGTGCGCGATGCCAAGACCGGCTATTTCACCATTATGGGCCGTATCGATGATGTGCTCAATGTGTCAGGTCACCGCCTGGGCACCATGGAAATCGAGTCGGCGCTGGTGGCCAATCCGCTGGTGGCGGAAGCCGCTGTCGTCGGCAAGCCGCATGACGTCAAGGGTGAAGCGATTGTCGCTTATGTCGTATTGAAGGGCGCGCGACCTGAGGGCGAAGCTGCCAGGAAGATCGTAGCCGAATTGCGCGACTGGGTTGCGAAAGAGATTGGCCCCATCGCCAAGCCGGACGAGATCCGCTTCGGCGAGAATCTGCCGAAGACCCGTTCCGGCAAGATCATGCGGCGCCTCTTGCGCTCGCTGGCCAAGGGTGAGGAGATCACCTCCGACATTTCGACACTGGATAATCCGGCCATTCTGGAACAGTTGAAGCAGGCGGTGGCGTGAGCCTGACCAGTAACGTGCGCCTGATCAAAAGTGAAGACCTGATTGCGAGCGTTGCTGACGCCCTGCAGTTCATGTCCTATTATCATCCGGTCGATTTCATTCAGGCTTTGGGTGCTGCCTATGACATGGAACAGTCACCCGCCGCCAGGGACGCCATCGCGCAGATCCTGACCAATTCGCGTATGTGCGCGGAAGGCAAGCGGCCGATCTGCCAGGATACCGGCATCGTCGTCGTTTTCGTCAATGTCGGCACCGGTGTGCACTGGGAACAGGGCGCTGATGTCGAAGCCTTGATCAATGAGGGTGTGCGACGCGCCTACGGCTTGGCAGAGAACCCGCTACGGGCTTCCATCGTAAGCGACCCGGCCGGCCGGCGCAAGAATACCTTCGACAACACCCCGGCGGTGACGCATGTGCGGCTGGTGCCGGGCGACAAGGTCGAAGTCAAGCTGGCGGCCAAGGGCGGCGGTTCAGAGAACAAGGCGCAACTGGGCATGCTCAATCCGTCCGATAGTATCGTCGATTGGGTATTGGCGCAGGTCGGCGAGATGGGTGCCGGCTGGTGCCCACCTGGCGTGCTCGGCATCGGCATCGGCGGCACAGCAGAAAAGGCTGTGCTGCTTGCGAAGGAAGCGCTGATGGACGAGATCGACATGCCGGCTCTGAAAGCGCGCGGTCCGCGCAACCGCATCGAGGAACTGCGCATCGAGATTTTTGACAAGGTCAACGCACTCGGCATCGGTGCCCAGGGCTTGGGCGGCCTGACCACGGTGCTGGATGTGAAGATTCTCGATTACCCGACGCACGCTGCTTCCTTGCCGGTAGCGGTGATACCCAATTGCGCAGCTACGCGTCACGCACACTTCGTGTTGGACGGCAGCGGCCCGGTGACGCAAATGCCGCCGCGCTTGAGTGACTGGCCCGAGGTGGCTTGGACGCCCGACCCGCAGGCGAGACAGGTCAATCTGGATACGCTGACCGCACAGGATATCGAAAGCTGGCAGCCGGGCGAGACCTTGCTGTTGTCGGGCAAACTGCTGACCGGTCGCGATGCCGCGCACAAGCGTATCATCGAGTTGCTGGCCGAGGGCAAGCCCTTGCCGGATGGGCTGGATTTCACCAATCGCTTCATCTATTACGTCGGGCCGGTCGACCCGGTCGGCGATGAGCCGGTCGGCCCGGCCGGCCCGACCACGGCGACGCGCATGGACAAGTTCACCGACATCATGCTGGCAAAAACCGGACTGCTCGGCATGATCGGCAAGGCCGAGCGCGGCGAGGCGGCGATCGAGGCCATCCGCCGGCATCGCTCGGTCTATCTGATCGCGGTCGGCGGCGCGGCCTATCTGGTCGCGAAATCGATCAAGTCCGCCCGCGTGCTGGCGTTTGCCGACCTCGGCATGGAGGCGGTCTACGAGTTTGAGGTGAAGGAGATGCCGGTGACGGTAGCGGTCGACAGTCGCGGCAATTCCATCCATGAAAGCGGGCCGAAGCAGTGGCGCGGCATTGCTATCAATGCCGCTGGCTGATTGCGGCGGGCGATAAAAAAGGCTGACAGTTGTCAGCCTTTTTTGTGAGGCAGGGGCTTTTAATGCGCCTTTTCCGTCGGGTGCGTCATCAGCCGGTCGATGTAGGCGATGGAGACAGCCGAGAGCACGAACGCCATGTGGATGATGGTCTGCCACATCATGGTCTGTTGATCGAGATTGTGGGCGTTGATGAAGGTCTTCAGCAGGTGGATGGACGAGATGCCGATGATGGCGGTCGCCAGCTTGACCTTGAGCAGGTTGGCGTTGACGTGCGACAACCAGTCCGGCTCATCCGGGTGCCCGCTGAGGTTGAGGCGTGAAACAAAGGTTTCATAGCCACCGACGATGACCATGATCAGTAAGTTGGAGATCATGACGACGTCGATCAGACCCAGCACGATCAGCATGATGTCTGCTTCGGCCAGATGCGGCACTTTTTCCACCAGATGGGTCAGTTCGACCATGAAGTGAAAGACATAGACGGCCTGGGCAACAATAAGGCCCAGATAGAGTGGTACTTGCAGCCAGCGGCTACCGAACAGGATGGCGCTCATAGGGCGCATGCGCGGCGGTGTGTTTTGTGTTTGCATAGGGATTCCTGAAAACGGGGTCGGAAAATGACAGCCGCAAATGATATCAAAAGTGCCGTCCGCCCATATGAAAATTTATGACAAACGGCAGTTTGCAGCTTCAATATGCCGGAGAACTTTCAGTTTCAACTGATTTGGGACTCCAGAACATAGTCGGCACCTTCATCCAGGCCGAGTTTCTCAAGCAGAACCGGCATTGCTTCGGTCAATAGATGGGGCAGGGTGTAGGGTGGATTGACAATAAAAAGCCCGCTGCCATGCATGCCGAAGCCATCGATAGCAGGTGTCTGTACAGTCAGGCTGACATGCAGCCAACTTTTCAGTGGCAGTTTCTTGAGCTTTTCTACCATCTGCTGCGGTTCCGGTCTTTGCAGCAAGGGATACCAGATGATGTAAGTGCCGGTAGCGAAGCGTGTCAGGCTGTCTTTCAGCATATCGACGACGCGTAGATAGTCTTTCTTTTCCTCATAAGGCGGGTCAATCAGTACCACTGCGCGACGTGGTGGCGGTGGTAGCAAGGCTTTTATCCCGGCAAAGCCGTCCTGCGCTTCGGTCATCACCCGGCGGTTATTTGGCCCCAAACCCAAAGCCTTGAATGACTGGTTCAGCAGCTTGTAGTCGTTGGGATGCAGTTCGAAAAGACGCAAGCGGTCGTCCGCCCGCATGGCGCTGAATGCCACTACCGGCGATCCTGGATAATGTCTGAGTACATGGTCATGGTTAAAGCTGCGGACGAGTTCGATATAGTCAGCAATGGCCTGCGGCAAACCCCGGATGTCCCAAAGCTGTCCAATGCCGCCTGCGAACTCCGCATTCTGCGTGGCATAACCTTTATCCAGCGCATAGCTGCCGGCACCGGCGTGGGTATCGATATACCAGAAGGGTTTGTCTTTCTGCGCGGCGTGTTTCAGTACTTGCAACAGAACAATGTGTTTCAGCACGTCGGCATGATTGCCGACGTGAAAGGCGTGACGATAACTAAGCATGTAAAAGCTTCTGATTTCTTGATGTCAAGGAACTGATGGTGAGCGACTTTATTCGATGATGCCGCAAGCGATGCGCGCACCGCCGCCACCCAGCGGTTTCGGGTCGTCGCTGTAATTGTCGCTGCCGGCATGGATGATGATGGCGCGCTCAAGCACATCGGCAACTTTAAGTTTTGGTGCGACTACGGACAGTGTAGCCGTACCATCGTCCGCAACGATCAGTGCCGGCAAATCGCCCGAGTGCCCGTCACCTGTCGGCCCTGCATGTTTGCCGCTATGCGCAGGGTCGTAATGGCCACCGGCGCCAAGGCCGGCAACTTTCTTGCCATCCTTTTCCAGCGTGGCGCAGCTCGGGTTTTCATGTATGTGGAAGCCGCGTTCGCCCGGCGGCAGCTCTGCCAGGTCAGGGCTGATGATCAACCCCTGCTCACTGTCAGCCAGTTTGATGATGCCGATGATCTTGCCAACGCCGGCTTCGCCGATGGCGCGCATGGCGACGATTTTGTCCGCTGCCATGACAGGCAGGCTGCTTAACAGGAATACGGCAATAAGTAGACGACTGGGTTTCATGATGCGGTTCCTCGTATCAGGGAGTGTTCACATTAAATTGACAATGAATGTCAGACATCAATTTCGATATTGTATTCCATTCGGTTCGCATGCTCCGGTTGCTATGGTCAACCGATGTTGTCCGCTATCGTTGGAGCAAGGGTAGCATTTTTATACGACAGGAAAGGATCACACAATGACATTGACCAGAATTCTTGGTGTTACCGCAGTTGTTGCTGCTTTTGGCATGGGTAGTGTATTTGCCGATGAGCCGGCGGAACCGGTCAAATCCCATAAATCCGAACGCGGCTGGCAGGTCGATACCAATCAGGATGGCAAGATCAGCTATGAAGAGTTTCGCGCAGCCAATGACAAGCGCATGGAGCATCATTTCAAACGCATGGACGCCAATGGCGACGGTTTCATTGATCAGTCAGAGAAGCAGGCGATGCATGACAATTGGGATAATAAGCGCAAGGTGAGAGGCGAGCGTTGTCAGAAGGCTGATGCAGTAAAGACATATTAAGTTTTCGTAGTTGTTTCAGCAGGCACCCGATTGCGGGTGCCTTTTTTTATTGCTGCGCTGGATGGATGTAAGTCGGTTTTCAGATATTTATTGCATCGTCGCATTGGAGAGTCAGTGTCAGGCTGCTAGCATTACGGTCTATGGGACATCATCACAATCATTCGCACGATTCCACGCCACACAAGCGGGATGTTCTGTTTCTACCACTGGTCCTGACTGCCGGTTTTGCCGTTGTTGAGGCACTGGGCGGTTGGGTTACCGGCTCGCTCGCATTGCTTGGTGATGCCGGACACATGGCCTCGGACGCAGCAGCGCTGGCGCTGGCATGGCTAGGTGCCTGGGTCGCGCGTAAACCGGCCAATGCCAGACACAGCTATGGTTTTTTGCGGGCCGAAGTATTGGTGGCGCTGGTCAATGCTTTGCTGATGCTGGTCGTGGTCGCATCTATTGTCCTCGAGGCAATCAAGCGCATTCAGTCGCCACAGGAGGTCGCAGCCGGCGGGGTCATGCTGATCGCCTTTATTGGCTTGCTGATCAATATCTTCGTGGCACTGCATCTGCATCGCGGTCAACACACCATCAATCATCGTGCAGCGTTATTGCATGTGATGGGCGATCTGCTTGGCTCGGTGTCGGCACTGACAGCCGGTGTGGTGATCTATTTCACGGGCTGGTATCTGGTCGATCCGGTATTGTCGATATTCATATCGCTGCTGATTCTCATTTCCACCCTCAGACTGTTGCGCGAGGTGGTGCATATGCTGATGGAGGGTGTGCCCGGACATCTGGATATCGATATCATCCGACAAGACCTGCTGACGGTTCCCGAGGTGGAGGGGGTACATCATTTGCGCGTCTGGTCATTATCTTCCGAAGTGACTGCGCTTTCTGCCCATGTGGTGGTCAATGACAAGAGTGAATGGCCGATGGTTCTGGAAACGATGCGGCATATCCTGCATGATGAGTTCAATATTCAGCATGTCATTCTGCAACCGGAGCTGAATCATGCAGGCAAACAGGATGCCGAAGGTTGCTGGCTGACAGGAAAACCGGGCAACCATTGATGACGCAATCTTCCATGCCCATGACTTTTGATATTGCTTGCCGTCGTTGTGCGCGTCTGGCAGATTTTCTCGATGAGGTGAGAATTCAGCATCCTGTGTATTTTGCCCGGCCCGTGCCTTCCTTTGGCGATACGTCGCCAAAATTCCTGATAGTCGGTCTTGCGCCCGGCATGCATGGGGCCAATCGCACCGGGCGGCCATTTACAGGCGATTACGCCGGTATACTGCTTTACCGGACACTGCACAAGTACGGTTTTGCCAGTGCAGATGTCTCGATCTCGGCAGAGGATGGTCTGCAACTAAAGGATTGCCGCATCACCAATGCGGTCAAATGTCTACCTCCGGAGAACAAGCCGACCGGTGACGAGATCCGGCTGTGCAATCAGTTTCTGGCAGCGGAGATCGCCAGTCTGCCGAAGGATCTGGTGATTCTGGCGTTGGGCAATATTGCGCATCAGGCAGTGTTGAAAGCACTGGGGCTTAAGATTGGTGCCTACAAGTTCGCTCATGCGGCCCGCCATGAACTGCCGGACGGCCGGATACTTTATGATAGTTATCACTGCAGCCGCTACAACACGCAGACCAGGCGACTGACTGATGACATGTTCCAGGCAGTATTCGAATCCATTCAACAGGAAATAAGGAGATAGACATGCCCTACATCAATGTCAAACTGGCCGGCTCCCTGACACGTGAGCAAAAGGACAAGATCGCCAAGGAAATCACCGATACCATGGAACGTATCGCGCACAAGCCGAGATCCTATACCTATATCGTCTTCGATGAAGTGAAGGAAGAAAACTGGGCAGTGGCGGGTGATCTGCTCGACGAATAGGGTTTTGAGAACAACTGAAAAAGCAGGGTGGCCAGCCAGGTGAACCCAGTTCATGGAGCATGCCTGGTCACGTATTTCTGCTACCTGGCGCTGTATCTAAAATATTGCGATTTAATCAATGAGTTTTGATCCGAAACCTGTCCTGAAAACCTTGCCCAACCTGCCCGGCGTCTATCGCATGATCAATGCGCAGGATGATGTGATTTATGTGGGCAAGGCCAAGGACCTGAAAAAACGGGTGTCTTCCTACTTTGTCAAGAATCTGCCGAGTCCGCGCACGAGATTGATGGTGTCCAATATCGTACGCATAGAAACCACGGTGACGCGCTCGGAAGCGGAAGCGCTGCTGCTTGAGAACAATCTCATCAAGAGCTTCATGCCGCGGTACAACGTGCTGTTCCGCGATGACAAATCCTATCCTTACATCGTGCTGACCGGCGACGAGTTCCCGCGCCTGGCTTTCCACCGTGGCACACAGCGCAAGGGCAACGAGTATTTCGGGCCATTTCCCAATTCTGTGGCTGTGCGGGAAAGCATACAACTGCTGCAGAAGGTGTTTCGTTTGCGTACCTGCGAGAACACCGTGTTCGCCAACCGCTCACGACCTTGCCTGCAGTATCAGATTCAGCGTTGCACGGCACCCTGTGTCGATTACATCTCGGCCGAGGAATACCGGCGCGACGTCAACCATGCCACGCTGTTTCTGCAGGGGCGCGAGCAGCAGATTATGGATGAGCTGAGCGCCAAAATGATGCAGGCGGCGGATCGGCAGGAATATGAGCTCGCGACAGTTTATCGCGACCGCATGCAGAGTCTGCGCCAGGTGCAGGCACGGCAGTTCGTCAGCGATTTCAATGTCAGTGATGCCGATATCATTGCTTGTGCGGAGCAAGCGGGCGAGTATTGTGTGAATCTGGTGATGATTCGCGGTGGCCGCCATATCGGCGACAAGAGCTTCTTCCCGAAAAATGCCGATGGTTGCGATATCGAATCGCTGACCGAGGCTTTTCTTGAACAGCATTATGTCGGTCAGAAGATGCCGCCACTGATATTTGTCGGCGTACCGATCGAGACTGCAGCGCTGGAAGAGGTCTTCACTGAGCAGGCCGGCAGGCGCATCCGCATCAACACCAGGCCGACCGGTGACAAAAAGGTCTGGTTGAAAATGGCGCAGACCAATGCCGAACTGGCCTTGCAGCAGCGCGCCACTTTGCATGCCAGTCAGCAGGGCAGATTGCAGGCGCTGCGCGAGGCGCTCGATTTGAACGAGACCACCGAGCGCATCGAGTGTTTCGATATCAGCCATACCATGGGCGAGGCGACCGTCGCTTCCTGTGTCGTTTTCGACAAGGGCGCCATGCAGAATTCGGAATACCGCCGCTACAACATCAGCGGCATCACGCCCGGTGATGATTATGCGGCGATGCGCGATGCGCTGACGCGTCGCTACAAGAAGATCGCAGCAGGCGAGGGCAAGGTGCCGGACCTGATCTTTATCGATGGCGGCAAGGGGCAGCTCGGTGTCGCTGTCGAGGTGATGCGTGAGGTGGGGCTGTCAGATATTCAGCTGGTAGGTATCGCCAAGGGCGAGGAACGCAAACCGGGACTTGAGCAAATGTTTTTTGCCGATCGCGACACGCCTGTCGGTCTGAAAAAGGACCATCCCGGGTTACACTTGCTGCAGCAGATTCGCGATGAGGCGCACCGCTTTGCCATCACCGGCCATCGTGCCAGACGCGGCAAGGCGCGAATGCACTCCTCGCTGGAAGATATCGGCGGCATCGGTGCCAAGCGCAGGCAGAAGCTATTGACCCGTTTTGGTGGTCTGGATGGCGTGAAGAATGCCAGTGTCGATGAATTGGCGCAGGTCGAGGGCATCAGCCAGATGTTGGCGGAAAAGATATACGGGGAGTTGCATTGAGCGCGCACGCATACGAAAAGGAGTTGCATTAAATGAACTGGAACATTCCCAACAGCCTGACATTTCTGCGCATTCTGCTGATTCCGGTCTTTGTCGGCATTTTTTACCTGCCGGCCGATATCATTGACCCGCACTGGGTGAACTTCACCGCAACCCTGATCTTTGCGCTGGCGGCCGTCACTGACTGGTTCGATGGTTATCTGGCGCGCGCGCTGAACCAGACGTCCGCCTTTGGTGCTTTTCTCGATCCGGTTGCAGACAAGTTGATGGTGGCGGCGGCATTGATCGTACTGGTCGAACTGGAGCGTACGGGTGCAATCATTGCGCTGATCATCATCGGTCGCGAAATTGCCATCAGCGCGCTGCGCGAATGGATGGCCGGCATCGGCGAACGCAGCAGTGTGGCGGTCGCCAATCTGGGCAAGATCAAGACCGCCGCACAGATGATTGCCATCCTTTTGTTGCTCTATTATGACCGGATCGGCCCGGTCGATATAAAATTTTTTGGTGAGCTTTTAATTTACGTCGCAGCATTTTTAACATTGCTGTCAATGGCTTACTATCTGAAGGCCGCCTGGCCTCAGATGCGGACAAAAAAATAAGCGCAAATCAGCCTTGACACCTTCTTCAAAATCGCTAAAATGCTGCCTTCTTCACGCGGGAATAGCTCAGTTGGTAGAGCGCAACCTTGCCAAGGTTGAGGTCGCGAGTTCGAGACTCGTTTCCCGCTCCAAATACAAAAAAGGGAAAGCAAGCAAACATTGCTTTCCCTTTTTTCATAGTCACCGTAGTACGGGTATGGCGCGATAGCAAAGCGGTTATGCCGCGGCCTGCAAAGCCGTTTAGGCCGGTTCGACTCCGGCTCGCGCCTCCATCATTTCATTTTTGATTTTGTTTGTTTCGGCCACTCAGGTACCGCTCAATTACGTTTCGGCCTCACGTTATTTACCGTTCGTAATATCCTCATAGCTAAAGATTAAATAAAATCTTTAACTTCAATTTGTTTGTGCTTTCGCAGTAGTTAGCCATGAAATGCATGGTATTGGCCTGAATTTTGCTGAAGGGGTAACATGGAACATATGCGCCATGCATGAATCAGTTCTTGTTTTGCAAAAAATTAAAAGACATTAAAGCATGCAGACAACAGACACTATCAAAGAACGAGCCGAGGAGAAACCGGACGATTTGCTTGAATCGTTGCTTTTCCTCTGTGATTTGTATGAAGTATCGACGACGCGCGATGCATTGCTCTCAGGCCTGCCGCTGCAGGATGGGCGGCTGACCCCCGATTTGCTTGGCCGTGCTGCAGCGCGCGCACGGCTGACCTGCAAACTTCACAAGCTTCCGTTAAATCAGATCCCTGCCGAGTTCCTGCCTGCCATGTTACTGCTCAAAGGCGAAGGTGTCTGCCTGCTGTTGGGATGGGACGATGCGCGCAGGCATGCCCGGGTGATTCTTCCCGCGGTCGGTGAGGCGGAAATTACACTGCCTATCGAGGAGCTGGAAAGCCGTTATGACGGTCATGTGGCGGTAATCAAGCCCAAATACCGCTTTGATCAGCGGGCGCCAGCGGTCGGTGCAGTCAAGCTGCAGCATTGGTTCTGGGGGGTGCTGTCGGAGAATGGCCGCATCTACCGCGATATCATGCTGGCCGCATTCCTCATCAATATATTTGCGCTGGCGCTGCCGCTCTTTACGATGAATGTCTATGACCGCATCGTGCCCAACAAGTCTGTAGAGACCTTGTGGATGATGGGTTTCGGCGTGGCGTTGATCATCATCGGTGATTTCATCCTGCGCACGGTGCGCGGTTATTTCCTTGATTGGGCCAGCCAGCGCGTCGATATCAAGTTGTCTTCCCGCATCATGGAGCGGGTATTGGGCGTGCGCATGGAGAACCGGCCGACGTCGGTGGGTTCCTTTGCTTCCAATCTGCGTTCCTTCGAAACTGTTCGGGATTTCATCACTTCTGCCACAATTACGACATTTATTGACATCCCGTTTGCCTTTATCTTCATTGCTGTCATGGCGTGGATTGCCTGGCCGATGATCATTCCTGTCGTCTTCGGCGGTATGCTGATGCTGATTTATGCGCTCAGCGTGCAGGCCAAGATGCATGAACTTTCTGAAACTATGTATCGCGCAACCGCCATGCGCAATGCGACCTTGATCGAGAGTCTGGTCGGCCTTGATACGGTCAAGGCCATGGGCATCGAAGGCTCCATGCAGACCAAATGGGAACGCAGTACCGCTTTCCTGTCCGAGGTCGGCGGCAAGCTGAGGCTGTTGTCCTCCAC